>JAGQOU010000262.1 GCA_020427145.1 Planctomycetales bacterium | reverse complement strand
TCGCGGTCACCGCCGACGCGCTCGCCGGACTGCCGGTGTCGGCGATTTACAGCAGTCCGTTGGTCCGAACACAGCAGACCGCGGCGATCATTCGCGAGGCGCATGGGTTGCCCGTGACGCTCGTCGCGACGCTGGTCGAAGTGGACGTAGGTCGCTGGGAGGGCAAGAGCTGGGAGGAGATCCGCGCCGAGGACGGTCCGACCTACGATCGGTTTGTGGAAGAAGCAGGACGCTGCGGGTACCCAGACGGCGAGTCGTACGACAGCGTTTATCGTCGCGTGCGCCCGGCATTCGACGAGTTGCTGGCTGCCCATACTGGCGAACGAATCATCGTCGTCGCCCACAGCGTGGTGAATCGCACTTACCTAGCCGGCCTGCTGGGACTGCCTCCTGAGGCGGCCCGCGAAATCTCGCAGGCCAATGGCGCCATCAACGTGATTCGCCGCCGCGGCGGATGCGATCGCGTGGTCACCATGAACGCCAAGCAAGTCTTTTGAGGACCGCGGCCAGAACCATCGCCATCCGCTCTCAGCTCCCAGCCCCGTAATGCCGTGACGCGCTACCGCACCACGCGGCGCCGCAGGGCGGTTTCTTCCTCAGGCTCCTGGACCTCCAGCGGTAGCAGGCTCGCGAGCACCTTGCCCGTTTCGTCGACCCAGTCGACCTCGCCGGGGTCGTATTGAAACAGTTGCGGGTCCATCACCGCAGCAAAGCGCTCCTCGAAGAATTCGTATCTGGCCAACGGTCGCGCAACGCTGGCCACGGCGTTCACCGCCGTGGCTGCGGCCGCATCGCCGGCGCTGCGATACTCAATCAGATAGGGAAACATATTCTTGCGTCCGCAATGAATCACCACATGGTGGGGCAATTGCTCGGGCCACTGGTCCAAGGGCCACGCGGGCGGCGCGGCGGGATCGTAGGGCGCGCCCTGCCACAGCCGCGTCAGCTCTGCGGGTTTCCAAACGCCCACCACCGCCAGCGTTTCGCGCTGGTTGTCGCGCTCGCCGACCAGCGCCGGTCGCGGCGGGCCGAAATCGAATCGTCGCTGCAGGTCGGCCAACAACTGCGAAATGCCTCCGCGCGCCAGCAGCGTCGCCTGCTGCGGCGATACGCCTAGCGCCGCTTCGCCGGCTGTTTCGGCACGGGTGAGCATTTCGCGGCGCAAAGTATCGATATCGATCCGCGACACCTTGCGGTTTTCGCCCATGCGGCGTTCCGTCCACACGTACCGACGGTCGAACACTTGAACGAGACTGACCGTCTCGCCGCCGGCGAGGGTGCGCAGCTGCCAGCGGCTGCGGCGTTGGTTGTCGACGCTTTGGTGCCAGTACTGCCCTTCGCCCTGAGTCTCGCGATCGCCCAACCAGATGCGTTGTCGCACCTTGGCGGTGAGACTCACGTTGCGTTCCATGCCGGCCAGCATGCGCGCGACCAGGGCATTGCCGTCGGTCGACTGGGTCGCTAAGGCGCCGCCGTTGGCGGGCGTGGCGGGCAACTGCCACGTCGATGGCTGAGCGCTGGCATCGCGCCCGCAGGCGATAGCAACTAGCGCTGCGATCGCAATCAGGCGAACTGGCAATGCGGGCAAGATGGCATTCCTTTGCCGGTTTTAGCGGTTTTACCAAAGAGTCGGGTCGTCCGGCGCCGACCAAATACTCCCGGAAGCACTGCCTTCGTCGGCAGCGCAGAGTGTTGGGCCGTTTCGCGAAGTCGCGTCCCCAGGCCGCGGATTCTAGAGATCCGCCGCCCGGCACGTCCACGGCAACCGCAGCCAACGCCACGACTGGGCTGCTAGCAGCGCAACTTGCGGATTGGCTCACGCAACGACAACGAACCAAGTGATCCGACGGCGGCGTGTGTTGCCGTAGGAATTGAGCGACTTTTTTGAGCGCCCGGCGTGGCAGCGTCGCGCAGGCGTCCTTTTCAGGGGGAATGCTATGAAACTTCAGTGGACCATCGTGACAGCCTGCTGCGTCGCCGTGGCGACGTCGCTGGGCTGCGTGGGAGGTCGGGTCGCTCACAACCTGCCGCCCTCGCAGCGATTGATGGAACCGGGCCCCGGCGTTGGCGGCCCTGGTCCGGGCGTGATTTCGCCAGCCTCGGCCCAAATGCCGATGGGCGGCGGCATGATGCCGGCCCAATTCTGCGGCCCCGGCGGCGGCTGTCCCCCCATGATGGGCGGCGGCGGTTGCCCCCCGATGATGGGCCCCGGCAGCTCCTCGCAGATCGCCTTCCTGGGCGTCGAAGGGGGCGAAGTGGCCTGGGACGTCAGCGGCAGCGGCTATTTTGACTCCACGCCGTTGGTGATGCCTGGCCGACAGAATTTCTCCCAGGGCGCCATCTACCGGCTCAAGCTGGCGAATCTGCCGGAGCGACCGGGAGTGGAGCTGTTCCCGACGCTGGAAGTCGCGCCCGTGACTCCGCGTACCGACGCCTTCCTGGCTCACGCCCCCATTCCGGTGCAATTCACCGACGAGGATTTGGACCAGGTGATCAGCGGTAACTTTGTGACGAAAGTCATTTACCTGCCGGATCCCGAGTTCCAGGAACTCGCACTGGCTGGCGTGGAAACCCTGGTGAGCACCCGGCTTGATCCGGGCGTCGACCCGATTGCCGAGGCGGACCGCCGCGGTTCGATCCTGGCGATCCTGCGAGTGGGCAATCTGCATCTGCAGACCACCGGAGGCGGCGGCATGATGGGCGGCGAGGTCTATCCCGCGCAGTACACCGAAGGCTGTCCGGACGGCGGCTGCTACCCCGGCGGCGGTCCGATGGGCCCCCAGGGCATGCCGACCACTGGCTTTAGCCCGCAGGCGATGCCGCCGCACATGGTCAGCGGCATCACCGGTCCCCAGTACGGCATGCCGATCACCGGCACGCCGATTGGTCTGCCCGGCCCGCCCCACATTCCACTGGGGCATCAGGCGGGGCTCACCAAGCACGTTATGAAGAACCACACCCGCGTTATGATGCCGCCGCCGGTCAACAAGATGAAGGTGACCGTCAAGCAGCGTCCGGGCATGGATTATCCCCGGCCGGTCAATCACGTGAAGATCGACGAGACCAATCGCGCACCGCTCAGACTGTTCGGCGGCACGCTGCCGCCGTTGCTTCCGACTGCGGTGAAGAACCTGGGAGCTCGCATTACCGCCAAAGACAAGTGCGATCAGTGCGGCGGCGAAGGATGCGAAATGTGTTGCGAGTAGTGTCGCGAGGCCAGAGGTCGACGACCGTGAGCGTCGCCGGCAACGGCGGCCAACCCTTAGCCGACCTCCGAGCCGCCTGACCTGCTCTTTTCAAGCTTTGATTCCGGAATTCCTAATGACAACGGTTCGCCCCACAATTCGCAACGGCAGTCGCCGTCAGCGAGCCGCTGGCAAAATTCTATGGGCAGGACTGGTCTGGTCCGTCGGCGTCATGTCGGCGGCAGGGCAGAACGGGCCAGTCCACTGGAGCCATGCCGGCGCCATGCCACCGGGAGCGATTGGAAGCCAGCGGCTTTTGCGCGGCGGACCGTTGTCTGGATACTGTCAGCCGGTGGAGATTCGCGCCCCGCAGGGGGCGCGAATCGCGCCGGCAACCGACGGAGGGTTCGGTCAGCAGTACCAAGACTCTTTGCTGGCCGGGTTGCACGTCGGCGGAGTGTATCGGTTTCAGATCACCGACATCCCGGAGCACCCGGGCGTCGAAATCTTTCCCACAGTGGAACTAGTGGACCGACTCTATCCCCCGGCGGGCAAGTCGCTTGAGTTCCCGGTGCCGATCGACCTGTCGCTGCGTGAACTGCTAATGGCCGCCGAGGGACGCTTCATCACGCGCGTGATCTATGTCGAGGACCCGCAGTTCGCCCTGCCTGTCTCGGAGGCTGCGCTGAAGCACGAGCCGTGGATGGAAGTGGGGCCCGGTGAGGATCCGCTGGTGGCAGCAGACAGTTTGGGGCGTCCCATCGCCATCCTGCGGATGGGCGGACGCGTGCCCACGGGGAACGGGCTGGACGCCAGCTTTACCTACGGATCGGAACCGGCTGTGATCTACGATCGCGTGGCGCCGACCGGCCGGGGCGCGGAGCGCGCCGCCCCGCCGTTGGCTCCCGAGACGCCCGCCCAACGGCTGCCGGTCTTCGGTCAATAAAAAACACCGCGCCGCATCGGCGCACGAACGCGGCCGAACGCAAGTTGGCATCCTCTTCGAACCAATTCTCAAGCATATGATGCATCAGCGCAGCACGCTCCGTCCGGCACGGCCGTCGATTGGCGCTCCCACGTGGTTGCGCTACTCAGTGATCGCTGCGGCGACGCTCATCATGTGTTCCTGCCGAGCGACGACGCCCGGCGGCAGCGAATTGACCATTCGCGGACAGTCGCCTGATCAAGCTGCGAGTCCCGCGGCTTTCACGCGTTCGCCGCAACGCGACGGCCGCGTGGTTGGGTCGCAGTACGCCGTGTCGCCGCTGCCGACGCACCTGACGCCGGCACAGATTCAGCAGGCCCAATGCCTGCCCGAGGGCTGTTCGTTCGAGGGCTGCTCGACCGGCTGCTCGTGTTGCAACAACTGCCCGGTCCGCGGTCCTAACGACGAATACCTCTGCGACGGCGGCGACCAAGGCCTGCCGGCTGGCGTGCGCGCCGACTGGCGCGTGACGGGGCTGGAAAGCGAAGACACCATTGCCCATTACGACACGCTCGACGGCCGCACGGTCGTTACGCCCAGCAACAAGGTGTGCATCTACGCGCCGCGGTTCGGCGTGGTGCGACGGATTGTCGACCCGGTCGGCTACGACCAATCGGTCATGGTCGAAGCGGTTGACGAGAACGCCGTGCTGGCGGGCATCAACGAGCGGGAACAACCGCTGGCCGACGTCGCGCGGCTGGAACCGGTGATCGACCGCGTCCGTCAGCCGCCCAGCTTGCTGCGCGAGCGACAGCAAGCGGGCGAGTTGGATCGCGACCGACGGGTTGCCACGACGATTGGCTCGTTGGCGCCTTATGCCAACTTCACCGTCATTTCGACCGGTGAGATCGTCGGCCGCGACATCGTCGAAATTGCCCGCTCGTCGCTCGCGGCGATCACCTGGGCCGGCAACCAAGCCGTGCAGGTGACGATCGACGCCGATCAGGCGCAGGCCGGCGTGAGCGTGCAGTCGCCGGGCACCGTCTACCAACTCAAGGAGCCGAACTCGCCGCGGCTGCGCCTCATCAAGCTGGCCTCCACTGACACGGCCAAGCCGGGCGAAGAGGTCGAGTTTACCCTGCGGTACGACAACGTCGGCGACCGCGTGATCGGCAACGTGACGATCGTCGACAATCTCACCACGCGGTTGGAATACGTCGACGGCACGCAGAAGTCGTCCGACAAAGCCGACTTTTCGACCGAAGCCAACGACGGCGGGTCGCTGCTGTTGCGGTGGGAGATTACCGAACCGTTGGAGCCCGGTCAGGGCGGCGTCTTGCAGTTCAAGACCCGGGTCCGGTAGGTCGGCGCTGGCAATGGCCGCATTCGGCCCCGGCCATATTTGGCCCCCGGTTGCTTTTTAGCCCCCGGTCACTGACCCGGGGGCTAAGTGGGCGTCGCCTATATTTGGCGAACCTTTGGCGGTAGGATTGGTCCGTCACAACGACGCGTCCTCCTTGGTTCCACGCCGCCTTCCCCATGCCGTACTTCGCTTTCTTGCTGATCTGCCTGATGTGGGGGGCCAGCTTCATTCTCATGGACCGGGCGCTTGTCGCCGTGGGGCCCATGACTGTGGGCGTGGCACGACTGCTGGGCGGCGCGCTGGTGCTGGCGATCTATTGCTTGGCGACGCGCAAGTGGACCAAATTTCGCCGCGGCGATTGGCTGCATCTCGCCATGGTCGCCTTGCTGGCCAACGCTTGGCCTTTTGTGATCCAGCCCTATGTGATGCGACAGGCCGACGAACACGCCTTCTTTGGGCTCATGGTCACCTTCGTGCCCATCGTCACCATTTTGGTCTCCATCCCCATGCTTGGCAGACGGCCGACGCCGCGACAACTCGTGGGAGTGCTCGGGGGGCTGGCGTGCGCGTGGTTGGTGGTGCTCGACGGCAATCAACGCGGCATCAGCGTGTCGAATCTGCTGCTCGCGCTTTCGGTGCCGGTGACTTATGCGATCGGCAATACCTACATCAAGTGGAAGTTGGACCACATGCCCGCGGCGCCGATGGCGACGGCCTTCCTGGCAATCGCCGGCCTGATGCTGTTGCCGCTGCAATTCAGCCCGTCGGCGCTCGCCGCCCTCGGCATGCAAGGCCCGGCGACGCCCCACGACTGGCCGCTGGCGATCGCCTCGCTGGCGGTGCTCGGCGCACTGAGCACCGGCATGGCGATCCTGCTGTTCATTTGGCTCGTCAAGACGCAGGGACCGCTGTTTGCCGGGATGGTGACGTACGTGGTGCCAATGGTCGCCTTGGTGTGGGGACAGTGGGATGGCGAGCGGCTCACTTCGCTGCAAATTGCCGCTGTGGCGGGCGTGCTGGCGATGGTGGGGTTGGTACAATGGGGCGCCGCACGCTCGCCGGTCTTGGCGAAACCGGCGACGGCGACCCTACCGCCGCCGCATTTGACGCGGGATGCGCCGCTGGACGAAGAACCGTATCGCGACCCGGACCCTATTGGCCAGCAGGCGGGTTGAACCAACAGCGCGGACGGATGTCAACGCCGCACAACCTGGTCGGCGTTGCCGCCGACGCCCATGGTGCTCCGAACCTGACTTCCGATCACTCTCCTCCAACCTCTCTTTCGCCATGCACCCCTGGCTTGCCCAACGCACCGCGAACTTCGACAGCTCCGGCATCCGCAAGGTGTTTGACCTCGCGGCCAAGATGTCCAACCCGATCAACTTGTCGATCGGGCAACCCGACTTTCCCGTGCCGGACGAGATCAAGGCTGCCGCGGTCGAGGCCATTCAAAATGATCGCAACGGCTACAGCGTGACGCAGGGGATCGGCGAGCTGCGCGGTCGATTGCAGACGCAGATCGACGCTGAATACGGACACGAAGATCGAAAAGTCCTGGTCACCTCCGGCACCAGCGGTGCGCTGGTCATGGCCATGCTGGCGATGATCGACCCGGGCGACGAAGTCATATTCTTCGACCCGTACTTTGTGATGTACCCCGCGCTGGTGGGCATGGTCGGCGGCAAGGCGGTGACGATCGACACCTATCCTGACTTCCAAATCGACGTTGAGAAAGTCGCCGCGGCGATCACGCCGAAGACGAAGATGATTCTGCTGAACAGCCCCGCGAATCCCACGGGCGTCGTGGCGGGCGAAGCGCAGGTGCAAGCGCTCGCCGAGCTAGCCGCGAAGCACAACATCGCATTGCTCTCCGACGAGATTTACCGGCAGTTCTGCTACGACGCTCCCCTGCCCTGCCCCGCGAAGTTCAATCCCCACACGATTGTCGTCGACGGCTTTAGCAAATCGTACGGCGTGACCGGTTGGCGCATCGGCTGGGTGCATGGCCCCGCGGCGGTAATCGACAAGCTGACCGCCATACAGCAATACACGTTCGTCTGCGCGCCGCATCCGC
>JAGQOU010000261.1 GCA_020427145.1 Planctomycetales bacterium | reverse complement strand
AGCCGACCGTGTCGGGAATGTTGACCGTCGTGGCGCCCGCGGCGATCGCGGCTTCGACCACCTCGCACAAAAAGTCAGGCTCCGTCCGGGCGGCGTCCTCGGGCGAGAACTCGATATTGTCGCACCGGTTGCGTGCGCGCTTCACGCCCGCGATCGCCCGTTCGATGATCTCGCTCTTATCCATCTTGAGTTTGAACTCGCGATGAATCGCGCTCGTGGCGAGGAACACGTGAATGCGTCCGTCGGGGGCGTGCTGCAAGGCGTCGGCCGCGCGGTCGATGTCTTTGTCGTTGCAGCGAGCCAAGCCGCAGATCGTGGCGCCTCGCACCGTTTTGGCGATCGCTTCGACCGCCTCGAAGTCTCCCGGCGAAGCGATGGGGAAACCGGCCTCGATCACGTCGACTCCCAGATCCACCAGCGCTTGGGCAATCTCAAGCTTCTCGCTGAGGTTCATGCTGCAACCGGGCGATTGCTCGCCGTCGCGGAGCGAGGTGTCGAAAATGACGATGCGGCGTGAAGAGGACATGGCTTCTAGAAGGGGATATGGGGATGACGGATTAGTGAAGAAGGGGTGTTCGATGTGGATTCGTAGTAGCCGCGAGCTAACAAGCTCGCTGGCGGCGGGGCGTTTGACTCCCTACGGTCCGCAAACTCGTCGAGCAAACCCGCTGGCGACCATGCCAGGCCGCGGCTCGATACGTGATGCGATTCACAACAGACAAATTCCAACAGACCGAAAACAAAAAAACCCCGAAGCCGGCCGGGCCTCGGGGTTCTGTGAATTGTGCAATAGGTGCAGACGAACCCTAAGCCCTGGCGTCAGGTAGCAGTAGCAGCAAGGGCAGCAGGCTGAGGGTCATCGGATCGTTCCGGCTTGTTGGGCCGGTGCGTTGGGTTCGTTGCGATAGCTTGTGTTGTAGTAGAGGCGCCGCAGCGGGTCAAGGTTCGCACGTATTTCGGATTGCCCGAATTCCTGCCCCCCGGGCGGCAATCATCCGACCGTGAAGAACCTCGAATCGGTGCCGCCGTGGCCAATCTGAAACTGCACCCGCTGGGCGCACCGCGGGCAGTGGCCCACGTAGGCGTCGCGGGCGCGATTCATGTAGATCCGCGAGTAAACCCCGCAACACTCAAACTGCACGCCGAGGAAGCGGTTGGATTCAGTCCGCGGCTCCGGCACGATGGCCGGGGGCGTGGGGGCGGGACTCGCAATGTCGAGGTACTGGCCGGTGGACATGGTCGTCTGCGGGCGCGCGGCCGCCCTGGGATCAAGAAATGGACTGGCCGGGGCCGCCATTGGCCGCCGGTTTTCAGCAACTCTATAGCTCGGCGACGCAACGCGGCGAAGATCAATTTCCCAGCGGCCGGCGGCAGGATCGCCAAAATCGTCAGCGCCGGCGGCCGACGAGCGCCCGCCTTGTGCATTGCCCGGGAACGGCCAGGCGAGACCGCCCCCCGGGAGTGCGAAGCTCTGCTGAGCCTGAGAGTCTGGGCCGCTGCGTCAAACCCGCGTGCGGCTCGCCAGAGCCTCGCACTCCCCTTATTGGTCCAACGCCTAGTGGCGCCGCTAGCACGGCGCGGGGCAACGACCGATTGCGGCTCGCCTTGTCGCCATCACGCAGATTTCCTACCGTCCCCGCCGATTTCACCGTTGGTCTCGTCCCCACCGTGCGCGCCGACTCATGCAATTCGACCTGGAAGTCCCGCCGGCAACGCGCACTTGTCACGCCACCGGCCGGACGATCGACCCGGGCGAAGCTTTCTACTCCGAAGTGGTGTGGGAGGACGGGGCGGTGGTGCGGCGCGACTACGCAGCCGACACCTGGCGCGGCGGAAACGACGGAGCGATTGCCTGGTGGCGCTGTCCCTGCGCCGACGGCGAATCGGTGAAACCGAAACTGGCTCCCCGCGATGTGCTGCTGAATCTGTTTGCCGAACTCGCGGATCAGCCAGCCGAAGCGGAGTTCCGCTACGTTTTGGGCTTATTGTTGGTCCGTCGCCGATTGCTGCGCATCGAAGAGAACCGCGTCGACGCAACGGGCGTCGCGTGGCTGCGGCTCGATTGTCCGAGCCGCAACGAACAGTTCGAGCTACCCGCGGCCGAGCCCGCCCCGGACAGGGCGGCGGCGGTCGAACAGCGGCTGATGGGGATTCTCTATGACCAGTAAGCAGCAGAAGCCTGACCGGCTGCCGCCTGTCGCCTGCCGCCTGTCGGCCGGCGCGACTCCTGCGCGCGCGCCGCGAATGGCGCCGCTGCGCGGCTGTTTGCTCGCGCTGGCTGTCTGCTGCCTGGGGACCTCCTGCGCTGCAATTCGCAATCCGTTTCGCTCCTCGGGCCCGGCGGCGCCGGAAGTCTTGATGCCGGGGGCGTCCCTCGACCAGATCATCGGCGCGGTGAATCAAAACGCGGCCCGCATTCGCAACTATCAAACCGACAACGCTTCGATCACCGTGCCCGGCATGCTGGGCGTGCCGATGCTCAGCGGCAAGATCCGGGCGATGCGCCCCGGGCGCCTGCACCTGCAGGCGTCGACCAGCATCACCGGTCCGGAAGTCGACCTGGGCGCCAACGACGAACTGCTCTGGTTCTGGGTCCGGCGCAATGAACCGCCGGCGTTGTACTTCGCCCGACACGACCAGTTCACGGGCTCCGCGGCCCAACAGGCCCTGCCAATCGAGCCGCAATGGCTGCTCGACGCGCTGGGCTTCGCCGAGTTCAAGCCGACCGACCATCACGACGGTCCGACGCCGCACGGCAAGGACGTCGAGATCCAATCCATCGTCAACAGCCCCACGGGGCAACTCAGCAAGCGAACCGTCGTCGACGCCAAGCGGGCGTGGGTGCTGGAACAACACATTTACACGCCCGACGGGCGCATTCTCGCCACAGCCATCGCACGGTCGCACCGGTACTACCCGGAGGCCGGCGTGTCTCTGCCACAGAAGGTCGAAGTCACGATGCCGGCCGCGGAATTGGCGCTGACGATCGACGTGGGCAACGTGCAACTCAACACGCTGGTCGACAATCCGCAACTGTGGGCCTTGCCGACCATGGCCGGCTATCCGCAGGTCAATCTCGGCGGCGCCCCGGCGGGCGTCACCGGCACGCTGGGCGGGCAACTGGGACGCGCCGATTGGTACGCCCCCGCGCCGGCCGCCGGCGTGGCAGACATCCCGCCGATGGCGACGCCGCAACTGCCTGGCGCCGCGTTGCCGAGCGGCGTTCCGCCGGCGGCGACAACCTCGCCCGTGGTGGTTCAAACGCAGCCGGCGGGACCGACGCCGAATCGGCTCGCCCCGCAAACGCTGATCTTCACCGGGCCGCCCGAGGTGGCCGCCCAGCCGATTGGCCCCGCGTATCCCGCGGCGGCGCAGCGGCTTCCCGTCGGCGGCGTGCCGACCGAACCCGTGCGCTAACTGATCGCCCGCCGCTGGCCAATCTGAGAGCGTAATCGCGCGATTCTTGCGCGAGATCTGTTGACAGCCGGGCCCGATTGTCGACAATCCGCAGGTCGAGTTGATACTGAGTCTCGATAGCATCCGCTCGACCCCGCTTGCCTGCCGCAAGATTTCCGAGGGGCCGCCGCTCGCCCCCGACTCTCACCGTTTCTGCCGGAAACTACGCCATGTCTGCCGCTCCCCGTCTCGCCGCGCGCCGCGGCTTCACGTTGGTCGAATTGTTGGTCGTGATCGCCATTATCGGGGTGCTGGTCGCCCTGCTGCTGCCGGCGATTCAGGCCGCGCGCGAAGCCACCCGGCGCATGAGCTGCAGCAACAACGTCAAGCAACTTGCTCTGGCAATGCACAACTACGAGAGCGCGATGAAGCGGTATCCGCCCAGCATCGACGCGATCGAACGCTCCGTCGCCCATTTCCGGTGGTCGGCCCAAGCCCGGATCCTCCCCTACATCGAACAAAGCGGATTGGCCGCGGGGTTTGACTTCAACCAGGACTATCACTCCGTGATGCTCGGCGACCAGCTCCTCAAGTCGGTTCGCATCGAAGCGTTGATCTGCCCGTCAGAAGCGCGCGACGAACAGCGTTTTGAGGACGACGGCTCACCCGGCGACTACCTGCTGAACTACGCGGTGAATTGCGGCACGTGGAAAGTGTACGATCCGCAAACCAAGACGCCCGGAGACGGCGCCTTCGCCCCCGGCCCTGGGTTCGCCGCCGCCGTCTTCAACGACGGCATGTCGGGCACGCTGATGTTGGCCGAGGTGCGGGGCTGGCAGCCCTACTTCCGCGACGGCAAACAAGGATCCGACGCACTGCCGTCGCAAACGAGCGAGATCTGCTCACTGGCGGGAAACTTCAAAGCAGACTCGGGGCATACCGAATGGGTCGACGGACGCGCCCACCAGTCCGGCTTCACGGCAACGTTCCCGCCTGGGACGCAAGTCACGTGCAATATCGGCGGGCAGAACTACGACGTCGATTTCAACAGCAATCGCTACGGCGTCGACGCGAATTTGCCGACGTATGCCGCGGTGACGGCGCGAAGCTATCACCCCGGCGGCGCCGTGAATGCCGCGATGATGGACGGATCGGTCCGGACCGTCTCGTCCGACATGGACGTGCTGACATGGCGGTCTCTGGCCACCCGCAGCGGCGGCGAAATCGCCGCGGTCAACGATTAGTCTCGGCGAACTCGCCAGGCGCGGCCACCGGCGCCGTCCCAATCGTTTGACGCCGTCAGGCGCCGTCGAACTTCAACAGGGCATAGCGTTTCTTGCCGCTGCGGAGCACGGCGACGGTCTCGCTGGCCAAGTCAGCGGCGGTGATGCGCGCGTCAAGCCCGGCGATTCGGCGGTTGTTCAGGTATGCGCCCCCCTGTTCGACCGCCCGCCGGGCTTCTCCTTTGCTCTTGGCGAGCCCCGCTTCGACCAGGGCGTCGGCGATCGGCAACCCCTCGCCCGCGAGCATGGTCGCCGGCAACTGCTTGCTGGGCACGTCGGCAAAGATCTGCCCCAATTGCGCATCGCTCAGATCGCTGATCTCGGCGCCAAAGAAAATCTGCGTCGCCCGCTCGGCGGCCGCCAGCCCCTCGGCCCCATGCACCAGCCGAGTGAGTTCTTCGGCCAGTCGCTTCTGACTGGCGCGCGCTGCGGCGTCCTCGGCCCGTTCGGCGTCGAGCGATTCAATCTCGTCGTGCGACAGTTCGGTCAGCATTCGCAGACACCCGCCCACGTCCGCGTCGTCGACGTTCACCCAGTATTGAAAGAACTGGTACGGGCTGGTGCGTTCGGCCGAGAGCCAGACGGCTCCGCTTTCGGTCTTGCCCATTTTCGAGCCGTCGCTCTTGGTCAGCAGGGGCCAGGTGAGCCCGTACAGTTGTGCGCCGTGCATCCGCCGGGCCAGGTCGATTCCCGCGGTGATGTTGCCCCACTGGTCGCTGCCGCCGGCTTGCAATTCGCAGCCGTACGACTGATGCAAATGCACGAAGTCGTAGGCCTGCAGCAGCATGTAGCTGAATTCGGTGTAGCTCATGCCGCCCGAAGCGCCGTCGTCATCGCCGCGTCCCAACCGGCTCTTGACCGAGTCCTTGGCGAGCATCACGTTCACGGGAAAGTTTTTGCCGACGTCGCGCAAGAAATCGAGGTAGCTCCACGGCCCCGTCCAATCGTGGTTGTTGAGGAGTCGGGCCTGACAGCTTCCCGGTTCAAAGTCGAGGAAACGCCGCATCTGGGCGGCCATCCCTTCGATGTTGGCGGCCAGCTGGTCCTTGCTCAGCAGGTTGCGCTCGGCGCTCTTGCCGCTCGGGTCGCCGATCATGCCAGTCGCCCCGCCGACGACGGCGATCGGGGCGTGTCCGGCTTGCTGAAACCGCCGCAGCACGATCAACCCCAGCAGGCTCCCCACATGCAGGCTGTCGGCCGTGGGGTCAAACCCGGCGTACACGGTGCGCGGCTTGGCTTCGAGCCAAGCGTCCAGACCTGCGTCGTCGGTGGTTTGGTGGACCAGCCCGCGCCAGCGGAGATCGGTGAGGAAAGACATACTTGCTAGCTCAATGCATATTGCGGGAATGATGGAACCTCGTGGGCGGCGGCCGCTCTGCACGCCCTGGAGCCGCCATTTCGACCGATACCCCCTGGCGTGTCAACCGGGCCCACGGCCGCGTCGCCAGTAAGACAACCCCGGCTCCGCCAAGGATCGCGCGGGCGCGATCACCAACAGCGCCGCGGTTCGGCCGCCGGCAATCCGGCAGCGCGGCGACGATCATCGCCACAAATCATCGTCGGCAAATGGGTGCGCTCCGCCCTTGGCTGGCGGTTTGGGAAGCACCTTGAGGATCTGCTCGGCGAGTTTCAGGTCGTTTTTCGTGGTGATCTTGATATTCAGCGGCGATCCCTCCACCAACGCCACCGGTCGGCCGAGCGCCTCGACCAGCGCCGCGTCGTCTGTGGCCGGGGCGCCAGCCCGCTGGGCGTAGGCCTGCGCGAGCAACTCGCGGCGAAACACCTGGGGGGTCTGCGCCTCCCACAATCCGCCGCGGTCGACCGTTTCGCCAATCGTCGCGGCTCCGGCGCCCGCTGCCTGGCGTTTGAGCGTCGCGGTGACCGGCGTCGCCAGGATCGCCGCGCCGCCTTCGACCGCCGCGGCGAACACGGCGTCAATCCAGGCGTCGATCAGGCAGGGCCGAGCGGCGTCGTGGACCGCGACAAAGTCGACACCCTCGTCCACCAGCTGCAAAGCACTCTCAATCGAATCGGCCCGCTCGACGCCGCCAACGCAGATTTGCACGCCCATAATCGCCATGTTGGCGCCGAACTTCCGCTGGAACTCCTCCTTGTCCTCCTCCGCAACGACCACGATTACCTGCTTCACATCGTCGCGATTGAGAAATCGCTCGGCCGAGTGCAACCAAACCGCCCGCCCGGCCAGCGGAGCGAAAGGCTTCTTGTAAGCCGGATCGCGAAACCGCTGGCTGCGGCCCGCAGCAGGCAGAATGACGGCGTAGGACGGCATGTGTCGTTTTCAGGTGGCGGAATTTGTGAGGTCAGCCAGAGTGTCGACGGCTCCCGACATTCCATGGCCGTGGCTGGGCAGCACGCGGCCATCTTATCGCCATTGGGCGCGAGCGTCACCCGTTGACGCCCCGCGATCGCGCCGCGCGGCTTGCACGATTGTTGCGGCAGGCGCAACCGTCATAGTTTGCCTCAGCGGTGCAAGCGGAAAATCGCGGACGATAGGTTTGCAAGGCGCTTCCGGCACTCGATACCAGGGGGGGTCGGGGTCCGAACGCGCCAGTTCCAACGATGATTATGCCTGTATCACGAAACACCATCGCAGGAGTCCTGCTGCTAGCAGCGGTCGTAGGAGGCTGCCGATGCCCCTCCGGCGGCTGCCTGCCGGCGACGCCGACGGCGCCCTGCAATCCCGACCCGACCTACGCCGACGCCGAGCCGCCGGAGTTGGTCCGCCTGACGCCCGACGGCTATCGCGGGACCAGCATCGCCCCGCTGCCTGCCCCTGGCGAAACGTACGAAACATTCACCGTCGCACAGTGCCAATGCCAGGCGGCCACCAACTGCAACACGGCCAATCTGGTCGAGTTGGAGCGACACTGGGCGCAGGTGATCATTGAATGCGACTCGAAATACGTCGCCCGCAATCAGTGTCTGTTCCGCGACCTGCTCGCCCTGCACGCCACCGACCTCCGCAACGACGCCGCTGGCGACGCCCTGGTCGCCTACTACCGGCTGGCGGGACTCGAGGCGCAGAACTACTACCTGGAGCGGGCGATCGAGGAAACGCGGCTGTCGCTGGATCGGGCCGATGAAATCACCGAGTCCGGTCTGCCGGTCGACATCGACCGCAGCGACATCGCCGCCAATCTCTACGACCTTGAGGATCGGCAGCTCCAGCTGCAGCTCAAACGGCTGCAACTCAATGGTCAGATCAAGAAGCTCGTCGGCTGCACGCTCGACGACGACTCGTTCCTGTGGCCGCGAATCGACTGGACTCCGGACCTTGCTCCCGTGGACGTCGACGCCGAGGTCGCCGAGGGAATCTCCACGCGCTACGACCTCCGCGGTCTGCAGCTACTGCACTGCAACCTTGAGAAGCGCACGTTGCGCGTCGCCCGCGGCGTGCTGAAAGCGGCCGACAGCACGCTGGGCGCGGTCGAACCGACCGAGGGCTGGGTCCACCGAGTGCGCTGCTGGAACTGCTACGACAGCGAACTGCCCGTGCGCTGCCGGCAACTGGCGATGCTGTTCACGGACACCGAGGAGCTGGCGATCGGCGAGATCAAATCCACCGCCTACGAAGTGACGATGCAGCAGAACCGAGTCGCCCTGGCGCGACAGGCCGTGGTCGAACGGCGCGAGCAGCTGTATCGCGTCACGGCCAAACGCGACGTGGATGACACCACAGCATTTGAAATCACGCAGCTGCGCGCGAAACTTTATGAGGCCGAGGGGCAACTGATCGCCCAAATCGTCGGCCTGCGGTCGGCCCAGACGCGGCTCAAGCAGGCCAAGGGGCTGCTGGCGCTGGAATGCGGTTTCTGCCCCACGCTCTGCACCGAGGGCTGCTGCAACGGCCCCTGCACGCAATGCCAACCGCCGACGTGCTGCCCCCGCACGTGCGAGTGCAAAAAGTGCCAACGCGTGATGTCGTCGCACTGAGTGGGCGATTTGGCTCCGCTTGTGTATGCTGCGGGTGAATCTCAGGAGCACTCATGGCGACTACTTGGCAAGCGGCGCTCGATGCAATCGTCGGCGAATTGGAACCGGAGCTGATCGCGCTGCGGCGTCATCTGCACGCCCATCCCGAACCGAGCGGGCAGGAGTTGAAGACCAGCCTGCGTCTGTATCAGCTGCTGGGCGACGAAGGCCTGTCGGTGCGAATGGGCCCTGCCGGGTGCGGCGTCATGGCTGACGATCCGGCCAGTGCGTCGCAACCGCGCGTGGCCTTTCGGGGCGATATCGATGCGCTGCACATCCAGGATGAGAAACTCGTCGGCTACCGCAGCACGCATGCGGGCGTCATGCACGCCTGCGGACACGACGCGCACGCCACCTGCACGTACGGCGCCGCGACCGCGCTGCACCGCCTGGCGGCCCGCGGGCTTGCCCCCTGGCCGCTCGCTTGGCGAGCCATTCTGCAGCCGGCCGAAGAAACCGCGTCCGGGGCGCGACAGATGGTCGAAGCGGGAGCGCTCGACGGCGTCCAGCGCATCTTCGCGTTGCATGTAGAGCCGAACCTGCCGGTCGGCGCCGTGGGCGTTCGCAGCGGACCGCTCACCGCCAACTGCGATCACATTCGCATCGGCATCCACGGCCGCGGCGGGCACGGCGCCCGCCCGCACGAGTCGCGCGACCCCATCGCCGCTGCGGCGACGCTCATCAGCACGCTGTACCAGTACGTGCCGCGGGCGACCGACAGCTTAGAAGCCGTCGTGGTCAGCATCGGCCGGCTCTGCGGCGGCACAAATCCCAACGTCATCCCCGAGCGGGTCGAGTTGGAAGGCACGCTCCGCACGTTGGAGGCCTCGGTGCGACTGTCGACCATGGAACACATTCAGCAGCTGGCCCGCGGCGTCGAAGAAATCACCGGCGCGAAAATCACCGTCGAATTCGCCGGCAGTATTCCTTCGGTCAACAACGACGCCGACGCTACCGAAACGTTGCGCACCGAGGCCGCCGAAGTGGTCGGCCATCAGAACTGTCATTTGATCGCGCGCCCCAGCATGGGCAGCGAGGACTTTGCGTGCTACTTGGATCACGTGCCGGGAGCCATGTTCCGCCTGGGGACGGCCAGCGACGTGACGGCCGTCACCCCGCTGCATACCTCGCGGTTCGACGTGGATGAAAAGGCGTTGGCGATTGGGGCGAAGATCTTGGCCCGCAGCGTCGTCGCCACATGCGAACCCCGCGGCGAGTGACGTCAGCGCGGGTTCGCTCGCGACTCGGAGAACTCTTCTGATGACGACTCTGGCCTTCAAACGCAACGACCGGCCCACTGTGGGGATCGAGCTCGAGTTGGGCATTCTCGACGCCCGCACGATGGCGCTTTCCAACTCGTTCGCAGCGTTGGCCGAGAAGCTACAGGCCGAAGGCAACCCGGCATTCAAGCCGGAGCTCAAGCAGAGCGTGATGGAGATCAACACCGACGTGTGCGACACGATCGACGCCGCGGCCGTGGATCTTCGCGGCAAGCTCGTGGCGGTCGAGCAGGCCGCCGACTCGCTCGAACTGGCCCTGTGGTGGGGCGGCAGTCATCCCTTTTCGCGGTGGCGCGACCAGCTGACCACGCCCACCGAACGCTACGAATTGCTGGTCGAGCTGCTGCAGGAGCTTGCCCAACGGCTGGTGACCTTCGGACTGCACGTGCACGTGGGGGTCGACTCGGGCGACAAGGCCGTCATGATTTGCGATCGCATCCTCCGCCATCTGCCGGTGTTGCTCGCGCTGTCGACGAGCAGCCCGTATTGGGAAAATCGCCGCACCGGGCTGCAGAGTTATCGCTCGAAAGTCATGGAAGGTCTCCCAACCGCGGGGCTGCCGCCGCTGATGCGCAACTGGAGCGAGTACGTGTGGCTCGTCAACCACATGGTCGACACGGGCTTCATCAACAGCATGCGCGAGCTGTGGTGGGACGTGCGGCCGCACTATCGCTTCGGCACGGTCGAGGTGCGGGTGTGCGACATGCCAGGCAATCTCGATGACGTGCTGGCGCTGTCCGCCCTGGTGCAATCGCTCGTGCAGGCGCTGTCCGACGAGATTGACGAGGGAACCTATCAGCACGATTGCCACCCGATGATGGTGCGGCAAAACAAGTGGCGCGCCGCCCGCTACGGCATCGAGGCGATGCTGGTCGACAACTACACGTTCGAGGTGCAGAGCGTCCCGTTAGCGCTGAACCAGCTGTTAGAGAAACTGGGGCCGACCGCCGAGCAACTCGGCTGCGCGGAACGCCTCGAGCAATGCCGCCGCATGGCCGCGGGTCCCAGTTGGGCGCAGCGACAAATCGCGGCGATCGACAACGGGACGAGCCCGGCGGATCTCGTCCGAGAACTGTCGGCGGCGGCGCGCGTCAGCTGAAATCCGGTGCGACGCGCAGCACGCGACTATTCACCCGCGTCCAGCTCGGCGATTTTGAGATTCCGCCACCGCACTTCTTTGCCGGCCATCGCTTTGTCGTTGCCGATCGAGTGGACCTGCAACGCGATGAACCCCGCCGGCGTCATGTCGTCGTGCAAATCGGCCACCGGCACGCCGTTGATCCAAGTCTTGATCGAGTCGCCGTGACACTCGATGTGGTAGTGATTCCATTGATCCCGCTTGAACGCGGCCCGCGCCTCTTTGTGGTCGTCGCCCTCGGGTTTGGAGAGCCAACCTCGCCGCGCCTCGTCGTAGATGCCGCCCGAGAAGGCTCGGTCCGTCGGGTCGATCTCAACCTGGTAGCCGTGGACCCGGCCTGCAGGAATCTTGATGGTTTTTTCGGTTCCATCTTCGACGACGGCCGTCACTTCTTTGGGTTCGTCGAACGCTTCGCTGCGAATCTGAATCCCCGAGTTCAGGCCCTCGTCAATCTTCACGTCCGCGTCCAAGACAAAGTCGCCGTATGTGCGCGGCGTGCAAAGGAACGTGTTTTCGGTGTTCACGCACGAGACGCCGATGATCTCGCCGTTTTCGACGCGGTACTCGGCCTTGCCGCCCCGTTTGACCCAGCCATCAACACTCTTGCCGTCGAACAGCGGCTTCATCGGCTCGCTGAGAGCGGCGAAAGCAGTGGCGCCCACGACGCCAACCAAGAGAGCTGAAAGGAGAATCGCTCGAAAGAATCGCATGGAAATGCCTACCCGCAAATGCAAGATGTCAAAAGGGATGAGACGGCGGGGCTGAGCGGCGCCCCGCAGCACATCTCTCAAAGATACAGCGCCAATAGCGGCCCCGCCAGCGGCCCGCG
Source organism: Planctomycetales bacterium (assembly GCA_020427145.1). Taxonomy (GTDB): domain Bacteria; phylum Planctomycetota; class Planctomycetia; order Pirellulales; family Lacipirellulaceae. Next base: position 12,797 of record JAGQOU010000261.1, on the reverse strand, counting down.
CGACGCGCAAGCCGCCGATGACGCCCGTAATACGCTCAAATCGGCCGGCGAGCGGCAATCGATCGCCGCGGCAGTTGATCGGGATAACCGATCGCGCTGCGACGCTTCTGCCCAGAACGCAAACGCCCAGTAAGCAAACAGGGCTCCGCCGGCGAGATCCGGCGAAGCCCTGGATAGATTTCGTATCGGCCGCAGCCGTTTTGTATTTAGTGCGCCGCCGCGGTGCGAGCCGCGGGCTCGGCGTCGTCCTCGGCCGCGGGGCCCGGAGTGGCCTCAGGCTTCTCGGCCAATACCGTGGCGTTGGCGACGAACTTCGGCCCCCGATTCTCGCCGCGATCGGTCACGATGGTGATCGGCGTGCTGAGCGTCGCGGGACCTTCGCCCGCCTTGAAGGTCACTTCCACAAAGTGAACCGTCCGCGATTGGCTGTCGGTCTTGAAGGCGAAGCAATCGTCGCCGCAGTTGACGTCGAGGATCTTAAACGGCTCGCGGCCGCGAACCACGATCTTCTTGGTCACTTCGGCGCCCGGGGCCATTTCGCCCAGCACCAGTTGGGCCGGCGTGACCGAAAACTCCGGCCGGACATGACCGCTCACGTACAGCGGAATGCGCTGATTCTCGGGGCGGTCGTCGTTGGTCACGACCGTCAACTGGTCTTTGATGTAGCCGGCGGGGGTCTCGGGCCGCAACCGCACGAGCAGGTTGTACGACACCCGGCCGCCGACGCGTTCGACCTGGTTCAGTTCCACTTCGAACATGTCGTTGTCGTTGGTGACGTCGATGATTTCCCAGTTCGATCGGCCCGCATAGGCGACGTTCACCCGCTGCTCGTGGGCCAAACCCTGGTCGACTTCGCCAAACTCGATGGCGCCGGGGGTGAAGACCACGTCGCTGCGAATATTGCCGTGAACGCGGACCTGCACCTCGGCGATGTAGGGCGAACCGAAGGTGACCGTCAGCGTGGCCCCCTTCATCCCCAGGTGGGTGCGGGTATTGAATTTCGCGACGACGTACCCTTTTTCGTACGTCTTGAGCGTCAGCTCGCCGACCGTCTCGCCCGCGGCGTTTGCCAGCGAGGGCGAGGTACAGCCGCAGCTGGACCGTACGCCGACGACATGCATGTCCTGCTTATAGATGTTCGTGATTTCGAAGCGGTATTCAGTATCCGCCCCGCGGGCCACGGAGCCGAAATCGTGCTCCCGGGCGCCGAACATCTTTTCGGCCCATTCCTGGGCATTTGTGATCGAGGGAACCATCCCTGCCAGCCAGACCAATCCAAAAAGCAATACGCGCGTCACGGGAGTGGACCTTTCGAGTTGGCAACTCAAGCTATTTGCGAGTTTGGCAAGACAACCCGCCGTGAAAAATCGACCGGCTCGGGGCTTCGCTTGAGCGCTCCCCGGGCCATTCATCACGGCGTTCGATATTCTACCGCGGAAAACCACACTAAGCGGCATATGCAAGTCAAATCCCCCAGAAAACCAGATTTCATGAGTTGGTCTGCATGCGACCGCTCCGATTGCGCGGAATCCAACGACGGCCGTCCGGAGCCCGGCGCGCCCCCCTGCAACCCCACGCCAGTTTGCTAGAATGCCGGCCACCAGACCCGTTGGCAACGGCGATTTGCCAGTGCCTTGCCGTGTTTCGGCAAGCCGTGCATGCCGCACGGCCTCCCCAGCCAGCATTCCCCATTCCCCATAAACTTGCCATGCCGCTGTTCGACCGAGTGGCGATTGTCGGCGTTGGACTCATCGGCGGTTCGGTGGGCTTGGCCCTGCGCGAGCGGGGGCTGGCCGGCGAAGTCGTCGGCGTGGGCCGGCGCCAAGCGAGCGTCGATCGGGCGCTGGCCGTGGAGGCCGTCGATCACGGCACGACGCGGTTCGTCGAAGGCGTCAGTGACGCCGACATGGTGATTGTCGCCACCCCGGTGGCAGGAATCGTGGACGTGATCCGCTCCGCGGCGTTCTTCGCCCCCAAGGCGGCGCTAACCGACGCGGGCAGCACGAAAGCGGAGATCTGCCGCGAGTTGCGCGAGCCGATTTCGCCGGATATGCCGCAACTGCGGCCCGGGCCATCGCGATTCATCGGCAGCCACCCGTTGGCCGGCGACCACCGCACCGGTCCCGAGTTTGCCCGCGCCGACCTGTTTGTCGGCCGTACCGTCGTCGTCACGCCCGAGGATGACACGGCGCCGGGGTTGGTGGACAAAGTAACCAGCCTGTGGGAGTCGCTGGGCGCCGAGGTCGTGCTGCTGGCGCCCGAGGATCACGACCGGGCGATCGCCTCGACCAGCCACCTGCCGCACCTGGTGGCGGCCGCGCTGGCCTCCGCCACGCCCGAGGATTGGCTGCAACTGGCCGCAACCGGCTGGAGCGACACGACGCGCGTCGCCGCGGGCGACGTGGAGTTGTGGACGCAAATTTTCTCGCAAAACCGCGCTGCCGTGCTCGAAGCGCTGCGGCGATTTGAACACCGCCTGGCCGCGCTGGCCACCGCCATCGAAACTGACGACCGGCCAACGCTGGCCGAACAACTGCAAGACGCCAAACGGATTCGCGATGCTTTGGGAGATTGATCTGCACGGCCGCGCCGGCGAACGCGACGGAGCCGCCGCAGGCGTGGCGGCCGACGCCCATGCGCTGGGGCTGGCCGAGGGCCTGCGCGTCGCCGCATGCCACGGGTATCTGGTGCAAGGCGCCAACCTGACCGCTGACGACGCCACGCGGCTGTCGCGAGAACTCTTCGCCGACGCGGTGGCCGAAGTGACGACCGTGGCCGCCGTGGGCGACGCTGCGCTGCTCGCGCCGCCGGCGCGGCTGGCCCTCGACGAACAGCCCGCCGACGTGCAACTGGTGCAGGTGCTGCTGAAGCCCGGCGTGATGGACCCCGTGGCGCAAACCGCCGAAACCGCCGCCCGCGACCTGGGCGTGTCGCTCGACGCGGTTCGGACGCTGCGAAAATACTGGTTCGCGGGCGTCGACGCCGCCACGGCCGAGCGGATCGCCGCCAAGGCGCTCGCCAATGACGCCATCGAGCGTTTCGTGCTGGGGCCGTTGCCGTTCGATCGGCTGGAACAAGGCGGCGACTACCGGTTCGCGCTGCAGCTGGCGCCGATTTCAGGCCTCGACGACGAGGGCCTGATGCGGCTCAGCCGCGAGGGGCAGCTCTATCTGCAATTGGCCGAGATGCAGACGATCCAGCGGTACTTTGCCGAGCTGGGCCGCGAGCCGACCGACATCGAACTGGAAACGCTCGCCCAAACCTGGAGCGAGCACTGCAGCCACAAGACGCTCGCGGGCCGCATCGCCTACCGCGACGAGCATGGCGAGCGGCAATTCGACAACATGCTCAAGGAGACGATCTTCGCAGCCACGGTGGAGCTCCGGCGCCGCTGGGGCGACGACGACTGGTGCGTGAGCGTATTCAAGGACAACGCCGGCATCGTGCGGTTCGACGACCAGCACAACATTTGTTTCAAGGTCGAAACGCACAACCACCCATCGGCCCTGGAACCGTACGGCGGCGCCAACACGGGCCTGGGCGGAGTCATTCGCGACACGCTGGGCACGGGCCTGGGCGCCAAGCCGGTGGCCAATACCGACGTCTTCTGCTTTGCCCCGCCCGACACGCCCGCCGAGAGCCTGCCGCCCGGCGTCTTGCATCCCAAACTGGTGATGCGCGGCGTGGTCGAGGGCGTGCGCGACTACGGCAACCGCATGGGTATTCCCACGGTCAATGGCGCCGTGTACTTCGACGAACGCTACCTGGGGAACCCGCTGGTCTACTGCGGCAACGTCGGGCTCATCCCCCGCGACAAGTCGTTCAAGGAGCCGCAGCCGGGCGACCTCATCGTGGCCGTGGGCGGTCGTACGGGACGCGACGGCATCCATGGCGCCACCTTCTCCAGCGCCGAACTCACTCACGAAAGCGAGTCGCTCTCGGGCGGCGCCGTACAGATCGGCAACGCCATCGAGGAGAAGAAAGTCGCCGACGTGGTGCTCACGGCCCGCGATCTGGGGCTCTTCACGGCGATCACCGACTGCGGGGCCGGCGGGTTCTCCAGCGCGGTGGGCGAGATGGGCGAGGAGATCGGCGCCGAGGTTTGGCTCGACAAGGCCCCGCTCAAATACGCCGGCCTCTCGTACACCGAGATCTGGATCAGCGAAGCCCAGGAACGCATGGTGCTGAGCGTCCCCGAGGACAAGTGGCAGGCGTTGCACGACCTGTGTGCGGCCGAGAGCGTGGAGGCCACCGTCATTGGCCGGTTCGAGCCGACGGGTCGCTTGGTGCTGAAGTATCACGACAACGTCGTCGGCGACCTGCCGATGGACGTGCTGCACAATGGCCGCCCGCCAGTGGTGCGGCAAGCGACCTACTCGCCGCCGCCGACAACGCCGCTGCAGCCGTTGGCCGGCGAGTCCTCCGGCTCCCTGCCCCTGGCGGGAAATGCCGGGGAGGGGGAACTCGCGGAGCTTGACTTGGCAGCCTCGCTGCTCGCCATCCTCGCGTCCCCCAATGTCGCGAGCAAAGAGTGGATCATTCGCCAATACGACCACGAGGTGCAAGGCGGCAGCGCGCTCAAACCGCTGGTCGGCGTGAACGAAGACGGCCCCGGCGACGCGGCGGTCGTGCGTCCCGTGCTCGGTTCGCGGCGCGGCGTGGTCATCTCCTGTGGCATGAACCCGCGCTACGGGGAACTCGACGCGTACCACATGGCCGCCAGTGCGATTGACGAAGCCGTGCGGAACTGCGTGGCGGTGGGGGCCGACCCGCGGCGGATCGCCGTGCTCGACAACTTCTGCTGGGGCGATTGCGAAAAGAACGAAACCCTCGGCTCATTGGTGCGGGCCGCGCTGGCTTGCCACGACCTGTCGCTGGTGCTCGAGACGCCGTTTGTCAGCGGCAAGGACAGCCTCAACAACGAATTCAGCTACGTCGACGCGGCAGGCACGAAGCAAACGATTGCCATCCCGGCGTCGCTGCTGATCAGCGCCATGGGCCAAGTGGACGACGTTGGCAAATGCGTGTCGATGGACCTCAAGGCGCCCGGCAACCTGCTGTACGTCGTCGGCGCCACCCGCGAGGAACTCGGCGGGTCGCATTACGCCCTGGTCAACAACCTTGGCGGCGGCGCCGTGCCGACCGTGGACGCCGACCGGGCCAAGGCGACCTTTGCCGCCCTGCACGCGGCAATCGACAAGGGCCTGGTCGCCGCCTGCCACGACGCCAGCGAGGGCGGCCTCGCCGCAGCGATTGCCGAGATGGCGTTCGCCGGCGGGTGCGGCGCGAGCGTCGACTTCGATGCGATCCCCGTCGCCGGCGAAGTGACGCCCGCCGGACGCCTGTTCAGCGAATCCAACACCCGGTTCGTATGCGAAGTGAGCGAAGCCCGCGCCGCCGCCTTCGCCGAAACCATGTCCGCCATCCCGCACGCGAAGATTGGCGTCGTCGGAAACCACGACCGCGTCCAATACACGCTGGCCGGCGAGATGGTCATCGACGCTGAACTGACAGAATTGAAAGCGGCATGGCAACGGCCCTTGTTGAGTTAGGAAACCCCAACCCTCCGACGCACGCGGAGAAACGTCCGGTAGCGTTCGTCATGTTCGTCGCGCCGTCGCGCCGTCGTGGTTCAATTCACTGGGTACCGCGTCGTTAAGCCGGGCGTCGTCGCCGACGCCGCGAACGCGGTGCGTTCTTAAATTCACAATCAGCATTCCGAAATCCGCAATCTGAAATGTCACAGCCCCGCGTCCTGATCCTCCGCGCTCCCGGCACCAACTGCGACCAGGAAACCGCCTACGCGTTTGAGCAGGCGGGCGGCGCGCCGACCGAGGTGCATCTCAACCGCTGGCTGGAAGCTCCCGCACTGGCTGAGGAGTATCAAATCCTCTGCCTCCCGGGCGGTTTCAGCTACGGCGACGACGTGGCCGCGGGGCGCATCTACGGGAACCAGCTGCGGCATCACCTGGCCGAGCAACTTCAAACGTTCCGCGCCGCCGGCAAACTGATCCTGGGCATCTGCAACGGGTTCCAGATTCTTATCAAGAGCGGCCTGCTGGACATCGACGATGAAGCGGGGCCCGCTGCGACGCTGGCTTGGAACGAGTCCCACCGCTTCGTCGACCGCTGGGTGCATCTCAAGAACACCAGCGAGAAGTGCGTCTTTCTACAAGGGATCGACACGCTGGAGCTGCCCATCGCCCATGCCGAAGGGCGGTTCCTGGTGCGCGACGACGCTAAGCTCGAGCAACTTGCATCTCATGGCCAGCTCGCCCTGCGGTACGCCCCCGGCAGCGCCGACGGCAGCCGTCCGTACAACCCCAACGGCGCCACCGCCGATGTGGCGGGCGTGTGCGACAAGTCAGGCCGCGTGTTCGGCCTGATGCCCCATCCCGAGCGATTCATCGACCGCACGCAGCACCCGCAATGGACGCGGCGGCCGGAGTTGGACGCGGGTGCTGGGATGCGGATCTTTCAAAATGCCGTCGCATGCTTCGAATAGACCTAGGTCGTCACCGCCTCGGCGTAGGCCTGGAACTTATCAGTCACGTGATCGTCGACGCCCAGCAGGTCCAGGGCCTGCTGGTTTCGTTTCAGGCTTCCTAGCCCCACGCATGCCGACCGCAGGGAGCGATGGCCGACCAGCGGTTGCAAGTCGCCAAGTTGCAGCTGCTTCATCCCGAAGAGGGCGAGTTCTTGAAGGTTCGGAGCTGCTGCCAAGGGCTTTAAATCCTTGAGCCCCTTGAGCTGCTCGAGAGTCACCCACTGCAACTTCTTCAACGGGGCTAGCGACGGCAACTCGCTCACCTGGGGCAGGTTTTGCAAAAACAGATGCGTCAGCGATTTCATCTTTCCAACTGGCGACAAATCAGCCAGTCCCCGCACCTGAAAGGCCTCGAAATACCGCAGAACCTTCAGCGCGGAGAGATCGCCCAGATCGGTCGTTCCCCCCAGCTTCAGCGTCAACCCGCGCAGCTCCTTCAGCGAACGCACCACCGCCAAGTTCGGCAGCGTAATCGATCGCAGGTGAAGCTCCCTCAGCCTCTTCAGCTTGGCAACAACCTCAAAGTCGCGCCACTGCCCCTCGATGCTCAGCGCCCTAAGCTCCGTGAATCGCTCCAGAGGAGCCAGCGAAAGTCCGCTTGCCTTCGTTGCCCCCAATTCCAAGGTCTTGAGATCCCGCCTCAGGTATTGCAACCCGCAGAGATCCTTCAAACCGAAAAAGGACAGCGAAACATGGGCCAAGTCACGATAGTGCTGGAGGAACTCGAGATCGTCTACCCCCTCGTGGACGGAGCCGCGGAACTCGACTTCGGGACGTTTCTTTAGCAGGGTCGCAACCTGCTTGTGTTCGGCATCGGATAGCGGGGCAAGGAATTGGACTCGCTCGATTGAACTCCCCAGGGGCCGCAGATCGGCCTTCGTTAGCGGGGACCACAGCGTGCGAAGGGAATCGTCCATAAACCAATGCTTACCCCAGCGGCACGAACTCCGGCACGACCAACTCCTTCAGTACGCCCGCTTCGTGGCCTTGCCGTAAAAACCGCCGCACCGCTTCGCGGCCGCGCTCGCCGAAGTCGAGCGTCCAGTCGTTCACGTACATGCCGACGAACTTATCAGTCTTGGCCGTGTCGAGATCGCGGCCGTACTGCATGGCGTGGGCCAGCGCGTCGGCGCGGTGGTCGAGACCGTACTTGATGCTCTGGTAAAGCAGCGTCTGCACCTCCGTGATTGCCGGCTGGCCGAGGTCCTTGCGAATGGCGTTGGCGCCCAGCGGCAACGGCAAGCCGTCGTTCTCGGCGCCCCACCACTCGCCGAGGTCCACGACCAGATACAGGTTCTGATCGCCGTAGGTGAGCTGCCCCTCGTGGATGATCAGCCCCGCGTCGACCTTCTGCCCCTGATATTCGCCGGCGACCACCGCGGGGATGATCTCGTCGAACGGCACGACGACGTACTCAAACTCGCGTCCCAGGCAGAGCCGCAGGGCGAGGAACGCGCTGGTGAGCGTCCCCGGCACGGCAAACACGCGGTCCTTCACATCGTCGAGCGTCGCGGCATCGCGGGTCACCACCATCGGTCCGTAACCGTCGCCCATGCTCGCCCCGCAACTGCACAGGGCGTACTTGTCCTGCAGAAAGGCGTAGGCGTGAATGCTTACGGCGGTCAGTTCTAGCTCGCCCGCGAACGCGCGACGATTGAGCGTCTCGATGTCGACCAATTCGTGGACGAACTCGTACCGCCCCGTGTCGAGACAGTCGTTGGCCAAGGCGTGAAACATGAACGCGTCGTCCGGGTCGGGGCTGTGACCGACGCGGATCAGCTGTTTGGCGGCGACGGACGACGACATGGCGTACTCTCCTGGCTGCGAAAACCGGCAAACGCTCGATGATACGAGCGGCGGCGCAGGGGTCAACCGGCGAACGGGGGGCGTGAACGCCTGTGGCGCGGCTTGTGAACAGGGGGCTCACGCCCCCCGCTCGCCGGATCGTGCACCGGAGAGCAAACCGCCAGGGAGCGGGCGGAATTCACGGCTCCGGGGGCTGTGTGGCGCGCGACGGTGCGAAATCTACGCCTGCACCGAGAAGCCGCCGCCCGGAAGCGGAGCTTCGAGGGGCGCGACCTGCGTGCGCCGCGGGGCCGAACTGGCCTGGTCGGTCCGCTCGGTCGTCGGCGCGGGCTGCCCGCCGTATTTGGCCCGCTCGCAGCCCATTTGCCACGTTTCACGCTCAAAGCAGAGCAACTTCATCGCCCGGTCGAACCGCGGCCGATCGCGCTCCAACAGCACAAAGGCGAATTCCTTCAGCACGAAGGCATACTGCTCTTCCAGTTTCTCGGCGATCGGGTCCGTCGACTCGGCGACCCCCATCGTGAGCGCCTCCAAGACGTCGACCACCCGCGTGAGCAACTGATGCACCTCGCCCGTTTGGGACTCGTCGTCCCAAATCGCTTCGGCCTTGCGCCCAAAGCGCACGGCGCCGTCCAACAGCATCAGCTGCAGATCGGCGGACGATGCGGTCGAAACGCGCGATTCCAGATAGTCGCTCGAAGTGCGAGGAGAGCTGTAAGCGTTTTTCATAGAGAATGGCTGGGGCTTCTCGTGGTCAGAGACGGGAGCGACCGCGGACAGCGACGTCGCGACGATTTCTAGCGTTTGGTGCTCGTGAGCGGCGAGATCGGCTGGAGGTTGGCCAGCGCCGACTGGTTGGCCTGCAGTTGCGAGATGATCGACTCCAACTGCGTGAACTGCAGATACAGCCGGTTCTGTTGTCGGTCGAGCGACTCGGTGAACTGTTCGATCCGCAATTCGTTAGCATCGATCGTGGATTGCAGGGCGTCGAACCGATGGCCAAACGCTCCGCTGTCAGCGTCCACGAGCCCGTCGATCGTCGGCGTCAACTTGGCGACGAACCCGCGCTCGGGGTTGTTGAGAAACTCTTGAACGCCCTCGGGATCTTTGGCAAAGGCGTTTTGCAGCTTGGTCTTGTTGAGTTCCAGTTTGCCGTCGTCGCCGACGCTGAGGCCCAACTGTTCGAGAGTCTGCAGATCGCCCAACCCGAAATAGCGATCGGTCAACGCGCGGGACAGTCGCTGGTCGACAATCAACGCTTCGCGTGTGCCGAACAGCAATCCCGTGGAATTCGTCTCGGCGTCGAACGAGGTGAGCTCGCCCAGATCCGAGCGGAGACTGTTGTACGCATCGACCATGTCCTGCACGGCCGTCACCAGCGGCGTGTCCGCGGAGGTGACATTGACCTCAACGGCCGTGTCGCTGGGCGCCACGACGGTCAGATTCAGCCCGCCGACGGAATTCTCAAAGGTATTGTCGGCCGAACTAACCAACACGCCGGCGCCAGGCAGGCCCCCATCGCCGTACAACAGCAGCGCGTCCTGGGCCTTGGCGATTTCGGAAAACTCAAAGTCCGTTCCCAGGGCGTCGACCAGCACCTCATTGGCGTCGCCGGCGCTGTCGACGGTGAGGCTCAGGCGGTAACCGACGCCGTCGAAAATCGTCGAGGCCGTCACGCCTGCATCGAGGTCGTTGATCCGGGCCGCCAGCGCCGCGAGCCCCGCATCGGCCCCGCCGACCTCGGCGAACAAACCAGCCCCGTCGACATACTGCTTGCCCTGGCTGTTGGTGGCAGCCGTCCCGGTCAGTTTCAGGTCGTTGGCCAACGTGCCGTTCACGTCGGTCACCGTGAGCGTGCCGGAACCGGTCGTCGCATCTTCCAAGTAGATGCCCGTGCCCGCGTCGTTGAGTCGCGCCGTCAGCGCCGCGCCGGACTCCGCCGCGCGCTGGTTGACAACGTCGATGACGTCCCCAATGGTGGCGACCCCGCTGTCCGCGCCGTTGAAGTCCAGGGCGATCTGCTGCCCGGAGGCCGTGACAATCTTAACGTCGCTCAGAATCACGCCGCTGCCTGCGTTGAGCGAGCTGAGCAGCACGGAGTCGGCCGACGCACTCAGGTCGGTCAGGTCGAGCGTATGCGTCGCGGAACCGTCGATCACCTGCGTCGCGACGGAATTGATTTGCACCGTCGTGCTCGCCCGCGTCAATCCCAACGACTTGGCGACGTCCCCGCTCGAGTCTTTCGCGGAAAGCGTGCCCGATCCGCCGGCGGTGTCGGTGATGAGGATGCCATCGCCAGTATCGTTGATGCGCGCCTCCACGCCGATTGCCAAGGCGTTGATCGCGTCGATCACGTCGCCGACGGTCTCGGCTTCCTGGCCGGTCGCGTCAAGATTGGCCGTACTGCTGCGGCCGGCGGAGTCGGTCAAGCGAATGTCGCCCAGGTCGACGCCTTTGCCGTTGTTCAACGACGCGAGCGTCGTGCCGCGACTGAGCGTTTGCTTTTGCAGCGAGCCGCTGTCGGTCGAGGCGACCGCGTCGTCGACGGCAATCCCCAGGGCGTCGGCCGAGTTGTTCGCGTCCCCGTTGGCAATCACCAAATTGCCCGTCCCGCCGGACGCGTCGTTGACGACGATGCCATTGCGGGCCTGATTGTAGCTGGCCGTGACTTCGGCGGACGACGCGTTGATCAGATTCACGACGTCGGCCAGCGTTTCGGCCGACGAGAGATCGACCACGTCGGCGCCGCCGCTCCGGTCGGTGATGCTCAGCGCGCCAAGCGTCCCGAGCCCTGCGGAACCGCCGAGTTGCGACAACAGCGTCCCGCCCAAACCTGACACGAGCCGCGCGCCGGCGAGCGTGCCGCCCGAGCCCGTGCCGGCAATGCCGAGTTCGCTTGCCACGGATCCCGTCACGGCGTCGGCGACCGCGAATGTCGTGCTGCCGGTTGTGAGATCGGTCAGTTCTAGTCGGTTGCCGTCGGCGGCAATCGCCGCGGAAAGCTTCGTCCCGCCCGCGGCGTTAATCGCGCTGGTGACATCCTGCAGCGACACGGCGTCGCCCAGGTCGATCGCCAATTGCGTGCCGTCGGACAGAGTCACGTTGAAATCCGTCACGCCCGCGCCGGTCAGTTCTACGCCATTGCCGTCGTTAAGCGACGAAAGCGTTTGTTTGCCGTACAGGCGGTACACGTCGGCGCCGGTCGCTTCGTCGGCAGCCACGCTCAGCCCCGCCAATCCCAGGCCGGCCGCCGTCTTGCCGCCGCTCACCTCGGCCACGGCGAGATTGCCGCTGCCGCCGCTGCCGTCGACCAGCTTGATCGAGTCGCCGGCCACCGTGGCGGTCACCGACACGGCGCCATTGGAGTTGATCGCGTCCAGCACGTCGTCGACCGTGCGGGCGAACGAAAGATCGATCGTCGCCGTCTCGCCGCTGCGATCAGTGATCTTGATTTTGCCGCGTTGCACGCCGGCGCCGCCATTGAGCGAATCCAGCGAGACGCCGTGGTCGACGAAGCCGCCAATTCGCAGACTGAAGCTGCCACTGCCAAACGCGTCGCCCAGACTTTCAAACCGCTGACTGATAAGCTGCTGCGACGACGCGGTGCGTACGGGACGCACCTGGATTTTGCCCACGGCGGGCGTCGTCCCCGCGGGGATCGACGCGGTGAGCTTGTCCTTGTTGGAACTGGTCGCCGAGCGCGAGTTGTAGAGCGACGCGGACTTGAACTTATTGACGGCAAACTGAAACCCCAGCACGCGGGTGCTCAAGGCGTTGACCGCCGTCTGCTCTTCCTTCAGCGCATTAGTCCGCGCCACCAGCAGATCGCGCGGCCTGCCGGCGACCTGCATCAGCTGGGTGACGGTGTCCTCGATCGGGATGCCCGTCACGAGGCCAACGCTCGAAGTGATTCCAGCCATAGAGCTATCGTGAGTAACGGGTCAGCACAAGTCGTTCCCCGGCGCGCACCGCAACCGAGTGCTTTGTCATTCGCTCAACCTGGCGAGCTGCCAAAGCACCAGTGCAAGCATAGGTCGCATCGAAGGAATCGCGGCGAGGTCGGACGCTGCAGACCGCCGACCTCGCGACACTTTGGCCTCTGTAGAGGCCCGCGTATCAGGTTTTATCGGCGCCAATTGCCTGACCGGTTGAGGTTCGCTGGCGAAATGCGAGCACAACCCTCGGAGCCCGATTCCCCCGGAACCGTCCTCGACCCGCCTGGGGCGAGCGAGGCGCTGCCAAGCCAGAAGTACGCACGCAATCGCTAGCACGGGAGGGCCTCGCCCTCCCCGATCCGGTATCCCGGAGTTGCTTCTGGACAACACCGGTCCTGTATCAAAAAAAGCCGGCTCGATCCGCTGGGGATCGAGCCGGCCGTCGGTTTCAATTGCTACCGCGAGTCGCTTACCGCAGCAGCGACAGCACGTTCTGCGGGTTCTGGTTG
>JAGQOU010000260.1 GCA_020427145.1 Planctomycetales bacterium | reverse complement strand
CGCGGCGCTGCTGGTCGGCCGCGTCTTCTGCGCCGGAGTTTGCCCGCTGGGGGCGATCCAGGATCTGGTCGTCCTAAGACCCAAGCAACTCCCCGCCGCAGTCGACCGGTGGGGCGGCAAGTTCCGCTACGTTTATCTCGTCGCGGCCGTGGCGCTGGCTGTGCAGCCGGCCGCATCGCGACAATTCCTCATCTGCCGTTTCGACCCCTTCGTCGGTTTCTTTCGCCTGACCGGTCCGGCCACGATGCTCGCGTTGGGGCTGGCGCTGCTGGCGATCGGCACGGTCATCGGCCGGCCCTATTGCCGGTTCTTATGCCCGTACGGCGCCCTGTTGGGCGTCGCGTCGCGGTTCGCGTGGAAGCCCGTGCAAATCACGCCCGACGAGGAACTCGACTGCGGCCTTTGCACCGAGGCCTGCCCGTTCGGGGCGATCCACAACATGCGTGCCGACAAGGCCACGTGCCTGGCGTGCGCCCGTTGCTTCGCGCACTGTCCGCGACAGCAATACGCCTGGGGAGAGATTGAGCTGTACGAGATCGAGCAACTCGCCGCGCCAAAAGCGACGCCGAAGCTTCCGCTCGTCGAGGAGCCAGTCGCATGAAACGGCCCTCACTCCGTCCTGACGCGGTGCGGCGTGCGGCGCTGGTCGTCGTGGCAAGCATCCTCGTCGCGGCGGTCGCCGCGTGGGCCTGGGACCAAAGCCGCGCATGGTCGGAGACGCCGACGCGCAAGCAACGGCTGGAACAAGTCGAGGCCGCCGCGCGTCAGGACCCGTCGACCGTGGCCGCGCTCGACAACGAGGTTGAGCGTCAAACGGCCCTGTCGCTCGCGCGGGCGCGCCGCCAACGCACCGCGGGCGTCGTTGCCCTGACCGCCGCCGCCCTTGCCGTGGCCCTGGTTCGCATTACCGGACGACGAAAGCCGATCGCGCCCGCCGGCATCGCGGCGACCGTGGCCACCCGTCGCCAGACTGGCACACAGCAGCCGGCTGAAAGCTCGGCGTCGCTCGAAGACGCCGTTCCGCCGCTGCTTGATACGCCGCCCGTCGACTTGACGCCGTTGGACGAAATCGTCGGGCGTGTCGGCCGCGAGCCGCGACATCTCATCCCGCTGTTGCATGCGATCGACCAGCATTACCGGTATTTGCCCCCGGCGGTGCTGGCTCGACTGCCGCAGTTGGCCGACGTAACCGCGGCCCAAATCTCCGGCGTGGCGTCGTTCTACAGCCAGTTCCGCACCCGCCCCCGCGGCGAAAAACTCGTGCAGGTCTGCGTCGGCACGGCGTGCCACGTGGCAGGCGCCGATCGGGTGCTCGACCAACTTCGCAAGGACCTTGGCATTCCACCCGGCGGCGACACCGACCCCGCCGGTCGCGCCACGGTCGAAACAGTCGGCTGCCTCGGCTGCTGCACCCGGGCCCCCGTGGTGCAAGTCGACGATCACACCGCCGGCCACGTGCGGGTGGAAGACGTGAACGGGCTGCTGACATCGGCCAACGGTTCCTCGGGCAAGTGCGGCAAGTCTTGCCATCGCGACTCGCCCGTCATCCACAGCGCAGCTTCCCTCGAGACGGCGCCCGTGGAGATTCGCATCGGCTTGGGCTCCTGCTGCGTCGCCGGCGGCAGTCGCAACGTGATGGAAACGCTGCAGCGCGAGCTGCGCATCCGCCGCATCGCCGCCGCGATCAAGCCAGTGGGCTGCGTCGGCGTCTGCCATCTGACGCCCATGGTCGAGGTGCGCGCGCCTGGTCGGGATCCCATTGTCGCCACGCGCGCCACCCCCGCGGACGTGCGACGAATCGTTCGCAGCCTCCCCGCGACGGGCCCGTGGCCGGCACGCTGGGCGCGGCGCTTCACCGACCTTTGGGAGCCCGAGACCGCGCCGGCCGCGGCGAACGGTCACGGCACCGGCTGCCAGATCACGCCCCTGGCCCACGACCGCATCGAAGCCTTCACCGGCCGACAGGTGCGGATCGTCACGGAGCATTGCGGCGAGATGGATCCCGAGAGCCGCGGCGACTACCGACGCCGCGAGGGGTTCGTCGCTTTGGAGACATGCCTGGCGGCTGCCGACCCCAGCGCCATCGTCGACGCCGTCGAAGCCAGCGGTCTGCGCGGCCGCGGAGGCGGCGGTTTCCCCACGGGCCGCAAGTGGCAGATGGTCGCCGCGGCCGAGGGTGAAAAGATCCTGGTCTGCAACGGCGACGAAGGCGACCCCGGCGCCTTTATGGACCGCATGGTCATGGAATCGTATCCGTTCCGCGTGCTCGAAGGCATGGCGATCGCCGCGTACGCCGTGGGCGCCAATCGGGCCGTCGTGTACGTTCGGCACGAGTACCCGCTGGCCGTGCGGCGCATGCAGCACGCGATCGAAGAGATGACCCGCGCCGGCTGGCTGGGCGAGCGAATCGCCGGCAGCGAGTTCTCGCTCACCGTGGAGATTGTCGAGGGGGCCGGCGCCTTCGTGTGCGGCGAGGAGACGGCGCTGCTCGAATCGATCATGGGCCGGCGCGGCACGCCGCATCATCGCCCCCCCTACCCCGCCGAACGCGGCCTGTGGGACCGTCCCACGCTGGTCAACAACGTGGAAACGTACGCCAACGTGCCGTGGATCATGCGGCACGGGCCGGAACAGTTCGCCGCGCTCGGGACGGACAAGAGCAAGGGCACCAAGGTCTTCTCGCTGGCCGGCAAGGTGCGCCGCGGCGGGCTGATCGAGGTGCCGATGGGGCTGACGATCCGCGAGGTCGTCGAGGAGATCGGCGGCGGCGTGGCGCCAGGTAAGACGTTCAAGGCGGTGCAAATCGGCGGTCCCTCCGGCGGCTGCATCCCGGCGGCGCTCGCCAACACGCCCATCGACTACGAAGCGCTCCGTGGCGTCGGCGCCATCATGGGATCGGGCGGCCTGGTGGTCATGGACAACGACGACTGCATGGTCGACGTCGCCCGGTATTTCCTGGAATTCACCCAGCGCGAATCGTGCGGCCACTGCACGTTCTGCCGACTGGGGACGCAGCGGCTGCTTGAGATTCTCACCCGCCTGTGCAACGGCCAGGGCAAGCGACGCGATCTCGACGAGATTGAGGAGTTGTCGCGACATGTCATCGCCGGCAGCCTATGCGGACTCGGCAAGACGGCGCCCAATCCCGTGCTCACCACGCTGCGTTACTTTCGCGACGAATACGAGGCGCATCTCGCCGGACGCTGCCCTGCGGGGCGGTGCAAGGCGCTCATTCGCTACGAGGTGACCCGCGATTGCGTCGGCTGCACGCTGTGTGCGCAGCACTGTCCGGTGGGCGCCATCCCGGCGACGCCCTACCGGCAGCATGTCATCGACACCGATCTCTGCACGCGGTGCGACGTCTGCCGCACCACCTGCCCCGAGCACGCGATCGAGGTGACGTCATGACCCGCCTGACGATCGACGGCCAGACCGTGGAGGCGCCCGCAGGCGCCAGCGTGTTGGATGCGGCGCGCCAACTGGGCATCGACATCCCCGCGCTCTGCCACCATCCGGACTTCCCCCCCAACACCAGCTGCATGTGCTGCCTGGTGCGCGTGGACGGCGCCAACGCGCCGGTTCCTTCGTGCGCCACGAAGGTTCGCGAGGGCATGCAAGTGGAGTCCGAGTCGACCGAGGTGCGCGCGTTGCGCCAAATGGCGCTGGAACTGCTGCTGGGCGATCACGCCGGCGACTGCAAGGCGCCCTGCGAGAACACCTGTCCCGCGCGGATGGACATCCCCGACATGCTGCGGCACGTCGTTGAGGGGGACTACCGTGCGGCGCTGGCCGTGGTGAAGCAGGACATCGCGATCCCCGCGATTTTGGGGCGAGTCTGCCCCGAGGTGTGCGAGAACGCGTGCCGGCGCGGCCAGCACGACAGCCCCGCCGCGATTTGCAAAATCAAGCGGTTTGTGGCCGATCGGGACCTCCAATCGCCGACGCCTTACCAGCCAAAGATCGCACCGTCCACCGGACGCCGCGTCGCGATCGTCGGCGGCGGACCGACGGGACTCACCGCGGCCTACCATCTCGCCCAACGGGGACACGCCTGCACCCTCGTCGACCGCGAAGCCGAGCTGGGCGGCCGGCTCCGTCGCGAGTTTTCGGCGGACGAGCTGCCGCGCGACGTGCTCGCCGCCGAAGTCGCTGCGGTGCTCCGCGTCGGCGTTGCCGCGCGCACCAACTCGCCCCTCGCTACCAGCGCTCAGCTCGACGCGCTGACTGACGAATTCGACGCCGTGCTGTTGACCACCGGGCGCAACGACAAACAGTGGCTGACGGAGCTGGGCGTCGCGGCGGCGGCCAGCGGCGTCAAAGTCGACGCGGCGACCCGCCAAACCAGTCGGCCGCGCGTCTTCGCCGCGGGTAATGCCGTGCGACCTTACAAACTGGTCGTGCAATCCGTGGCCGAGGGCAAGCTGGCCGCCGAGTGCATTGATTGTCACCTGACGAACCGCGCGACGCCCGACCGCCGCAAAGCATTCGAATCGCGGCTGGCGCGAATGACGGCGGGCGAGTTATGCGACTTTTGCGAGGGCGCGCCCGTCGCGCCGCGGGCCGACTCGTCGGCGCTCGTGGGGGACGTGAGCGACGAGATTGTGCAACTCGAAGCATCCCGCTGCCTGCATTGCGACTGCGAGGCGCTGGAGAATTGCCTGCTGCATCATTACGCAGCCGCGTACAACTGCGACGCCCGCCGGTTCGCCGGCCCCGGGCAACAGTACCGCGGTTGCATTGAGGGGAGCGGCGTGCGGCTGGAGACGGGCAAGTGCATCGCCTGCGGCATCTGCGTGCAGATCGCCGCCGCCACGCCCGGCGCCGCAGGACTCGCGCTGTGGGGTCGCAGCACGGCAATTCGCGTCGCCCCGCCCGCGGGGATTTCGCTGGAGGCGGCCCTCGGCAGTTCAGCGCGCCGCTGCGCCGAAGCCTGTCCCACCGGCGCGATTACCGTCGACGCCTGCTGAAGCCCCCCTACCCCGCTACGCGACCGCATCATCCGGCGCGGTTTGCGTCGCCTGTCGAATGGCAGGCGGCTTGACCGGTGGCGCGTCGACGGGCGCAGCCGGCCCGTCTTCGGCTGAATCGGCGGCCTGCTGGTCGCCCGAGTTGTCCGCTCGCCGCGCCGGCGGAGTCGACCACGCCAAGGGATCGATCCCGTGGTCGACAGCCATTTCGTCCGCTTCGCCCAGCCGGTCGAGTTGCTCGTGGGGCGCGTCCCATTCCGCCGCTGGCAGTTCGAAGCCGGCGGTCAATTCCACGAGTTCCGCTTCCGCGTCGACGGGACCCGGTTCAATCAACGGGTCGTCTTGATCGGCCGCCTCGACGGATTCAGCCGGTTCGACCAGGTTGTTGTCGGCTGAGTGCGCCACATCAATCGCGTTTGGCGACGAGACGCCTGACGTCGGCAACGCGGCGAGATCGAGCACGGCTGGCGCCGGCGGCGTCCAGATGCGCAATTGCGGCGCCGACGCGGCGACGACGCCCGGACCCGCGACGCCGCCGCCGGCAAGAATCAATCGCGGCAGGCCGTTGCCTTCGGAAGCCGGCGCGTCGGCGGGGCGATATTCGGCAAAATCGTAACCCGCGGCCGCCTGGCCCGGCGCCAAGGCAATCTCGCCCAACAGATCGTCGCTAAGCACCTGTCCGCCAGCGGCGCCAAGCGACTCAGGCCCGTCGGCAAACCCGGCAGGCTGCATCTGCTGCACCGCGTACAGTCCCGCAGCGAGCCCCGGGAACGCATACGCCCCGTCGGCGCCTGTGTGAGTGACGCCAACGACTGCGCCAATCTCGTTGAGCAACCGCAACTCGACGGCGGCGATGCCGGCATGCGCCCCGTTGGAGTTCATCTGATAAACCGAGCCGCGAATCTCCGCGGTGGCCGACAGCAGCTCCGCGTCAATCGATGGCGCCATGGCGGCCGCCGCGAAGACCGGGTCGGCGGCGAGCATCTCGCGCGACTCCAAAGCTTCGAAGCGAAACGCCCGACGGCGATTGAAACCGGCACGGGGCGCACGACGCACGGCGAACTGAAACATAGCGACTCACCAGCGGAACCATAGGCGCCGCGGCGCGCGGCGAACCTTGCTGGTGTTATCGTCTAGGCGGAGAAGCGCGACCGCATCGATTGCCCGCCGATACGGGGTTCGCGGCGTGAGCGGCAGCGCGGGCGCCGGCGCAACCGTTATAAGCCGTGAAACGATCGCAAGGGGCGACCTCCCTGCCAGTGCGCGAAACGAGGGCCCCCAATCGCGGGCTTTCGATTATTCCGCAGTCGGTTCATTTGCGGACGGTTCACCCGCAGCCGGTTCCTCCGCGGCCGGTTCGTCCGCAGCGCCCTCGTCGGTCGCCTCCTCGGCGGACTCTTCTGCGGCCGGCGGCGTCGGTTCCTCGTCGTAGCGATCAATCAACGCATCGCCTGGATTGATGAGACTCTCGGCGTCCCGATCCTGCGGCGCCCTGTTGGTTCGTTCCAAATGGGCCCGCAACTCGGCGGCGAACCGGTTTTCCATGTCGTTCGCTTCGACAATGTCCCACAGGGGAAACGCCGAGGCGAGTTCTTCGTCGCTGAGACTGAGGTCGAGTTGGTTGAGCAAATCGCCGTACTGTTCGATGAACACCATGATGTCGCTGCCGGTCGGCGAGTCGGGGGGCAACTCCGGGAATTTGTCGAGCGCCGCGGCCCAATCGCGGAAACCCTCTTCATACATTTCGCGCGCCCGCTCCGGCTCGCCCTCGTCCTTCCAGACGCGATTGGCGTCGTAGCACAACTCATGCGCCTTGAGCGCTTCAGGCGTTTGCTCCAAATCGCAGCGGGTGCGCCAATAGTCGTAGTTGGCCACGCCGCTGTTGCTGGCGATCATGCGGATGCGCTTGTTGACGTCGTCGATCTGATTCGCGATGCGGCGAACTTGTTTGGCCAGGCTGGGGTTGTCCTGGGCGATTCGCGCGGCGATGTCCTGCGGAGTGATGGTAAGCTTTTCCTCGGCTTCGGAACGCACCGCGTACATATCGTCGGAAAGATCGCCAGTGGCTTCTAGCGCCTTCTTCTCCTCGGGCGTGAGCGACTCGCGCGCCTCTGTGGCCATGCGGTCCCTCAGGCCGGGGTCGAGGGCATCCAACTCGTCGATCAACTCCTGCAGCCGGTCGGCCCACAGTTGGGCGTCCTCCAAGCGAATCAACACGCCGAACGACGACATCATCTCCCGCGTGCCGTACTGCCGCCACATGCGGCTGGCGGTCGACCACGCCTGTCGGGCGCGTTCGCCAAAGGTGCCTTCATTCTCAATCGCGTCGGCGTAGTTGATCTGCGATTTGGCGGCGTTGGAGAAGAACGTCGTCGGGTTCTTGCCCCCGAGGCTCTTCTTCTTGTCGTCGACCACGCTCATGGCCTGCTGATACCAGTCCTTTGACACCAGCCAGTTGTCGCGTTGCTCGGGCCGCGTGTCCGGCTTATGCAGTTCGTCGTCGGCGCGGAAGAGTCGGCGATAGAACTCCTTCTCGTCCGCCCGGCCGATCTTGTTGCCGATAAACCAGCCCAAATCGGCCAGCAGCGACGGGTTGTCGCGGTTGTACTGGATGCCTTGCTGCAGGTATTTGACGCCCTCTTTCACGTAGAAGAAGCGATCCTTCACGTCGTCGAGTTCAACCGACACGTTGTAGGACAGGTTCCACGCCTGATAGCGCCACACCGCGATGAAATAGGGCTGCAGCTTGGCGAGTTGCTTGAGAGTGGCCTCCATGGAGGTCCAATCCTCGGTCATCTTGTCGTTGTTGACTTTGCTCCACAGCAAGGTGGTCGCAATGCCGCGGGCCCCCAGCGTGGCCAGACGAATGGCTTCGCTGGCGGGATCGATATCGCCCAACTCCGCCTGGCCGAGGCCGTACTCTTTGCGCAGCTGTTCGAGCTTGCCGCCCTGGCTCTCCTTGTTGCCGCCGCGCGTGGCCGGCTGTCCCAAGTAGAACAACGGCAGCAGCAGCACGACGATGCCGACGAGGTAGATGATCTTGCGATAGAGCGGGTTGATTGAGTTCATCGCGCCACCTCACGCGTTCGCAACAGGAAGAAGCCGAGAATCGACAGCCCCACGACATAGGCGCCGCACAGCGTGAGATCCTGCCAAACGCGATCCCACGGCACATTATACCCGTCGGCGGCAAACGCGACCGCGCTGAGCGAGCGGAAGTCGGGCAACAACTGCCCGACGCACCACATAAAACCTTGGAACACGTCGTCGATCGCTTTAACAATTGATACGCCGACGCCGGGATCGAGTTCGACCATCACGTTCTTTTGCGTGACCAGTCGCACGAGCGATTCCAACGGACCGCCGCCGTACTCCTGCCCCGTGGCCACGTCGAGGAAGAACTGACGGAAGAAGCCCAGCAGAATGAACGACGCGGTAAACAGCATTGCCACCGGGCCGCTGACCAGGGTGCTCACCGTGACGCCGATCGCGATCACAATGACCATCTGCACCCAGATGCTCAGATTGACCTTGAAGAAATTCGTGCGGGGATCGCCTTCGGGCAAGCGAATGTAGCAGTCGGCCTGGGCAAAGCCGAAATACTGCCCGCCCTCCAGACACTGGACAATGACATCCAAACGCCCGTCTTTGGTGACCAAGTCCTCGAACAGGTCGATCGGCTCTTCCTTGGGGTCGGTCAGCGCTCGGGGAATTTCAAACTCGTCGATCTGCTGATCGCGCGCCGAAAATGATCGCTCCGCGGAAACGACTCCTGTTTCCGGATTTCTCAGCTGAATCGTGCCGGTGAGCGGCCGGCCGACGACGCCTTTGTGCGTGCGGAACACGCGGACAATCAACGCCAGATTGAGGAACTCGTCGTCGCTGTCGTGATCCAGGCCGTCGAACTGCCAGATGGCGGCCGCCTGCGTGTTGCCGTCGATGAAGCTGCGATACTTCCACTCGAAGCCGACGCTGATGCCCGAGTCCTTCTTGGCGCCGTTGCGGTCGATGAACGTCAGCTTTCCGTACTTCGGCACGCGCGCCTTCATCAGGCCGATCGGGCCGGACACTTTGTAGTCCTCGCCCACGCGATCGATATTGTGCGTGTGGCCGCGATCCAACACCGCCAGACCATTGCCCTCGGCGTCGAGTTCCACGCTGTGGCGGTGGCTCATGACCTTGTCGGTCGACCCGTCGTACCCCTGCAGCTTGCCGCCGATCATGACATTGGTGAGCGTTTCGGCGTCGACGCGGTGGGTATGGTCGAGCGATCGGACGACGAACACGTAGCTTGCCAGCCCCATAATGGCCAACAGCACGGTGCCCACGATGGTGAACCCCAAGATGCGACCAATGACAATCTCGCCGGCCCGCACGGGCTTAGTCACGACCGTGTAGATCGTCTTCGTCTTGAAGTCGGACGGTAGGCTGAACGCACTGAGCACCAGCCCGATGCCCAGCATCAGGTAGGTGGTGGCGGTCAGCACGAAACTAAGGTAGAGCCGGGCCGGTTCGGGATAATCGGTGCTGAGAAACCACTGAGCAAACAGCAATATCACGAAATACACGCCCAGTGCGACCAACACGCGTCGCCGCCGGGCTTCCTTGATCGCCAGCACGGCCAACGCCCACACCCGCCGCCACTTTGTCTGCAAGAGTTCGAAGAACCCGCCGTAAACCGTGCGATACGTCAGGTCGCCGCCGCGGGAGAAGCCGTACCGGAGCGCCGCCACGAGAAACCCAATGAGCAGCGCGGCCAGACCGACGCCGAACATCACCAGCAGGAAACGCGGCAGCGCGCCCAGGCCGCCCGGTTCGCCTTGAATCAGCCATGTGAAGTAGGGCAGGACTTGGCGTTCGAGGACCATCGAGCAGTTACAAAGGGGAAAGGCGGAAGGAGAACGGCGGAAACGATGGGAGTCGGCGCCCAACTGCTTCGCGGCAGCGCGGGCAGCGGCTGGTCGTTACGAGGATGGCGGCGAATCGGAGGCGTTGGCGGCCGCCACGCTGGCGGCGCGGCGACCCGGTCGGGCCTCGCTGTCCCGGACAATGTCAAGGAACAACTCTTCGAGCGTCGTGGTCGGGTTGTCCATCGACAGCAATTCGCCGTGATGACGTGCGATCACCTCGCGGATCTCGTTCTGGCACTCGGGCGTGAGATTGCGGCCTTTGACCTGGGTGACGTCGGCCACCGTCAACAGTTCGTCGACGCGGCCCAGTTCCTTCAGTTCGCCCTGGTGCAGAATAGCGATCCGGTCGCACACATCCTGCACGTCCGCGAGCAGGTGACTGCACATGACCACCGTTTTACCCTGCTCCTTGAGCTTAATGATCATATCCTTCATCTCGCGCGTGCCGATCGGGTCCAGCCCGCTAGTCGGTTCGTCGAGCAGGATCAACTCGGGATCGTTGATGAGCGCCTGAGCCAAACCAATGCGGCGCGTCATGCCCTTGGAGTATTCTTGCAACGGGCGCTTGCGGGCCTTGTCGAGCCCCACTTGCTTAATCAGCGCGTCGACGCGCTCGGCCCGCGTGGAGGCTGGCATGTCGAACAGCCGGCCGTAAAAGTCGAGCGTTTCCTCGGCATTGAGAAACCGGTACAGGTACGATTCTTCGGGCAGGTACCCAATCCGCTCGTTCTTGCTGACGTCGCTCGCCGGCCGGCCAAACACGACCGCTTCGCCTTCGGTGGGAAACAAAAGCCCGAGGACCAGTTTCATCGTGGTCGTCTTGCCCGAGCCGTTCGGCCCCAACAAGCCGAAGACCTCGCCGCGGCGAACTTCCAGGTCGAGCGCCTTGAGGGCCCGAACCTTCTGACGGCCCCAGAAGTCGCGATACACTTTCGACAGGGCGCGGGTTTGCAGGACGACTTCGTCGCTCATCGAGGGAGTACCGTGTGCGTGGAAATGACCGAAATTAGGTTGATCGCCTGGGAGCGACTGCTGGCGAGACGAGGCTGCCCCCTGGAAAGGCCGGGCCTCGGAACCAGAGGCAAGCGCACCAGGGACGCGTTGGCAAGCGCGTCGCGTCGTGGACGCTGCTACGCACTGCAGTCGCAAGTGGTTCGCGCCGCAGGGAGCGGAGGCGCCCGGCGCCCGCCGGCAAGCTCCAAGTAAAGAGCCGAGTATAAGTTGCGCTCTGCGGACCGGCAAGGATCAGAAAGCGACAGCTACCGCCGCAACGGCCCCGCCTGGCGGGCCTGCAGCCGGACCGGTTCGCCAACCGCCGCGGCGCCCAGGGGCGTGATCCGGTACGCCAGCGAGTCGATTTGGACGCGGCCAATCCCGTCCAGGGCCAGCGTCAACCGCGTTTCGCCCCCGGCCCCAGTGAGCCGCATCATGCGGAGCGGCTGCCACGACGGAATCCGCTGAAATCGCAGGGCGAGCTGCTCGCCGCCGAGGCTGTCGAACGCCAACAACGCCTCGTCAGGACCCAGCAGCGGCTGGCTCGTGCGTACCACGCCCGATATCTCCAGCAAACTGTTCGCCGGCAGAGAAATCGGGGGCGAAGTCACCCAGACCGGCACGGCCGGCGTAGCCGGAGCCACGCCGTCGGGCCGCGTCGCGCGGGCGTCGAGTTCCAGGCAAAATTGACCCCGGTGAGCCGCCTCCGGCGACAGCCGTACCGCACTGGCGACCCCGTCGAGTGGTTGCTCCAGATGCCGCCAGCCCAGACGCAGCAACTCGCTGAGATCCTCAAACTCACCGCCCGGCAACGCTTGCCAAGGTTGGGCGCCACGCGCCAGGGCGGCCGCCAGACGCACATGATCCGGCGCCGTCTCCCACCTTAGCGGCAGCGGCGACACAGCCAGTTCAGGCGAAATCGCGATGCGCTCGACCGTCCTGTGTTCCAATTCGTCCAGCAGGGCGTCAGCCTCAGCGGCGGCCTCGTAAGCCGCGTTGAAATCACCAGCCGCCGCGGCGCCTTGGGTGGCCTGAGTTAGCGCGGCGACGCGATGGAGCGCACCCTGCACCTCGCCGGCAGCCACCAACGGCTGTGGCAACAGCGCGAGCGCTTCGGCCGCCTGCTGACGTTTCAACTCCACCATCAGCGCCCGCAGGTCGACCGCGCGGCGGGCATGGCGTCGCAAATACGTTTCGACCTGCGTGAATGCCTGGCCATCTTCGGTGAGCAAGATGAGGGCGTCGGCGGGAAGTGTCTCCACGGTGATCCGCAATCCGCCGGCGACGCGTTGCGAACGGAGCCGCTGCGCCGACACGCCCGTCAACAGATACGCTTCGGCCGATTCGGGCACGCCCGGCAGCTTCATCGCCAGGGGGTGTTCGACCGTCACGGGATTGGCCATGCGCGGGCCGTCCCACATCATCGGCACAATCAGGTGCGAACGTTCGATTTGCAGCACGATGGCCGTGACGTCGTCGCGCGAACAGAGCGCCGTGGACATTTGCGTGCCGTGCGCCAACCATGGCTCAACCAGTCCGAGTCTCAGGTTGAGCAGTTCCAACGCAGCGGCGCGGAGCCGATTGCCCCGATCCGCTCCCGTGAGACTCGCCTCGCTGCGAAAACAAAACGCTTCCGGCCGGGCGGGAAACGTGGCGGCGCTCCAGCGAAACAATTCCGCGTAGGTCGACGGCACCACGGGAGGGCGACTCGCGCGCAGCGCCGCCAGCTGGGCGCCAGCGCGGCCAGCGTAGTGCGTATCGGCCAGCGACCAGATCGGCGTGCCCGGCCGGGCGATGCGGCGTTGATCGAGAAACCACGTGGAATACGCGGAAAGCGACTGGCTGGAGCCGAGCGTGGGGCGGTCGAGCACCAGGGCGTCGGTCAAACGGCTCGACTCGCGCACTTGCATGCCAGGCCGAATCACCGTGCGACGCTCGTGCTGGGGATCGTGACGCTGGAGCCACCCGGCCCACTGCTGCACCCGCGCCAGTTCGTCGGGAACCGGCGACGCCAGCCCAAAATCCCACGCCAACACAATGTCGAACTGCGGTCCAATCGTCACCCCCGATTCGACTCCGGGCGGCGGGCAAACCAGATACACGCCGGCGCGCCGCGCCTCGTGCAGTTCGCCGTCGGTTGGCAACCTAGCCAGCAATGCGGCGTCGAAGCCCAGTTCCTTGATGGCGGCGAACGACTCACCCTGCCACTGTACGATCCGCGGCGCCTGCGGCACGGGCGGCAACGGCGGCAGCTTGTCCGTGCGCGGCTGCGGCGGGTTGCCGGCGGCGCTGTCGCGCGAAATCTTGTCGCCCGCTGCGCTGCCTACGGAAAGACTGTCCCGCAGCACGCCGTACATGGCCACTTGGTCGACCAACAACTCGGTGACTCCCGGCCCGCCCGGGCAGAGAACGACCACCGCCTCGACATACGCATCGCGCTCGTCGATGTCGCTGCCGCGACCGCTTGCACTGGCCCGTGCGATGCGCGACTGCCGTTCGAGCGCGGGCCCGAGATTGCTCAGCGTAAGCCGGCGCCACTCGCTGCTCTGGGATTGGTCTTCGCCGTAGACCAGCAACCGTTTGGACTCTTGTCCTCCGGCAACCTTGGAGTTGGGCAGCACGATCACCGCCGCCAGTCGAGCGCCGGGCCGACTCACGCGCACCCACGCCGTGAGCTGCAGTTCGTCAATCACCGGCGCCGCCGGCACGCGATACGCAACCTGTGCCGACTCGCCCGCGGGAACGGCTAGCACAACGCGCTCGGCGCCGCGTCCAAAACGAGCGGCGCCGTTCGTGTCCTGTTTGAGAATGCGAATCGTGGCCCCGGCGTTGAGCAGCGTCAGCGACGTCTGTCCGGAGTCCATGTTGTCGAGAAGCACCGGGGCGGTGGTTTGGGCCATCGACTTGCGCCCGTCCAGCGCTAAGATTCCTACAACCAGCACGACGCGCAGCACGACCCACAGACAACCGTTCGAGGGTCGCCGGCGCGGCCAGCAAGGCTGGTCGAGGCACTGTGACATGGACTTCGCAGGAGAGGTGAGTTTGCGTCCGGCGGGCCAGTCGGACCATCGCCTCGGGACCAGGGACGGGTTGAGGTGAATTTGATGCCCCCACGCCACATTCGGGGCGGGCGGGTCGAATCGCCGTAAGTCGTGCTTGTAGCAGGCTTTGCAGGTGGGCTCCAGGCCAGTGTGTGGTCGGAACGCCACAGCAGCCCCCCGGTCGACAAATTGTCGAACCGAATAGTTGAAACGACCGAAGTCTTTTCCTTACAATGCGTTGCGGTGGTTGGGCAGCACCGCCTGCAGGTCCGTGGTACGCCGGGTGCTTTTCTCCGTGGCGTTCCCGTCCTGCCACTTGGAGTTGCACCATGAATCACTCGACCCAGTCGCCAGCCGCCGCCCGTGAGCAAGTCCCGACCGACCTGGTCCAGCTGGCGGAAGCCCTGGCGGCGTTGCCCGAACCCTATGCGGCCCAGTTGTCGCCCCTGGTCGACGCGGTGGTGGAGAGCACCAAGCGTCGGCGACGCATCCTGACGCTGGTTCAAGACGCACTGAGCCAACTGCGGCTCGACATGAAGTATTTGATGTTTGACCTCGAAGCAACACGCCGCGAACGCGACGAGTACCGAGCTCAGTTGGAAGAGTAACGACGCCAACGACGGCTTGGCACAATGGCGGCCCCTTGGCCGGTCCCGGTTTCCCCCTCTCGCGCGTGATTGCAACCTCGTGTGCGCCATGGTCACTTCTCTGACGGCGGAAAAGCTGGCCCAACGTGCGCTCGACGTGGGCGTCGTCAGCGAACAGGACCTGCAATCGGTCTGGAGCGAGTTGGGCACCCGCAACGTCGAGTACGAGCAACTCAAGCAGGTGCTCATGCGGCGCGGGTTGCTGACCAACTACCAGCTTGATCGCATCGCCGAGGGGTTTCGCACCGGGTTTTTCTACGGCGACTACAAGGTGCAGTATTGCGTCGGCGCCGGGACCTTCGCCCGCGTCTACCGCGCCGCCCACCGCGTGACCAACGAATTGTTCGCGGTGAAGGTGCTCCGCAAGCGGTTTAGCACCAATCCGCAGGACGTCGAACTCTTTCGTCGCGAGGGCGAGCTCGGCGCCCAGTTGAAGCACGAGAATATCGTCGCCATTCACGAGGTCACCTCCAAAGGCGGCTTTCACTACATCGTGATGGACTTTGTCGAGGGGCGCAACCTGCGCGACTTCTGGAAGGTCCGCGGGAAGTTCTCGCCGGAGGAGTCGACGCGAATCGCCGAGGGCATGGTGGCGGGTCTCAATTACGCCTTCCAGAAAGGCGTCACCCACCGCGACCTCAAAATGTCCAACGTGATCGTCTCCAGCGACGGGGTGGCCAAGTTGGTCGACTTCGGTTTGGCCGGACTCGGCGGCGAGGACGGCGACGACGCCAACCCGCGCACCATCGACTACGCCGGATTGGAGCGGGCCACGAACGTCCGCAAAGACGACACGCGCAGCGATATTTTCTTCGCCGGCTGCATTTTCTACCAGATGCTCAGCGGCAAGCCGCCGTTGGCCGAAACCCGCGAACGCTCGCAGCGACTCAGCAAAACGCGGTACCAGAACATTCGGCCCATCACCGAGGTCGAGCCCAAGACGCCGCTGATGTTGGCCCGCGTCGTGCAGAAGGCGATCGAGTTCGATCCGGCGCGGCGCTACCAAACGCCCGGTGAAATGCTCGCCGACATCAAACTCTCGGCCAAACGCCTCGCCGAACACGGCCCCGACGGCGATCATGCGGCCGTCAGTCAAAAGAAGCTCGAGGGGCACGGCCCCGATGGCGAGCCGCGCAAGCTGATGGTGGTCGAGTCCGACCACAAGATGCAGAACTTGCTCCGCGAACTGTTCAAGAAATGCGGTTACCGCGTGCTCGTGACGAGCGATCCGGAGCGATTGTTCGCGCGACTTTACGACGGCTCGCAGGCGTTCGACGCGATGCTCATCAGCACTGGCGCCATGGGCCGCGAGGGGCTCGACGCCTTCAACCGCTTGGCAACCGAGGCGGCCGCCAAGAATCTGCCCACCGTCCTGCTCTTGGGCGATCAGCAAGGCTCGTGGCGCAGCGACGCGGCAGCGGGAGGCCATCGCCCCGTGCTCGCGATGCCGGTGAAATCGCGTGAACTGCGCGAAGCGGTGCTGCGGGCCTTCGCGGCGGCCGTGGCGCTGACCTAATACCGCCGCCCCGGCCGCGGCAAGATCCGCGACCGGCCGTTTCTTACTCTTGCGCGCCCAGGCCGAGAACCAACACTTGGCGGATCACAACGCTTCAGGCCGAACCTTGGGGTCGGTCACTTGCCCGGTCGCCACGCGATTCACCGCGTTGAGGAACGCCCGCACCGCGGCTTCCACCGTGTCGGTGCTGACGCCGCGACCGCGAACGAGTTGGCCGTTGTACTCCGCCTCGATAATGCTTTCGCCCTGGGCGTCTTTGCCGCGGGAGGCGCTTTGCACGCGAAAGTCGCGGACCACCACCGCCACGCCGGTGATTTCCTCAATGGCGTGAAACAGTGCGTCCAGCGGTCCGTCGCCTTCGGCGACCGTCGCGGTTTGGCGCTCGCTGCCGCGAGACAGCGTGATGGTCGCCTGCGGGGAGCCGGCCGTGGTCGCGTGGACTTCGTACGACTCCAACTGCCATTGGTCCGAGACGGTCGTATTGTCCTGCTCGATCAGGGCGACGATGTCGCCGTCGTACACTTCCTTCTTCTTGTCGGCGAGTTTCTTGAAGGCGTTAAAAACCTGATCGAGTTGCTCGCCGGAGAGGTGGAAGCCGAGGGCCTTCGCCCGGTCCGCCAAAGCGGCCCGACCCGAGTGCTTGCCCAATACCAAGTCGGTTTGGGTGAAGCCCACGTCCTCGGGACGCATGATTTCGTACGTACTCCGCTCTTTGAGCATGCCATCTTGGTGAATGCCGGCTTCGTGGGCGAAGGCGTTGCGGCCGACAATCGCCTTGTTGCGTTGGACCGACATGCCGGTGACGCTCGAGACGAGCCGGCTGGTCGGCACGAGCCGCGGCGTGTTGACGCCGGTGTCGACGCCGTAGTAATCGTGCCGAGTGCGGAGGGCCATCACGACCTCTTCGAGCGAACAGTTGCCGGCCCGCTCGCCGATGCCGTTGATCGTACACTCGATTTGCCCGGCGCCGGCTTCCACCGCCGCCAAGGAATTGGCGACCGCCAAGCCGAGGTCGTTATGGCAATGAACGCTGATCACCGCCTGATCGATGTTCGGCACGCGCTCGCGGAGCGTCTTGATGACGTGTCCGAAGTGGGCCGGCGTCGCGTAGCCGACCGTGTCGGGAATGTTG
>JAGQOU010000259.1 GCA_020427145.1 Planctomycetales bacterium | reverse complement strand
CAACAAGCAGCACCCTAACTTCACAGCTCGGTGTCTCCCTCCTCCTCTTTGCAGCCCGGCCCCCCGGCCCTACCCACCCGCCGCCCCCCGCGCCGCCGCCCGCCTCCCCCCTCCCCTGCCTTGCCGAGCGATGATGAGCATCCCCGAAGCGTCCGCCGGTCACCGTCCCCGCACCCTGGCCGAGCTTCGCCGCAGCGGTTGGACAAGCCGCCCGGTGAAGCAGGAACTTTATGACAACTTTCTCACGCGGTTGCAGGCCGGCGAGGAACTGTACCCGGGCATCATCGGGTACGACGACACCGTGTTGCCCGAGTTGAACATCGCGCTGTTGGCCCAGCACGACCTGCTCTTTCTCGGCGAAAAAGGACAGGCCAAGAGCCGATTGATGCGACTCGTCGGCAGCTTTCTCGACGAGTGGACCCCGTACATCGACGACCCCAAGATTCTGCTGCACGACGATCCGTACCGGCCGATCACCAAACGCGGGCAGATTCTCGTGCAAACCTCGCCGCCCGAGGACGTGCCGATCGCATGGTGGTCGCGCGAACAGCGCTATGCCGAGCGGTTGGCGCCGGGCACCAAGTTCGCCGACATCATCGGCGAGATCGACCCGGCGCAACTCGCCGCCGGCGTGAGCATGGGCGCCGAGGAGGCGCTCCACTTTGGACTCATTCCGCGCATGCACCGCGGCATCTTTGCGATGAACGAGCTGCCCGAACTCGACGAGTTGGTTCAGGTGGGCCTGTTCAATATCCTGGAAGAACGCGACGTGCAGATTCGCGGATATCCGGTGAAGTTTGACATCGATGTGGTGATTCTCTTCAGCGCCAACCCGGCCACCTACAATCGCAGCGGCAAGGTCATTCCGCAGCTCAAGGATCGCATCGGTTCGATCATCCACACGCACTACCCGTTGGAGCGCGAGCTGGGCGTGCGCATTCTCGAACAAGAGGTCGACGTCAAGCAGCATGCCGATCACCGCCTGCCGCTGACCGAAGCGGCCGGCGAACTCGCCGAGAACCCGAAGTCCGAGGGGCGCAATCTGCAGCCGGTGGTCGTGCCGTACTTCATGAAGGAACTGATCGAAGAGATCAGCCGCGCCGCCCGGCAGAGCAAATACATCGATCACGAATCGGGCGTCAGCGCCCGGCTTTCGCTGGCCAACTACCGCACGATGATCGCCTCGGCCCGGCAGCGGGCGGCGGTCCTTGGCGAGACGCCCGCCGTGCCGCGGATCAGCGACCTAGGGCACATCTACGCCAGCTCGCTCGGCAAGCTGGAGCTCGACCTGATGGGCACGCACCAAATGGGCGAGCGGCAGGTGCTCGACGCCGTGATCGCCGAGGCGATATCCACCGTGTTCGCCGAGTATGTCGACAAGCATGGTCTCGCGGAGATCGCCCAGATTTTCAGCGAAGGGGTGAAGATCGAGGTAGGCGACATGCTTCCCTCGTCGCACTACGAAAGCCTCATCAGCCGCGTACCGCCGATTTGGGACAAGGCGTTCGAAGTGAACGCCAGCGAGGACCCCGCCGTGCGGGCGAGTTGCATCGAGTTCGTGCTGGCCGGCCTGTACGCGACCGACAAGATCAGCCGCAGCCAGAAACACGGGCGGATTGTGTACGAGCTTTAGACATTTCTACAAGTCACGAAATCTAAGTCGCCGCACCTCACGCTCTGGAGACCGCCGCATATGGACACGCTCACTGCAGTTGAACAACGTCGCAGCGTCAAGCACTACGACGCGGCATTCGAGATGCCCGAGGAAGACCGCGAGCGGCTGCTTGACCTGGCGCTGCTGTCGCCCACGTCGTTCAATATTCAGAACTGGCGATTCGTGGTCGTCAGCGACCCCGAGCAAAGGAAGAAGCTGCGCGCCGCCGCGTGGGGGCAGGAGCAGGTCGAGACGGCCCAACTGGTGCTGGTGCTGTGCGGCGACGTGAAGTCCTGGGATAAGGCCCCCGAACGCTATTGGCGCACCGCCCCTGAGGAGGTGCAGCAGCAGCTTGTGCCGATGATTCGGCAGTTTTACACGAACTCGGGCGAGCAAGTGCAGCGCGACGAGGTGATGCGCAGCTGCGGCATCGCGGCGCAAACGCTCATGCTCGCCGCCAAGGCGATGGGCTACGATTCGTGCCCCATGATCGGCTTCGACGTGCAGCAGGTCGCCGAGTTGATCAACCTGCCGGCCGATCATGCGATTGGCATGATGTTGGTGATCGGCAAGGCGGCTAAGCCAGCACGCGAGCGCGGCGGACAACTGGATAAGAGCGAAGTGGTGGTGACCGATCGGTTTGCCGATTGAGAGTGGATGGCAGCCCGCACCGTCTTCGCCGGTCTGCTCCCCTCCCCTCCCCTTGACGGGGAGGGGTGTGGCAGCATGGGCAGGCGCCTTTGCGCGTCGTAGTTGCGATGCGATTTGCGGGCGTTCTGCCCGGTCGCCTGCCGCGGCCCCGCCGTTTTGGGGAGTCCCCGCCCGGTTGAACCGGGGGTTCTCGGCACGCGCGAAATCGAGGAAGTCTTTCGCGTTTGGGCTCCGCGTCGTCCTGCGCGCCATGGCCTCATTGCGATTACAATGACGACCACAAGGCCTTCATCGCTTCTTTGCACGACTAAGTTACGCTGTTCGGGTCGGCGCCGCGTGCCCTCCTGTCGCACGAGTCGGCCGCTCTTTCTTCGGCCGCTGTTTTTTCCACTTGGGATTCAGAGAATATGCTTCGCACTCAATTGACCTCGTTGCTGGCTTGCATTGCCGCGACTTGGATACTGACCGCTTATAGCACCGCTCACGCCGATCAGCTCACCGCCCGCGGCACGGTGTTCGCCGATCGCAACGGCAACGGTCAGCGCGACGCCGGCGAGCCCGGCATTCCCGGCGTGCGGGTGAGCAACGGCCTGGAGGTGGTCGCCACCGACGGCGCCGGCGACTACGAACTGCCGATCGACGCGGATGAAGCCGAGATCTTCCTGCTCAAGCCGCGCGATTGGATGACGCCGCAAACTGACCAGCACCTGCCGCGGTTTTACTACCTGCACAAGCCCCACGGTTCGCCCGACGACGGCTTCGCCTTTGCTGGCGTGGAACCAACCGGGCCGTTGCCCGAGACGATCGACTTTCCGTTGGTCGCGTCGCCCGAGCCGGACGAGTTCAAGGTGATCATGATGGGCGACCCGCAGCCGTACAACCGCCGCGAGGTGCGCTACTACGCCAACGACTGCATCGCCGAACTCATCGACACCGACGCCGCGTTTGGCATGTCGCTGGGCGACATCGTGGGCGACAAGCTTTCGCTGTTCGAGTACGTCAACGCCGTGCAGGGCGCCGTGGGCGTGCCCTGGTACAACGTGCTGGGCAATCACGATCAGAACTACTATTCGCCCGACGACGCTCACAGCGACGAATCGTACGAGCGCATCTACGGCCCGGCGAACTATGCGTTTCAGTACGGGCCGGTCCATTTCATTGTGCTGGACAATGTCGAGTGGCAGGGCTTCCACCCGACCAATCCCGACGAGAAGCCGGCCGCCGGCAATTACAAGGCGGGGTTGAGCGAACGCCAACTCGGCTTTGTGGCGAACTATGTCGCGGGCGTTCCGCAGGACGAGCGGATTGTCGTGTGCGTGCACATCCCGCTGGTGGTTCCCGAGTGGCGCGGCGGCAGCGGTCCCGAACTGCGCAAGTTGCTGGAGATTCTCTCGGGGCATCCGCACACGATGTCGTTCTCGGCCCACACGCACTTCAACCAGGATGATTTCGCGGGCGAGGCCGACGGCTACCATCCCCACGGCGGCGGCGAGCACCATCACCACAACACGGCCACCGGCAGCGGCAGTTGGTATCGCGGCCCCAAGGACGAAGCGGGGATTCCGATGACCGCCATGGCCGACGGGGCGCCCAACGGCTACGTCATCGCCACCTTCAAAGGCAACGACTACAAGTTGCGCTACAAAGCGGCCCGCATGCCGGCCGACTACCAGATGTCGATCCACGCCCCCGAGGTTATCCCCGCCGCCGATACCGCGGCCGAGGTGTTGGCGAACGTGTTCAACGGCAACGGCCACAGCACGGTTCGCATGCGCGTACGTGGTCACGGCGATTGGATCCCAATGAAAAACGTCCGCCGCCCCGACCCGGCCTTTGCGGCCGCCAAGGTGCACGACGACCCCATCGCCGACGCCGAGAAGCGAACCAAGATGCCCGCCCCCTTGGAAACACCCCACATGTGGGCCGCCAATCTCCCCGCCGATCTCCCGCCCGGCGTGCATGTGGTAGAAGTCGAGGCGACCGACATGTTCGACCAGGTCGACCGGGGGATTCATCTGATTGAGGTGGAATAACGCGCGGGAACCACGGAGGTCGCGGAGCAGGGAACGTGGTCGCCGGGTCGCGCGGGCGACGACGGGCGTCTGCTCGCGGCCGCCAAAAAAAGGCCGACCTGTGTGGTGATAAAGTCGAAATTCGATCGGGGGAACTGGGAACGACCGTAGGGAGCGCCCAGTTGAATTCCTGGGGGCTTCGCTTCGCTACGTCCCCAGCCACCCAACTCTCCTTGGCAATCCGTATCAATACGCCGAACTGCCATCGTGGGCCGCCTCCTGGATAGCTGCGATATCCGGAGGTCTATGTGCACCATCGACGAAATCGAAGCGTTTGAGCGCCCGTCGTCGCGGCTGCTTAAGGACGACTGGCCGAGCACGGTCGCCCAGTGGGAACGGCGGCGGCCGTGATGGCGGCGAGCACTGCCAATGTGCCCGAGGGCAACTCGGGGACCGCCGCTGTCTGGGCGGCGGCGGCCGTGGCGCCAAACTGCATGGCCCACTTCGTCAAATCGGCCCCGTCGACGAGCCCCTCGCCGGTGGCGTCCCCCGTGGCGGTCGACGTTTGGCCCGCCAACCCGTAGCCCCGCTGCCAGATGAGAAAATCGCCGCCATCGACGGCGCCGCTCTCATTGAAATCCGCCGTATCGCCGCCAAGCGAGGGGCGCAGGACGATCTGCTTGCCGCCAAACAGGTCCAGCGTGGCGAGCAGGTCGTTCGGCGACAGCTCGAACAGGCCGATCTGATAGTTGAAGATGTCGCCTGCGGTTGCGCTGCCGGAGAACTCCGGGTGGTCGACGCCCCACAGCGTGATCGGCGCGGACCAGGATTCGAAGTTGTTGGTCGTTTGGATCAACTTGATCTCCGAATGCCGCGCGTCCGGCGGCGCCGACGACAGGTCGGCGGGCAGGCCCTGCTCGTGCAAGACCTCGTCGGTGGAGAACGCCACGATCACCGGGCCGTTGCCGACCCGCAGCGCGTACGGGGCGTAGGCGTTGTAGCGATGGCCCGCGGGATCCGTCAGCGGCGATTGGTAGATGATCCGCGAATCGAGCAGGTTGTTCCAGTCGGCTTGCGTTGCGCCGCCGTTTTCGACCTCGAACGCACGGACGAGGTTGTAGCCCCGACCGCCCGTCACGGCGACCGCTTCGGTGACGACCATCAGCCGGTCGCCAACGCCATCGGCGTCGGGCCCCAGGTTGACGATTGTCGCCAGCCCGTCGCGCACGCCGGCGCCGCCGATGGCTGCGGTGTTGACGACTCGCTCGTTGGACCATTCCCAAACGTTCGCATCGGCGTTCCAGGCGCCGTCTTTCACCGCGATGTATTGATTGCCGCCGGGGGCCGCGAACTCCGAGTCGTAGTAGCTTTGCAGCGTGCCGTCGCTGAGCACGTTGAACTGCGGCGCCCCGACGAACTCGCTGGCGCTGCCGGTCCAATCGTGGATCGTGCCGCCGAAGGTCCAACTCTGGCCGTTGTCCACGCTGCGGCTCACGCGCACGCTCCATCCCAGTGCGGGGTCTTCCTCGCGGTACGCCGCCAGCACGTCGCCATTGTCGAGCACCGTCAACGTCGGGTCGCCGTAGACCACCGAGGAACTTTCAGCGACGTTGCTCACGTGCGACCAATCGACGCCGTTGTTGACGCTGCTCCAGAGTTCGATCGATGAACCGGCGGAGCGCGTGCCCAGCAGCGTGCCGGCAGCGGTGCGGGCGATGTTTCGAATCGGAGCCGGGCGTTTTTCGGCGCTGTTCGTCGCGGGAACGAGATGCCAATCGTCGGCCTGCCAGTCGGCAGCCACCGCGGGCGCGAGACGGGTCGACAATAAGCCTATGGCGACAATGGCCAGACGGAGGCGATCTAACACGCGATGATTTCTCGCAGCGCGACAAGGTGACTGGTGGAACCAGACTTGGTCCGCACGGTGAGTGCGAGGCTCGGCGAGCCGCCAGAACGCATTGAACGATTCCAATGCGTTTGGCCACTTTGGCGACTCCTGTCAGTCATTCCTGTTGAACTGGCAGGAGTGCGATCCGAAGACGGCCCTTCTCAGTACTTCATTCTCATTGCCGGCGACAGGCCAGGCAAGTCAAACGGGGCCCAGCCAAGTGAATCTTGGCTCCTGAGGCGGTCGCCGCGTGCAGGCGACGGGGCGCCCTGCAGCCCGGCGCGGCATGATTGCGGCGAGTCCAAAGGCCGCGAAGTCCCGCGTTCTTGGTCCGCGATGGCTCGCGTCGCAGCGTGGCGGCGTTTCACACCGCACCGTGGTTGCTCAATACGAGTCACCCGAACACGGGCTCCAGCAGCCGACTGACGGCCGGCCAGACGAGCTTCAGCCCCGTGGCGACCATCACGACGATCATCACGTTGAAGATGAGCTGCTTGCCCTCCTTCAGCGCCATGCGGGCGCCGACGATGCCTCCCAGCAGATTGCCCGTCGCCATCGCCAGTCCAGGGAGCCACTCGACCTCTCGATGATAGGCGTACACGCTCAGCCCGGCCACCGTCACCAGGGATCCGACGAACGTCTTCACAGCATTCAAGTCGACGAGCTCGCGAGGATGGAACACGCCCATCGCGATCAGCAGCAGCAGGCCGAACCCCGCTTGGATGAACCCCACGTACAGCCCGATCGCCGCAAACAGTGCCGTCTCGGCCCACCGAGATTGAAAGGGCTTGCGGTTCCCATCGAGCAATAACTTTGGTTTGCGAATCAGCAGCGCCGCCATGGCCAGGAACAGGGCGCCGAATGCGGTCTCAAATGCGTCCTTCGGCAATGTCACGGCGAGCCAGGCGCCGACAAACGTCATCGGCAGAATGGGCAGCGCCACCCGCGCCGTCAGTCGCGGGTCGAGCTTGCCGTGCCGGGCAAACGTGGCGGTTGCCGAACTGGTCGACAGCAACAGCGCCAGTCGATTGGTGCCGTTGGCCAGCGCCCACGGCAGCCCGCCCACGAAGTGCAGCGCAGGCAATGTGAGAAACGAACCGCCGCCGGCGATCGTGTTGACCACTCCCGCACCAAATCCGGCCGCGGCAAGCAACACGTACATGAGCCAGGGCGGCATGGCGGCAGTCGGGTTCAGCGGAGACGGGCGACCGCATGACGCGCGGTCGCGTGGATCGCCGATTGTAGGGCGCCGCTTGCCCGACCGCCACGCCGAGCTCGCGATCGCCGCCGGAGCGGGCGGGGCGCTCTCCGTTAAGCCGAACCGTCCGCGCCGATAGCGTGTCGGCCAAGGGGGCGGCGACTAGCGTTCGTCGAGCGCCTGCTCGATGTTGTAAAGGCACGCTTGCAGGTGGGCCGCGGTCGTGGCGTCGGCGAGCGGTTCATCGACGTTGACGACGCGCTGAAGCAGCGCCCGCAACGTCATCAAGTCGGCCAGCGCCAGGCTGCGTGCGTCTTCGGGATACTCGCCCCGCTCGCCGGAAAAGTGTGCGAACGCCAGTGCGGGCGACTTTGCGCGCGTCTCGTTGGCGAGAATTTCCGTCAGATAACGGATATGCAACTGCTGCAGACCGCGCATCACCTGGGAGGAGGGGGCCGCCGCGCCGCTCTCAATGGCGGCGAATGTCGCTCCCCACGCGGCGTCATAAAATGTCTGGAACACTTCGGCAAGTTGCAGCGGATTGTCGGCGTCGTCCGACATGGCCAGATTCGTCTCGATGCGGCGCAATCGCGAGCCGGACCCAAGCAACTCGGCAAACGCCACTTCCTGAATCGCTTGCACGAAGTCGTAGTAGGAGATTCCGACCTTGCCTTCGTAGCTGCGGGTGTCGACGCCCCAATGCGTCCACTGATCCGTCGACATCCGGCGGAGCAGATCGGGTCGCCGCGGCACGGGCTCTTCGATGAGGATCTGCTGGGCGAGGAACTCCAGCGCCGCCCGCTGCTGGCTGGGCGGCACGGGCGCCAGCGGCTCGTGCGCACTGTCGCCGCGGGCGTCGTGTGAAAGTTGCCGTCCGCCGACGAATCGCGCCGCCAGGAACGCAGCGTCGCCGTACTGGCGCCAGAGCGCCACGACCGCCGGTCGCAAACGCGACCACGACTCGCCGTTCCGTACCAAGCGGTCTTCAATCCCCTGCAAGCCGTCCGCAGCCAGCGCGAGTCGTTCACGGGCGAACTCCAGCGGGTCGGCGCCCAGATCGTACTGATTGGTGCGCGGGTCGTGCGCAGCGGAGTAATCTTCGTCCGACGCAAACGCCAGGTCTGGCTCGACGGACCGCGCTGCGATGCGCTGCAGCTCCGCGGCTTCGTCCTCCGGCGCAACTTCCTTGTACGCATACTCAATCGCCCAATAATCGTACGGGCCCAGCGTCGTGGCGGCGTAGTCGCCCTGGACTTGGCCGCGGGGGGCGATGTTCAGCGGGGCGTAATCCATGACGCTGCTCAGCAGCCCCTGCCGGCGAGTCAGTTGCACGTCGTGCAACTCGTCGCAGGGGTGAAAGCAGCTGCCGCGAAAGTTGTGCCGCAGCCCCAACGAGTGGCCCGTTTCGTGCATCACGACGGCCTTGATAATTTGCCCCAGGGCTTCGGGAGGCAGTTCGCCGCCGGGCAGCAGTGCGCGGCCGGCAGCCAGTTGGGATTCGAGCGTGGCGGCATAACGGCACGCGCTGGGGGGCGAGTTGCCGGTTGCGATTGTCGCGGCGGCCGGATTGCCCGCCCGCAACCGCTCGCGGGATGGCGCGCCCAGCGCCGTCGCTGACAAATCTGCCGCGTACTGGGCCGCCATCATCGGGCTGACGATTTCGCCGACGCCGAGGATCGCGGACTCGTCTCCCCCGGCCTCGTCGGCGCCGATGAGATACGCCCGCTCGCGCTGCCAGTAACGAATCCAACTCGAGTCGAAAATGATGTCAGCATCGACAATCTCACCCGTCGCGGGATTGGAACGCAGGTTCGACATGGCGTAGCCATACGGCGAGGTGATCCAACGAAACGTGCAGAAATTGACGTCCTCGGGATCAAAATCGTCCTGCTCGCCCTGCCAGCGCACGGCAATCGCGTTCTGAAAGCCGATACGCTCGAACGCCTTGTTCCACTCGAGGATTCCCGCTTCCACGTACGGGCGGTACGCCAGCGGCACGGTGTCCTCGATCCACCACACCAGTTGTTGCTTGGGCGGCGAGAGTTTCGCCTGGGGGTCGGCCTTTTCCAATCGCCAGCGGTTGATCCGCCGCACGAATAGGCTATCGGGGTCGGGCGAGTCGAAGTTCTTGACCGCGCTGACAAAGTGGCCGATCCGCGGGTCCGCCAGCCGCGGTCGATACCCGGCCGGGGGCAACTCGACCAGACTGTAGTGCAGCACCAACGTCACGCCGCGCGAGTCGACGTACCCCGTGTCGCCGTTCGTGCCGCTGCCGGCGGGGACGGGGCTGCCGTCGAAGGTCGCTTCGACCTGCAATTCCAAATTCTTGGGGAATACCTTCACGGCGAACCACCGCGACTTGCTGCGGTCGATCGAACCCGTGGAGAAGTTGGCAAAATTGCCAAAGAACACCTCGCTGAGATCCACCAGCACCGCGTCGTGCGGAGCGTCGTCGCTGACCACCGCGAGCGTCATCAACACCGAGTCGCGGTAACCCTGCGCGACGGCTTTGGCCAGGGGCGAGTCCGCCGGCGCCGTATACCGCACGTTCTTGCGCACCAGCTGCACGCGATCGCCGGTGCGTCGGAAGGCGACGATCCACTGCTCGTCGAAGTTAAACGCCGTTCCTGCCGCGCCGGCGCCGGCCGCCACGGCCATGGGGGCTAATAGCGATTTGTCGAAGTCGGCGGGCGTCAGCGCCGCGTACAAGTGCTGGTCGTCGTGATACAGATCGAGCAGCCCCGGCAAGTGCTTGGCGTGCTTGACGACCTCGGCGAACTTCTTGAACTTGGACGGTTCGCCGCCTGCGTCCCCCTGGCTCGGTTGATCGGACGGCCCCGATTCCGCCGCGGGCTGCGTTTCGTCGGCCGATGCAGAAGCGGTCGGCGCCAGCCCGGCCAGCGTCAGTAAGAGCAGCGCGACGCCAAGCCGCGTCGGTCCATGGCAAGCTGCGAACGGGGGTAGACTTATCGACGGCATGCGTGCAACTCGATCAACAATGCAAAGGTGATACGCGGGCCACGGCGGCGAGCGGCGTGGCGTGGGGTGCAGACTCTTATTTTACCAAGCGAGCGACCGACCGTGGCAAACTCCCGCGGGCCTCGCCAGTGGTTGAAAGTGCGCCTTGCCGTCGCGGCCGATGGCCTCGCTGGCGGTTGTCCGCGGGCGGCGGCGGCGATATGTTCGGGTCGGACGCTCCGCACACCCGATCCAGGTCCTCCGCGCCATGCCCGCTGCCGATCTCCCCGCCGTCGGCGACCAAACCATCATTGTGGTCTCGGGCCTGCCGCGGTCGGGCACCTCGCTGATGATGCAGATGCTAGCCGCCGGCGGCATTCCCGTGGCGACCGACGGGCAACGCACCGCTGACGACGACAACCCCCGCGGCTACTACGAATTCGAGCGCGTGAAGGCCCTGTCGCGCGACGCCGCGTGGTTGCCGGAGGTGCGCGGCCAGGCGATCAAAATCGTTTCGCAACTGCTATTCGCCCTGCCTACGACGGAAACCTACCGGGTGATTCTCATGCGCCGCGACCTGGAGGAGATTCTCGCCTCGCAGACGACGATGCTCGCCCGCTCCGGCCGCGTCGGCGGCGACGCCGCCAAAGTTTGCTCGGCATTCGCCTCCCATCTGTCGCGTCTCGACGATTGGTTGCCGTTGCAATCGCACATCACGGCCTTGCCGCTGGACTATGCGGCGGTGATCGTCGATCCCCAGGGCGCCGCGGCGCAGGTCGTTGAGTTTCTGGACCGTCCGCTGGATGCGAGCGCCATGGCCGCCGCCGTCGACCCGGC
>JAGQOU010000258.1 GCA_020427145.1 Planctomycetales bacterium | reverse complement strand
GCCGCGAAGAAGGCGCCAGAAAAAAAAGTGGTCAAAAAGGCGGTCAAAAAGAAAGCCGCCAAGCGGGTGCGCGCTGTCAAGGAAGTGCGACTGAAAGCCTTCTGGGGAGTTTTCAGCCAGTCGCTCCGCCGGGTGGCCATCTTCGAGTACAGCCAGAAGAAGGCCGCCGACAAGAAGGCCGAAGAGTTGACCAAGAGCGGCAAGAGCCCGCACTTTGTCCAGCTTGTCAAGGAAGTGATCGAAGGCTGAGCCCTGGCTGAGCCCTTTCTTGGGGGCCCGTCCGTGCGACTGCCGGCGATCGGCTCGCCGCGCCCGCGTCGTCAACCGTCGCCGACATGCGCGCGGATCCACGCCAGATAGTCACAGCTGCCCGCCTCGATCGGCAGCGCCACGACCTCGGGGCACTCGTAAGAGTGCAACTCCCGAATGGCGGCTTCGACCCGCGGGTAGGCCGCCGCGGTCGTCTTGACCAGCAGCAACCGCTCCTCGCTCCGCTGCACGGCGCCCTCCCAGCGATAGACGCTCGTCACCGGCCCGACAATCTGCACGCACGCCGCAAGCTGCCGCTCGACCAGGGCCGCGGCCAGCGCGTCGGCTTCCTCGGCGGTGGGGGCGGTCGTCAGAACAACAAGCGATTCGTTCATAGCGACGCCTTGGCTCGGGAAGTCGCATGGTTAAGCGGCGGCGCAGGCGGCGATGGTGAATTCCCGGCGCCTATTTGTCTTTGACAGTATGGTCGTTGTACAACTCCGCCGCCACCCGCTCGCAGTGCCATGGCAGCCAGCGCGTGCGCGTGTAGATCCCGTGCCCCAGCAGATGCTGATGCGGCAACTTGCCCGGGTCGTCGTAGGCGACCAGCAGCGTCGTCCCCTCTTCGGGGACGCGCACCCCGCGGTTTAATCGCGCGGGCAGCCACTCCGCCGGCATGCCCTCTTGAAGCATTCGGCCGAGGCGGCGGTTTGCCAGATAGGTGCGCACGGTCAGCGGGTTGACGCACAGGTTGGTGCCCGCGATGCCGACTTGCTGCACGTAGTCGCCATCGGCCGCCGCCAACACCGCGGCCACCTTGGGCGGGAACTTTGCCAGGTACTCCGGCAGTCCCTCGACGGGCCGGTGATTGATGAAGTGCAGCAGCTTGGCGTAACCCGCCGTGTCCCAGCCGTAGCGCACCGGCGTGCCGAAGGTGATGATGTCGAGCGCCAACCGACGCAGCGGATGGTCCGGCTCGGCCAGCACGCGTTCCGCTTCCGCCCACGCGGGCACGTCCACCCCGCCCAACCAGCCGTGGTAGAAGGTGCGGCCGCGGGCAAAGAACTCGGCCCGACTCGTCTCGTCGGCGCCCAGCAGGTTGGTGAGGATGGCGAACATATTGCCGCCATGGCTATGCCCCCACAACTGCACGCGGGGCGGCAGTGCTGGGTCGGCCCAGGCCGCCGTGGGCAGCCCCTCGGCAAACGTGGCCAACTCGACCAGCAGTTCGATCGCGCCGTCGGCGCGGCCGATGTGGTTGTTCTGGCTCGACCAGTTGAACGGCCGCACCGGGATCGTGCGTTCCGCGCCGGCGCTGAGGCCGCGCTGCAGGCGCTCGGCATACTCGGGCGTGAAATTGCCGAGCTCGCCAGCCACCGCGTCGACCACCCCTTTGCCGGCGCGCCGCAGCGCATCGCTGAGCCCCGGCGCGTATCGGGCCAATTCGGTGACGAACCCCAGCGCGTCGTTGCCGGCGAAGGTGCCGTGCGTGAGGTAAATTGCCGCGACGCCGGCGTCGGCAAAGGTTCGGCCGCACGCCGCCAGCCGAGCGTAGAAATCGGCGGCCGGGTTCAGGCCCCCCTCCGCCGAGGCGAGCGGCTCGGTGGACGGCGGTGCATCGCGCGGCAAGTCGCCCGGATTGGCGTTGCTCGCGCCCCGCGCCTCGCGACTCTCACCCCGCTCCGACTCAAGTGCTCGTAACTGCTGCGGTTCCGCCGCCGGCGGTCCGGACGCCAGCAAGCGGTATGGCGAAGTGGGGCGCTCGCAACGGTACGCTTGGTGTCGAAATTGGTTGCCCCGGGGCACGGCTCGTCTCCGGCGCGTCAAAGCGGTACTGCGGCGTCGCATAGGGCGAAATGCCCAGCGTGCCGGTCCATGTCTCGTAGGGCCGCCCCTTGCGCTCGTCGTCTTTGAAAAAGGCCAGGTAGCTCAGCGTGTCGGCCGCGATGAACTCGTGCTCCCGCGGCGCCAGTTGAGTCTGCTCGTACACCCGCCGCCATGTGCCGCTGTTGAAGTACGCCTGGTGCAGGGTGTACCCCTCGGCGTAGCTGGCATCCAACGGCACCACCTCGGA
The DNA here is from genome assembly GCA_020427145.1 of Planctomycetales bacterium. Taxonomy (GTDB): domain Bacteria; phylum Planctomycetota; class Planctomycetia; order Pirellulales; family Lacipirellulaceae. Next base: position 9,698 of record JAGQOU010000258.1, on the reverse strand, counting down.
GTGGTGCGTGTGTCCATACACAATATGCTTGGCGCGGCGGTTGCGGAAGTCCTGCTCGGTCAGCGCATGGTGGAAGTACGAGCCGCTCTCGGCGCCGCGCAGTTCGCAAATCCACTGAGCGATCCAACTGGCCCAGCCGACAGAGAGCCGGCGGCTGAATTTGAGCGCCTTTTGCAGCCCGTCGACGATGTCGACCGGGCACCACGTGTCGCGATGCCGGACGAACGGGTGGTCGAGAAACTCGTCGGCCAAATTATCCCAGATCTTTTTCACCTCTTTGCGCACCGCCGGTTGCGGGCAGCTGCGTTCCAGCAAGCCGTCGATCCACACCGGAATCAGCAACAGCGGCCGGATATTGTCGATCTCGCGCAGGCCGGCCAGGGCGCTGGCGGGCAGATCCTCGCCGAGTTGCTCCTGCACCTGCCGACCGAACCGATTGAGCAGCTCGATGACGATCACGTCGCCCAAGCTGCTGGCGTTGCGGTCGCCTTCGAAGTTGAACGGGTCGTACACGTCCCCGTGGCGGGCGAACACCTTGTGTCGCCGCAGCGTTTGCAGCAGCTCGTTGCTCTCCCACGGTTCGTGCGGGAATGGCGCCTCGGGCGACGTGGCCAGCCCCAGGTGCAGCGCGACCTGCCGCCGCATTTGGTTGTATGCGGGGCCAGGCAGGTGATAGAACCAATCATGGTTCCCCACCATGTAGTGAATTCGCACAGGCACCGGTTCGGTGACGCCGCCCGCGGGTCGGCCATTGGCCAGCCCCGCCGGCACCGCGACGCCCTGCTGGGCGATGTCGCGGAACACGCCCAGCGCGTCCTGATTTTTACGCAGCGTGTCGTTGGTGATTTGGTTGACCAGTTCGGCCAACCCCGGGGACGCCGGCTCGTCCCAGGGCCGGATGCGACTGCCGAGCCACCGCGTCGAGCGGATCACGTCGAGCACGTCGCCCAGCAAGACCAGGTCGACGCGGTCGATGGGGCGGTAAGTGCCGTCACGGCGCTGCGAGGCGCCCAGGGCCAGATCTTCCAACCGTTCGCGCAGCAGCGCAAAGGCGCCCGGCGAGATCATCGATCCGCTGGTGCCGTCGGTCAGGTGCAGGTCGCTGATAATGACCAGCATAGCCTTGCCGTGCTCGCTTCCTTGCTGGCAGGGGGTTCACCGCGGGCGCGCAGCGGCTTACGCCGAAGCGCCCGGCCCGTGCTTCTAGAATCGGCGCGAACGGGCGCAGAAGGTGAGGATTCTCCGCATTTTAGGGGAGATCCGACTTGGGTCTCGTCGCCGAGCTGCGAGATGGCGGCAGCAGGCTGGGGGCAAAAAACAAGCCGTCTGCCAGCGGTTGCCCGCCGGCAGACGGCTCCGACTGGCTTGCGAGGGCGCACACATCCCGCAAGCCAGGTCTATTGATACAACGCAACTCGCGACGCCGTGGTTCGGTCGTCGCCGAAGTTAGGCGGGGTTCACCACCCCACGCGCACCGAAACGCCCGGGCCGTAGCCGTATCCGCCATAGCCGTAAACGGGCCGGTAATACGGGCGATAAACCGGGCCGACAACGGCGCGTCGGGCAACAGGGTACGGTGGCAGCACGGCGCGAGCGGCGACTCGACGGACGGGTGCGACGCGACGGTAAAAAACCCCCGCATCGGCCGATACGGCAGTTGCCGTCAGGCCAATAGCCATGGCGGCCATGATAATTAGTCGTTTGAACATTGGAAGCTTCTCCCGTTAATTGTGGCCGCAGCGCACAGGTGGCGCGGCCAGCGGATTACGATGGGGCGTGCCGGCGGGAAGGCCGCCCCCTTCCTTTCATAGTACGCAATGCAGCCTGTCGGGCCCACCGACCAGGCCAGTTTCCCTGCAAATTGCGTATGCAGCGCAACGCAAACCGCCCGCCGACTCGAACTGAGTCGGCGGGCGGCGCTAGGTTGCTTGCGACCCGCACACTCCTCGCAAGCAACCGGTCCAGGTTAAGGGGCCAGGGGGCCTGGCCGTGTCCGGCTCACCAGCCGACGTTCACCGACACGCCACCGCCGTAGACAACGGGGGCCGAGTAGACGGGAGCCGCATAGGCGGGGCCGTAGTACACGGGCGCCCGGTAGGCGGGTCCCACGATCGGCGCCGCGACCACGGGCCGGGCCACCACGCGGCGGGCGACGGGATAGGGCGGCAGCACCGTGCGGGCAGCAACCCGACGGACCGGGGCGACCCGGTAGAAACCGCGAGCTTCCGCTTGCGGAGCGGCCGCAAGACCCAAACCAACAACCAAGGCGCCAGCGGCGAAGATCTTCTTGAACATGACTATTTCTCCCTCGAAGTGTGTCCCATTTGCGACGCAGCGGCTGAGAGTGGCTCTCGCAGGCAGGACCGTTGCGACTGAATGTTCTATTACGCAGCTCGTGTGCCAATGTTACAGTGAATATCTGTAAGTTATTGCAAATATTGATTTTATGTGTTTCCTGCAGGGTTGAGTCGAGGCAGTGTTCACGGTGAATGTATTCAAAACGATTACATTTTTGAGTCGATGTGATATTTCCGAGCTGCCAGGGCTGAGGTCGCCTGTGGCATCCAGAAGGGCATGCTGGTTGTGAAGCTGCCGGCCGGAGAGGTAGCGCACTCGTTCCACGGGCCAAATAAAAAGCTCGCCAAGCAAAGCCTGGCGAGCTCCTGATCTGGGGGGACGGTTCTGGGTGTGCGTTTTAGAACCCGATGGAAAGGCTCACTCCACTGCCGCCTGGGTAATAGCCGTAGCCGTAGGCCGGACCGTAATAGGGCCGGTAGCTGCGGTAAACCACGCCGGGGCCGTAGTACCCCACGCTCGTCCGCGAGTATCCGTAACCCGGGCCATAGTACCCTCCGCCGTAGCCGCCATAGCCTCCGTAGTACGCAGCGTGGTACCCGCCGTGTCCGTAGCCGTATCCTGGCCCCCGGCATCCGTGTCCAGCCTGCACGACCGAGGCGCTGCTGAGCGCCAGGGCGGCCCCGGCAACAATCGCGATGATGGATTTCTTGAGCATGACGGTTGTCTCCCTGGGCCTTGCGGCCCCGAATGCAAAGTCTCGCGGCGTCTCGCTTGCCGTTGCAGCACTGCACGGCCGGTACGCGGTATCAGTCCCTTGTTGCAGGGTCCGTGCCACTGCAGTTCTGGGTTAGCGTAAGTGTTTTTTATCAAAAGGTTTAAGTGCGATTCGTTGGTGCAAGAAGTCGCCCTGGAGGACGCATTTCCGCCGTCGCTGTGACGACACGTGTGATCGCAGTCGCTGCGCCCTCTGGTGGCCGCAAGCCTTTTCTTAGCAACGGGTTATGGCCTGAGGATTCGGTGGTTGGCGCCGGTTGGGGCGAGTCTGCGGCGTCGCCGTGGCGTGGTCGCTTCGGGGGAGCGGCTCGCTGCCGAGTGATGTTTGGCACGATGCTTGCACTCACCAAAAACGCCGCCCAGGCAAGTCGGCTGCATTCGCTTGGAACACGAATGTGAGGGCCGGATCAGAGAAGAGGCTTAAGTCGGGGCCGGTCAAGGCGAAGAGGCGCCTAACGAGAGGATCCGCAATCAGTTGATATTCAGTGGTTTACGTCGATTCTTCCCCTCCCGTCGGGTCGACGACAGCCGCTGAGCGGGTCCAGGCAAACGGGCGAGTCCGGGATTAGCCGAGGAGGCGTCCCGGGCTCGCCCGTTCTGTTTTTGGTGAAGCAAAATTGAACAGGTGTTTGATTTTAAGACACTCAAGCGGGTTGCCGCTCGCGAAATACGGGTAATCAAGAGCCGCCGGGTGAATTGAGCGGTTCGACAGCGCTCCAGCCAAGCACGCGGGCCCCAGCCCGTTTCTCGCAGAGCCAATTCGCGAGAGTCAGCGGACTGAGCGGGGTTTGAGAAACAGGCTCGACGCTTCGCTTGCGCAGCAACCACGCGGCGATCGCCGCGCGGATCGCCGCCCGAGTTTTCGATTCGTAGTGAGCCATTCGGTACAATAAGTCATGGTCGGTCGGAGGCGACGGCGCGTCCGCCGACACTTTTTCCCTCGTGATCAGGTTCTCGTGATGCCGCCACGCGTACCCCGCCCTGCCGTGCGCCTTTCGCTACGCCGCGGCAATCTCCTTCTTGCCGTCGCGTGGGGCGTCCTGCCGTTGGTGTTGCTCGCGCTCGCGCCGCCAACGCATCACGCGGTCGGGGCTGAGGTCGCTGGGGCGGATACCGAGGCGTCGCTGTCACGCGCCGCGGCCTCGGACGGCTCCGCGCGCATCGACGAGTTGATCGCCCGCGGGTGGCAAGAGAATGACGTTCGCCCCGCCTCGCCGGCGACCGAGGGCGAGTGGTGTCGCCGCGTCTTTCTCGACCTGATTGGTCGCATCCCCACGGTTGCCGAGTTGGACGCGTTTCTCGCCGAGAAGTCGCCTGACAAGCGGGCCGAGTTGGTCAATCGCCTTCTGGGCGGCGAGTACGCCGGCGAGTACGCCCGCAGTTGGGCCGGCATTTGGACCAATCTGCTCATCGGCCGCACGGGCGGCACGATGCGGCAGTCGCTCACCAGCCGCGAGGGCTTAACCGACTACCTCGAGGCGGCGTTGTTGGAAAACATGCCGTACGACCAACTCGCTCGCGAATTGCTGACGGCCACGGGCGACGCGCGCCCTGATATGCCCAACTACAACGGCGCCGTGAATTTTCTCGTCGAAAAGCTCGACGAAGGCGGCGTGCAGGCGACGGCGAAGACCGCCCAGCTGATGCTCGGCATGGGCGTGCAATGCACGCAGTGCCACAATCACCCGTTCAACGACTATCGCCAGAATCAATTCTGGGAACTCAACGCGTTCTTCCGCCAAACTCGCGTGCGCGTGCGGCGTGACGACGACCCCGACGTGCAAACGCGCTACGCGACGCTGTACGACGGCGACTTCCTCGGCGAAGGCACGATGGGCGGCCGCGATCGCCGCACCGACATCGTGCTGGAGATTGAGGATGGCAAGCTCGTGGATCGGGGCGCCGGGTCGGTCCGTGCGGCGCCGATTTACTATGAGCTGCGCAACGGCCTGGTCCGCGTGGCTTTTCCGGTGTTTGTCGACGGCACCGCGTTGGTTGATTTGTTTGCCGACCGCGGCGCCGAGTACGGCAACAGCGGCCGCATCGCCGAGGTCAATCGCCGGCAGGAGCTCGCCAAGCTGATCCTCAAGTCGGACGAATTCTCGCGGGCGCTCGTCAATCGCATGTGGGCCCACTTTTTCGGCTATGGGTTCACCAAGCCGATCGACGACATGGGCCCGCACAATCCGCCGTCGCATCCTGAGCTGTTGGACGAGTTGGCCGCCAACTTCGCGGCGAGCGATTACGACCTCAAGGAGTTGATGCGGGCGATCGTGCTGAGTCGCCCCTACGGGCTTTCCAGTCAAATCTCCAATCGCAACGCCGACGACGATCCGCAACAGGGTCGCCCGCCGCTATTCAGCCGCTTCTACCTGCGGCAAATGACCGCCGAGCAGCTGTACGACTCGCTGCTTGCCGCGACGCGGGCCGACGCGACGGTGAAGGAAGACATGCGCGACGCGCTGAAGCAGCGGTGGCTCTCTCAGTTCGCCACGGCGTTCGGCAACGACGAAGGGACCGAGGCGACCACGTTCAACGGTTCCATCCCGCAGGCGCTGACGATGATGAACGGCGAGCTGGTCGCCCGCGCCACCCGCACCGGCGGCGGCAGCTTTCTCGCCAAGATCGCCGGCGACCCCGGGCTCACCGACCGCGAGAAGATCAACTACCTGTACCGCGCGGCTTTGGCGCGCACGCCGACCCGCGAGGAGTCCAAAGCGTGCAACGCCCTGCTTGCCGCCCGGGGCGGGGACGTTCCCGAAACGCTCGCCGACGTGTGGTGGGCGGTGCTCAACAGCAACGAATTTATACTGGTGCATTAGGATCGAGGGGAGAGTTCAGAGGTCGGAGGTCAGGGATTGCGGAGCGTCTGTGCCGCCTGAACCTGCCTAACGAATCTCTTGGACCACCCCGTCGCGACGCTCGCAGCTCCGTCCACTGACCTCCGACCTCTCACCCCTCATTTGCCATGTTCTATCGCCCGCCCGCCGGTATGACTCGTCGCCATTTTCTGGAGCACCTTGCGGGAGCCAGCGCGCTGGCCGGTTCGGCATTGACGCTGGGCGGGGCGCTGCGCGCCAACGCGGCGCAGATCAAGAAGAATCACAAGGCGTGCATCCTGCTGTGGATGGGGGGCGGGCCGCCCACGATTGACATCTGGGACATGAAGCCCGGCGCCACGACCGGCGGCGAGTACAAGCCGATCGCCACCGCGGGCGAGGCCCAGATCAACCAGCTGATGCCCAACGTCGCGGGCTGCATGGACAAGCTGACCGTGGTGCGCTCGATGAGCACCCGCGAGGCGGACCACACCCGCGGCACGTACTACATGCACACCGGCTACGTGCCCAATCCCAACGTGGTGCATCCCAGCTACGGCAGCGTGGTGGCTCGCGAGTCGCAGGTCGCCGGCCTGGAGATTCCCCCGTTCATTTCCATCGGCGGCGCCAGCGAGGGGCCGGGCTTTTTGGGCATGGCGTACGCCCCGTTCCAGGTCGACCCCAACGGCCGCGTGCGCAATCTTGAGCGGTCGCCCGACGAAGCGCGGATGATGGATCGCATGCAGCTGCTCTCGATTCTCGAAAAGCGGTTCATCCGCGAAAATCGCGGCAGCGCCGCCGAGGAGCACGCCAAGGTGCTCGACAGCACGCTGGAACTGATGACCAGCGAGCAGATGCAAGCCTTCAAGGTCGACCAGGAACCCGAGTCGATGCGCGAGATGTACGGCACGGGCGGCTTCGGCCGGGGGTGCCTGATGGCCCGACGGCTGGTCGAGGTGGGCGTGCCGTTTGTGGAAGTGAGCATGGGCGGCTGGGACCTGCACCAGAACTGCTTTACCACGCTGGAGGACAAACTCCCCGAGCTCGACAAGGCGATGAGCGCCCTGGTCAACGACCTCAGCGAACGCGGCCTGTGGGACGACACGGTCGTACTGTGGATGGGCGAGTTTGGCCGCACGCCGCGGATCAACGAAAACGCCGGCCGCGACCACTGGGCCCGCAGCTGGAGCGTGGTCGCCGGCGGCGGCGGACTCGCCGGCGGCGGGGTGATTGGCGCCACCAACGAAGACGGCACCCGCCTGGAGACCGAGCCCTACAGCAGCGAAGACCTGATGGCCACCGTCCTGGCGGGCATGGGCGTCTCGCTGAACACAACCTACACGGCGACCAACGGCCGCCCAATGAAGATCGCCGGCGGGGGGAAGATCATCAGCGGGTTGCTGGCGTAGTTGCGAGTGATTCTAACGTGCGAATCGCGAGTCCGCGCAAAGCGCCCGTAGCTCGACGATCTTTGCGGCTCTGCCGCAACCTCGTACACTGCGGCAATGCTACTACTTGGGCTATTGCTTCTCGGAATCATGGGTTTCGCCTGTGTGCGCGCGGCGTGGGTTCATCGAAGGACAGGTTGGGGTATTGGATTGCTGCTCGGAGCCACATTGATGTCGGCCGGTTGGGGCACAATTCTGTGGTCGCTGTTCGATATCTATGCGGGACCGTAGCAGTCGCGATTCCCACGCAAATCCCTTGAAGCGTCGGCGCCATTCTCGGAGAGAAACGACAACGGGGTTTGTCACACCACGTCGTCCGGCGCTTGGCGGCAGGCTGCTTGGTTGTTGCGTTCGATCTGCACCGTGATGTGCCCGATGCGGAAGCGGTGGGCCAGTTCGTGGTGAATTTCCTCCAGCAGCGCGTCTTCGTCTTCCACGGTCGGTTTGACCAGGTGGACGGTCAGCGCCGTTTCGGTGGTGCTCATCGCCCAGATGTGCAGGTCGTGGACGGCCGAGACGCCGGGGAGTCCGCGCAGGTACGCGGCCACCTCCTCGGGATCGATCCCGCGCGGGACCGCCTGCACGGCGAGGTTGATCGAGTCTTTGAGCAATCCCCAGGTGCTGACGAATACCACCGCGGCGATCAGCAGGCTGGCGACCGGGTCGATCCACTGCCGGCCGGTGGCCTGAATGAGGACGCCCGCGACGACGACGCCGACCGACACGCCCGCGTCGGCGGCCATGTGGAGAAAGGCGCCGCGGATGTTCACGTCGTCTTTGCGGCCGCTGATGAACAACAGCGCCGTGGCGGTGTTGACGACGACGCCGATGCCGGCGACCAGGATGATGGCGCCGCCGGCGACCTCGGCGGGTTCGGCGAACCGCCGGATCGCTTCGGTGGTAATGGCCCCGAGGGCGACCAACAGGATCAGGGCGTTGAACAGCGCTGCGAGGATTGACGTGCCGCGCCAGCCATAGGTTCGCTGGGTGGTGGGGGGCGCCATGGCCAGCGCGTGTCCCGCCCAGGCCAAGAGCAGCCCGACGACGTCGCTGAGGTTGTGCCCCGCGTCGGCGAGCAAGGCGACCGACCCGCCGAGCACGCCGCTGGCCGCCTCGGCCGCCACGTACACGAGGTTCAGCGCGATCCCCAACGCAAACGCCTTGTTGTAGTCGGCGGCGCCTGCGTGGTCGTGGCTATGGTCGTGCATGGATCAATCAGCGGCGCGCCGCGGCGAGGCTATCGTACGGTCCGAACGGCTGGGCGGCGACGCCCTGGGGGCTTCGCTTCGCTGCGTCCCCAGCCACCCGCTGGAATAAAAAGCGGCCGTGCGGCGGACTCGTGGTCCGCGCGCACGGCCGTGAGGTCGTTTCACCGTCGCGCGCCGACTGCGGCTACTTGTCGGTCGCTTCTTTCACCTTTTCAGCGGCCTCGTTGACGCCTTCCTTCGCCTTCTCGGCGGCGGCCTCGACGCCTTCCTTCGCGTCTTCGCCGGCGGCTTCGGCGGCGTCCCCCAGCTGTGTCAAGGCATCGAGTATCTGGAGATGGAGTTGTTCTTGCGTAATGCGCCGCCACTCCTCAAATGCGGCACTGTCATCCAATGCAAAACCGATGAGAAAGTCATTGCGATAGAGGTCAACCGCCTGCCGGAGCCGTTCCAAACAGGGCTCACAGCTCGCCAAGGTAGGGTGATCGTGGGCGGCGACTTGGGCCAGCAGTGCGCGCAAGGTAGTCACATCAACAAAGCAGTCCGCAGCCGGATTAAAGCTTATTGCGTGGCGGCTAATCAACAGCGTAGGCGGCTGTGCTTGTTCGTCCCCCAGCACACGGCGCAGTTGGTACAGCACTTGGCGCAGATTCGTCCGGGCGTTGCGCTCATCGTAGTCAGGCCATAGCAGCGCGGCTAGCGCGGTGCGCGTATGTTCGCCCTGCTCCACCGCAAGGTACACTAACAAGGCGCGCACCTTGTTGCTTTCAAAGTCGGTTACGGTAGTGCGGTTGTGAACAACAGTAAAAGGACCGAGAAAGAATAACTGTAACTGATTCATAATCTGTGTCAGGCTACCGACGGCAACGTAGTGGACGAGCGCCTGCCCAATAACAGTAGCCCAATCGCTCGTGGAAAATACGCAAAGCTCATTGTCGTCAAAATAGGATACCACCTAAGCCGCCAAATAAATTATACATCAAACTATCAATTTCTGCATTGCGCTTCAGATAACCGAATCGTGATCGGTTTCCTCACGGTGGCACGCTACTTATATCACGCTGTCCTGACGGCTTTGCCCTATCCTTGAGTAGTTCCTGTACACGCAGCGGTGACAATCCCGGATCACTTGGTTGCTTGCTGGCCTACATACA
>JAGQOU010000257.1 GCA_020427145.1 Planctomycetales bacterium | reverse complement strand
GGCCCCGGCGTCGTGGTAGATCAGTTCGTGACGGACCGTGCCGTCGATGTCGTCGGCGCCGTAGGACAGCGCGATCTGGGCCGTGCCGACGCCCAGCATGATCCAATACGCTTTGATGTGCGGCACGTTGTCGAGCATCAGCCGGCTGACGGCCATCGTCCGCAGGTCCATCAGCGCGTTGGGCTTTTTGATGTGGCTCAGGCCCGTGTTGTCGGGGTGGAACGCCAGCGGGATGAACGTTTGAAAGCCGCCGGTCTCGTCCTGCAGCTCGCGCAGCCGGCAGAGGTGGTCGATGCGGTGGTACGCCTGCTCGACGTGGCCGTACAGCATCGTGCAGTTGCTGCGCAGGCCCAGCGCGTGGGCCGCGCGGTGGGTCTCGAACCAGCGGCCGGCGTCGGCCTTGTGCTCGCAGATTTGGTGACGAACCTCGGGGTGAAAGATCTCGGCCCCGCCCCCTGGCAGGCTGCCCAGCCCGGCGTCCTTCATGTCGGCCAGCACCCACTCGATCGACTTCTTGGTCTGCCGGGTAAACCAGTCGATCTCGACGGGGGTCCACGCCTTGAGGTGCAGCGAGGGATGGTTGTCGTGCAGCAGGCTGATGACGTTGCGGTAGGCGTCGTACCCCTGCATGTGATGCAGGCCGCCGACGATGTGCATCTCGGTGCAGCCGTTGTCCACCGCCTCCTGCCCGCGAGCGAGGATCTGCTCGTCGGTCATCCAGTACCCCTTGGGGTCGCGCAGGTCGGCGCGGAACGCGCAGAACACGCACCGGTACACGCACACGTTGGTGGGGTTCAGGTGCGTGTTGATGTTGTAATAGCCGGCGTTGCCGTTCTTGCGCTCGCGCACGAGGTTGGCCAACTCGCCCAACTCGGGCAGCGGTACGTCGTCGGAGGACAGCAGCAGCCCGTCGTCGAAAGAAAGCCGTTGGCCGGCTTCGACCTTGTCGCGAATGGGTTTGAGAATGGGCGACGACGTGCGCAACATGACGGCTCTTTCCGAGTGGCTTTCTGAGACTTCCGATTGAACTCGCGCAACGACGGGAGGGCGCAATGCACGACGCCAAGCCGTTGGAGTATCAGCAATGTACTTGGCGACTTGGCGTTTTGAGCGAGACGATCAAGTCTTGGTTATCAACAGGTCTGCCAGTCCAACCGCCAGCAGGCCCAGGCTGATCACGGCGTTGACGTGGAAAAACGCCGCGTTCACGCGGGTCAGGTCGTCGGGCCGCACCAGGGCGTGCTCGTAAATCAGCAGCACAGCCACGGCGGCGATCCCGGTCCACCAGACCCACCCGAAGGGCGGATAGACCAGCGGCAAGGCGGCCAGTGCCACTATTGTCGCGAAATGACAGCCGGCGGCTAGGCGCAGCGCGCCCGCCACGCCGAGCCGCACCGGGACGCTGTGCAGCTTGGCGGTGCGGTCGAAATCGACGTCCTGGCAGGCGTAGATCATGTCGAACCCCGCGACCCACGCCAGCACGGCCGCCCCGAGGACCGCAGCGGGCGCCAGATCGAGCGGATTGGCGGTCACGGCCTCGCCCCGAATGGCGATCCACGCCGCCATGGGCGACAGGGCCAGCGCCGCCCCCAGCCAGAAATGGGCCAGCGAGGTCACCCGCTTCATGTAGCTGTACGCCAGCAGAAACAGCAGCACCGGCACAGACAAATACAGCGGCAGCCGGTTCGGCAGAAACAACAGCGTGCTGGTCACAAATCCCGCCGAGCACGCGGCGGCGAACGCGGTGACCTGCCCGGCGCTGAGAATCCCCGCCGGGATGTGCCGCCCCGCGGTGCGCGGGTTGCCCGCATCGATGTCGCGATCGGCGAGCCGATTAAACGCCATCGCCGCGCTGCGGGCCGTGACCATGCAGAGCAGGATGCCAAGGAGTTGCTTGACTGAAAGCAGAAACCGCGTACCGAGCAGCTGGCGAATATCAATTGAAACGCCGCCAATCGTGATGTCGCCAATGAACGTTACCGACGGGCCCTCTGGTCCGTCGTCCATCGCAATGACACCGTCCCAGGGAATCACGCCCGAATGACGCGCGACGTCAACGACCGACAATCGCGCCGCCATCAGCATCGCCAGCAGCGCAAAGGGCAACGCGAACAGCGTGTGGCTGAAGCGGATCAGCGAGAGGAAATGGCGAATGGTGGCGAACATTAGATAGTCTCGCGCAAAGACGCAAAGACGCAAAGGAAAACGCCCGGGGAAGGAGTTAGCGATTGGAGGCAAGAACTCATCTCGCGGTGCTGCAAATGCTTGGCGAATAGCTTTGCGCCTTGGCGGCTTTGCGCGCCACGTCAATCAATTCGCCGCGGGCGGGGACGCCGCGGCTCGGGCCGCTATTCCTTCGCCCCCCAGCGGTCGATGAGGCAGTTGTCGATGCGCAGCTGGTCGCAGATCCGCGCCGCGATGAAGTCGACCAGGTCGCGCAGCGTGGTCACGCCGTGATACCATCCGGGTGCGGCGGGCAGCACGACCGCGCCGGCTTCGGTGCACTTGCGCATGTTGTCGATCGCGGGCAACGACAGCGGCGTCTCGCGGGGCACGAGAATCAGTTTGCGGCGTTCCTTGAGATGCACCTCGGCGGCGCGCTGAATGAGGTTGCCCGACGTGCCGTGGGCCACGGCGGCGAGCGTGGTGCCCGAGCAGGGGGTGATGACCATCCCCTCGGTGATGAACGACCCGCTGGCGATCGGCGAGGAAAAGTCCTGGAAGTGATGGTAATGCAATTCACCCGGCTTGCCGGCGTCGACGCTGAGCACGTTGCTATCGGCCGTGCCAATGCCGGCGGAGGCCTGCAGCAGGCGGATCTTGCTGTCGGAGGCGTGGGTCACGTCGTCGAGCATGAGATCGCTGGGCTGGAAATCGTCGAGGTCGACGCGCAGGTCCATCTCCTCGCGAATGACATGGGCGCCGGTGGGGCTGATCGACAGGTGGACGTCGTGCCCGGTGGCGAGCAGCACTTCAATCAGCCGCAACGAATAAACCGCCCCGCTGGCCCCGGTGACGCCGACGACTATGTTTTTGACAGACATGGAAATCGAGTCTTCAAATGCGAAAAGAGAACCACGGAGACACGGAGAGCACGAAGCAAGGATAAACCACGGAGGACACGGGTTTCGCGGACAGGGGAATCAATTGTCGTGAAAATACACAATAGTCACAGAAGAAATGTTTGCGATTCATCCTAGCCACACAAATTCCACCGTGATCTGCTCGAATATCTCATCTGTTTTCGACGACCACTCCCCATTCGAGCGATCCGTCGCTGTCGATGGCGGTCGGTTCGTCCCAACGTCTCTCCGCGTCCTCTGCGTACTCTGTGGTAAAAACCAAATACTTCATTTTGCCCGCTTCGCGCCGACGTACAATGTTGCCACGCCGAGTGTGAACGGGTGGAATTTCACCTCGCCCAGGCCCGCCGCTTCCATTCGCTGGACGAGCTGTTCGTACTGCGGGAATTGGCCGACGCTCTCGGGCAGGTAGTCGTAGGCGCTTTCGCGATTGCGTGCCAGGAGTTGGCCGATTTTCGGCAACACGCGGCGAAAATACCAGCCGTAGGCGCCTCGCAGCGGTTGCCGGCGGGGGGTGGTGAACTCCAACACGGCGACCTTGCCCCCCGGGCGGCAGACGCGAGTCATTTCGCGCAGGCCCGCGTCGGTGTCGGCGACGTTGCGCAGGCCGAACGCGACGGTGACAATATCAAACTCGTCGTCGCCGAACGGCAGATGCTGGGAGTCGGCCTCGATCCAGGGGATGGCGGACGCTCGTTGGGGCGGGTGGCTGGGGACGGAGCGCAGCGCAGCCCCCAGGGCGTTGTGCTGGGGGCTTGCGTTGGTTGTTTCCGGCGATCCGTGGCGTGCTTCTGCGCGACCACCGGTCGCGGCTTTTTGTGGGTTGCGACCTGCGGTTTTTTGGCGGGCGATCTCAAGCATCTCGTGGCAGAAGTCCGTGCCCACCACTTCCACCTGCCCCTGTCCCGCGGCGTGGTAAGCCAGCGCCAAATCGCCGGTGCCGGTGCAGACGTCCAGCACGCGCATCCCCGGGGCCGGGGGGACGAGTCGCACCGTCTTGCGCCGCCACCGTTTGTCGATGTTCAGCGACAGCAAGTGATTGAGCAGGTCGTAGCGCCCCGCGATCTGCCCGAACATGCGGCGCACGCGCTCGCCCGATTTGTCGACGGGCAATGGCGGCGTGGCGGTGGCGGGCATGGCAATGACTGGGGCGAGCGGCCGACGTCAGTCGGCTGTTAACGGGAACGGATAGCGCGTGAGCGTGGAAAAACGGAAGATCAGCGAACAACCGGCTGACGCCGACCGCTCGCATGCGGAGCGATGGCGCCTCATCCAGTATCGCCATAGAATCGGGGGCTTGCTAGCGCAAACCGGCGGGCGCTGGGGGAGCTTAACTTGGCCGCGGCCGGCCTGCCTCCTGGGGGCTTCGCCGCGCCGCGCCCTCCGTGGCGCCGTTTCGAACCTGCGAGCGGTTTCCGCAACTGCTGGCCGCGGCTTTTTCAGCGTATCGTCACTGGCATGCAACTTCGCATTCACTACTTGCCGCAGTTTGTTAGCGAGGCGGAGTTGGCCGGCCGCACGGTGGTTGTCGTCGACCTGCTGCGGGCGTCCACCACCATCTGCCAGGCGCTGGCCGCGGGGGCCGAGTGCGTCGTGCCGTTCGTGGAAGTCGACGCGACGCGCCGAGCGGCCGCGGGGCTCGACCGCTCCCGCACGCTGCTGGGAGGCGAGCGCGGCGGCGAGTTGATCGAAGGGTTCGACCTGAGCAATTCGCCCGCCGAGTACACCCCCGACGCTGCGTTCGGCAAGCGGGTGCTGTTCACCACGACCAACGGCACGCGGGCGCTGGAGCACGCCCGGCTGGCCTCGCGGGTGATCGTGGGCGCGGCGGTCAATCGCCAGGCGGTCTGCGAGGCGGTCGCCGGCGACGCCGAGGTCGACATCCTGTGCGCCGGCACGGGCGGCGTGGTCGGCCGGGACGACGTGCTGGCGGCCGGAGCGATCGCCCACCTGCTGCTGCATGAGTTTCCCACGCAGCCGCCGCGCAGCACCAACGAGTGGGCCGACAAGGCCCTGCGCGAGTGGGCCGAGCTGGTGACCGCCGCGCGGGCCTCAGGCCGCAGCGAAGCCGAGCAATTTGCCGACGAGCTGACCCGCACCAAGCACGGCCGGACGCTGCTCGATTTGGACCTCGGCGACGATCTGCCGCGGTGCGCGAACCTCGACTCGCTGGCGGTCGTCCCGGTGCAGGACCGCCGCACGGGCGAAATCCGCTTGGCGTAGGCGAAGGCCGCCCGGGCGACTAGAATGGCCGATCCTTCGCGCAGCAGGTTTGTCTCGCAAAGGCGCAATGGCGCGAAGGACTCGCAAAGAATCTCTCCTTGAGCGACGCGCTTGGCAATCGGCTTCGCGCGTTCTTTGCGCCGTCGCGCCTTTGCGCGAACACTTCTTTGAACGAAGCGTGACCAACTATGGAAATGGACAAACTCGTCTCGCTGTGCAAGCGGCGCGGATTCTTATTTCAGTCGAGCGAGATCTACGGCGGCCTCAACGGGTTCTGGGACTACGGTCCGCTGGGCGTCGAGTTGAAGCGCAATCTCAAAAACGCCTGGTGGCAAGACATGGTCACCGGGCACGACGAGCTCGTGGCGCCCCCCGGAGCGCCGGCGCCGTATGAAATGACGGGGCTCGACTGCACGATCATCATGCACCCGCAAGTGTGGAAGTGCTCGGGGCATTTTGATTTGTTCTGTGACATGATGGTCGACTGCCGCGAGACGAAGCGGCGTTATCGTTTTGATCAGATCAAGGGGCAATGGATTGCTAGATTCAATCCAACCGGAGACCATTCCGTTGCTTTCATTACTTCGGTCGCAGAGGACACCGAGGCTGACATCAAACGCCGTGCGCTCAAGCATTTTGGACTTCGGGCGAAGCAAGCCGACCAATTGATTGACGGCCCAACGCTGTCGTTGCCGCAAGCACTCGATCCAGCTCACTCTCCCGCCCAAGGAACACATTGGCAGAACCTCGACACCGGGGAGATGCTGACTGATCTGTCGAACCTCAGAGCTGATGCCTACAAAATGGTGCTCGGCCCAGACGCGACTGAAATGGGCACGTTGACCGCACCGCGCGAATTCAACCTCATGTTCAAGACCATCGTCGGCGCGATGGGCACGGCCGAGGACGCGGCCTTCCTGCGCCCCGAAACGGCCCAGGGCATCTTCGTCAACTTCCTCAACGTCATGCAGACGGCGCGGAAGAAGCCCCCCTTCGGCATCGCCCAGACCGGCAAGTCCTTCCGCAACGAGATCACCCCGG
>JAGQOU010000008.1 GCA_020427145.1 Planctomycetales bacterium | reverse complement strand
CCGCGGCGTGACCGTCGTTCAGCACCGCGACGGGTCTGGCGAGTACATCCTCCCAAACCAACCCGGCCACGATTGCCATGCGGCCTTTCATCCAGGCGATCGAACGATTGTCGCGCGCCGCCAAGCCGGGCGAAGCGAGGCCGACGGGGGAAGCATCGTCGGCAAGCTCGTCGACGAGAGTCCTCACCGCGGACGTCAACTCGGGCAGATCGTGGCAGGTGTCCATTTCTCGCGCGGCGTGAATGCGACCGTCGTCGTCAACGAGAGCCGCTTTGGTGCGGGTGCCGCCGATGTCGATGCCCAGGCTCCTCATGCCGATTCTCCGGAGGCCGGGCCGCCGTCGCAAACCGACCACCCGCCGTCAACAGCCAGCACCTGTCCTGTGATCGAACAAGCCGCGTCAGACAGCAAAAAGACGGCGGCGCCATTAACATTGCAAGCGGCGCCGGGTCGGCCCCCGTCGAGCGGTTGCCTGGCGGCGACGTATTGCATGATCGCATCGTCTTCGGACGCACGCCGCGACATGGGCGTTTCGACCAGCGCCGGCTCGACGACGTTGAAGCGAATCCCAAAGGGGGCGTAATAGGCCGCACAACTTCGCGTCAACCCCGTGATCGCCGACTTGGCCGCGGCATAGACATGGGTTGCGAAAAAACGGGGCGCCGGGAACATCCCCAACACGCTCCCCATGTTCAGCACCGCTCCCGGCGTACCCCGTTGCATGAACGCCCGCGCTGCGGCGCGGTTCGATTTGATTAGCGAGGCGAGATTCAGATCGAGGGTGCGCTGAATGCCTTCGTCGGTGAGTTCGTGAATCGGCCCGTCGCCGTACGAGCGCCCGCTGCCCCCGGCGACGTGATACAGTCCGTGAAAACCGCCAAAGGCTTCAATCGCGCGGGCGATCGCTGCCGGGGCGGTGTCGGAATCCACGGCGTCGCCGGTCATGGCGATCGCGGTGCGGCCCAAGTCAGCCTGTGCCAACTCGGCCGATGCGGTGTTGCGGCCGACGACGACGACCCGCGCCCCTTCAGCAACCAACGCCCGCGCCGCCGAAAGCCCCAAGCCGGTCGTCCCTCCGACAATGACAATGACCTTGGAATTCAGCGAGTGGTTCATGGCGACGTCTCGGCCGATTCCTTGGAAACGTCGCTCTCTTCGCCGGGCGATTTGTCGTCTTGCTTTTGGCTTGCCGTCACGTTCTCTTTAATTCTCAACCTTCGGAAACGAATCGGTGCTGGGCCGTGCTTGCCCTGCAAACCGATGCGGCCTTCGGTGGCCAATTCGCAGAGAGGCCGGCTGAGCCATGCGGGAATCGCCGTCTTGTCCGGATTGATCGCGGCGCTGCGCCAGCGTCGCATGTCCATCTCTGCGACCATTTTGCCGTTCACGGCGACACTGATTGCCGGCCCGAGACACGAGATTGACATGCGATTCCATTCCCCAGGAGCTTTGACGCGACTCTCGGCGGGAGCCACGTGGCTGAAGATCGCCCCGCACTGCCAGTTTCGCGGCGATTCGGCCCATTTCTTGTACGAATCGTCTGCAATCTGTATTTCCACCGAATTGGGAATCCAATCCTTCATGTCACTGGCGTAGACGATGACCCCGCTGTTAGTCCCTTCGGAATTCTGGAACTCCAAGTCGAGCGTGAAGTTCTCATAGCTGCGGGCCGTCCAAATCACCTCATCCTTCGTTGCCGCGAGCACGCCGTCCTCGTATTTCCACCCGGCGGGCGAACCTTCGGCGTCGGAAAGATCCGACCGAAATAGGTCCTGCCATTTGTCTCCCGACGAGTCGGGATGCGGATTCGTCATCGTGACAACGTCCGCAGCAAACCCGCACGCACACCAAAGCAGGACAGAACATACGACAAGGACGCCAGCCCCGCCTTGCAAAGCAAGGACGACCAGGGAACGACGAAACGGCGAGGGGCGGCTCATGGCGTCATTGCCCTGCTAGTTGTGCGCGGACTGCACAGCGAACTCGCTGCGCGGGATTGCAAGGGGCGGCGACGCGCGACCATACATCGCCGCGCTTCGCCAATCGTCAAAACGTTCACTGGCGTCGCCCCGGGGAATCTCGTCCGGGCGATTGATGTCACAAACGAATCAGACAACCGTCTCGACGAGACCTTCAGACAGCGGGCCGGTCAGCGCGTCGTAGCGTCAACTTAGAAACCGGCGCACCATTAGTCAAACACTTGTAAGACAAAGTGATATGATTATGATGGCGCGCATGGCACGACCTGTTTCCGAGAAAGTCCGTCGCGTTGACCGCCTGCTGCGGGATCATATCGAGGCCGGAGGCCTTGGTCCGGGGGAGCGATTTCCCTCGACGCGGGCCATCGCCCGCCGGCACGACATCTGTTATCAAACCGCGCACCGGATCGTTACGGCATTGGTTGCCGAGGGGCTGCTGGAAGCTCGGCGCGGAGCAGGAACCTTCGTCGCCGGCGCCGTTCCCGCGCCCACCGGCGTGTTGCTGCTGTTTCATCCGCGCGCAAAGCGCCCGCAGAGCTTCGGCGCCAGGCTCAAGGCGCTTCTCGAAGCCGCGTTGGAAAAGGCCGCAATCCCGTACGCAACGTCGTGGTCCGTATCGCAGCTCAAGAGGCGTCCGGGCCTGCTGCCGGTTTACTGGGAGTCACAGCCAACCGGCGATGTCCGCAGCGGATTGACCGGCCCCAAGACATTCGCGCTCCTCCTCAACGATCGACGCATCCCGGGGATTGGCGGCTCGTGCATCGACACGATCTCAACAGACGACTACTCGGGCGGCGTTTGCGCCGCCGAAGTTCTGCTCGCCCACAAGGATTTTCGCGAACGGGCAGGACTCCTCAAGCGGGCGATGGTCTTGGCCGCTCACGATGGGGACGCCCGTAGCCGCGATCGAATCGCGGGGTTTCGATCACTGCTTCCGATCGACCTGCGACGAGTTGTTCACGCTGGGTCATGGAATCGAGAGGACGGCTGGAATGCTGCTCCTTTGCTCTTCTCGCAACGCCCTACGGCTCTCTTCTGCTGCAACGATCGACTTGCCGAAGGCGTGATCGGCTTTGCGCGGGCGAAGAACCTCGATTTGCCGCCGATTGTCGGCTTCGACAATGCTCCTGTCGCGGAAGAACTGAATCTCACCACGATCGCAATCCCTTGGCAGGAAGTCGTCGATACCGCGGTGGAAATCATCAAGACCAGGATGGCTGGCTGCACCAAGGGAGCCCGCCGGCAGATACTTGCGCCAACCGTGGTGATTCGCACCGGTCCTTATTGACCCCCGTGGGACGACGGGCGACGCGGGGCTTGAATTGGCTCACTCTGCATTGAGAGTACGCGCTGCAAGCCTCTCAAAGACGGCCTCCAATTCGCTGATGTCAGCCGGTTTGACAAGGTGGTGGTCAAACCCTGCCTCGCGCGAACGACGGCGGTCTTCCTCTTGACCGTAGCCTGTGAGCGCAATGAGGTAGGTGTCGCGGCACTCCGCGCGAGAACGCAGGTCGCGGGCAACTTGATAGCCGTCCATCGCGGGCAAGCCGATATCAAGAAAAACGACGTCCGGCTTCAATGCCAGCGTCCTTTCAATTGCCATCGGACCGTCATTGACGGCTTCGACCTGATGGGGGCCGAGCTTCTCCAGCAGCTTTGTCAACATCCATGCGGCACTGACATTATCGTCGACGACAAGCACCCGGAACCCCACCGTCGGTTCAATGGCGTCGGATTCTTGCGAGTCGCCATCGACAGCTTCGCACGCTTCCTGTTCTGCAAGGGGCAAATCGACCGTGAAGATCGATCCTTTGCCTCCTCCCTCGCTCGTTGCGCGGACCCGTCCGCCGTGAAGTTCGACGAGTTGCTGAACGACAGTCAACCCAATGCCCAACCCCCCTTGCGAGCGATCAAGGGCTTGGGCGGACTGAGTGAAGAGGTCAAAAATGCGAGGCAGCAGTTCGACGTCGATCCCCATGCCGTCGTCGCGCACCTCAATCACCGCGCGTTCATCGCGATTTGCAACGCTCAGTTCAATGGCACCGCCTTCATCAGAGTACTTTGACGCATTGTTGAGCAGATTGTCGATCACCTGGCCGATTCGCACGGCATCGGCAGTGAGCCACATCGGCTCTTCCGGCACGTGGAGCGTAAGCGTTTGGCCACGGTCGCGGATCATTTCGCGAGCCGACTCGGCGCGCTGCATCGCAAGTTCCACCAGATCGAGAGGCGCCAATCGCAATTCGACCGTCCCGCGCATGAACCGCGACACGTCGAGCAAGTCTTCGACCAAGCGGACTAGTTGCGCCGCCTGCTGCTGCATCAGCGTAATGGCTGCTGCGTCGTAGGTTTGGTCGCGGGCCAGTAACTCGAGTCCGTTTCGGATCGGGGCGAGAGGATTACGCAACTCGTGCGCCAGCATGGCCAGGAACTCGTCCTTGCGTCGATCCGCATCCTTCAGCGCCTGCTCGGTTTCTCGTTGTTCGGTGACGTCGGTGTTTGTACCAAGCCAGCGGGTTACGTTGCCCTGGCTGTCGCGAATCGGCAGCGCTCTGGAAAGAAACCAGCGGTACTCGCCGCTCTTGCTGCGGAGCGGAAATACGTCCTCCCAGACTTCGCCGGTGCCCCATGACCATTGAAGTCGCTCGACGACGCGATCGACGTGATCGGGGTGATGGACCTTGCGCCAGCCCCATCCCTGCATCTCCTCAAGCGTCGTCCCAGTATATTCATACCAGCGCTGATTGTACCAAAAGACCCATCCCTGGGGGTCTGCCATCCAGGCGAACTGCGACATATTGTCCGCCAACGTGCGAAACCTCTCCTCGCTCTCGCGAATCGCTTGTTCCGCCGCCTTGCGCTCGCTCACGTCGCGGACGATTGTCGAGGCTCCGACAATCTCCTTGGCTGCGTTGTGAATTGGCGAAATCGTAAGCACGACGTCGATCGCCTTTCCATCCTTGTGGATGCGCGTCGTTTCACATTGCGTGATCCGTTCGCCGCGACGCAATCGTTCTATCAATGCAGCCTCCTCCGCTTGACCGCCTTCCGGCAGGATCAACGATATCGACTGTCCGATAATTTCCTTGGCCTGATATCCCAGGAGCCGTCGGGCGGCTGCATTCCAACTTTGGATCGTTCCATCGAGCGATTTACTGATAATGGGATCGTTGGATGACTCGACAATCGTTGCCATCAGTTCACGCTGTTCCGCGATTTCGGCCGCCGCGGCAAGGCGATTGGTCAAGTCCCGCCTCTGCGTGTAGATAAACGCGATCAAACCAACGATTCCCGCCAGACCTGACAAGGCGCCGACCAATAGGGCGCGAACGTAAGATCCGTTTCGCTCGTTAAGTCTCCTGGTCAATAGCGATCGCTCTGCATTATCCATCTGACGTATCTCGTCGCTGATTGTCGCCATCATGCGGCGAGCTTTGCCGCGTCTGACGATCTCTCGCGCTGCGTCGAAGCCTTCATCGTGCCGAACGACCGCAGCATGAGTCACCGCATCGGCAAATTCGTTGATGTGCGTTTCTAGGGTAGGCAGGCGTTTGAACTGAGACGGGTTGTCCTTCACGAGGCCGCCCAATACCGCCAGCTGGTCGGCGGATGCACTGAGATTGTCTTGGAGCTCTGGGGGGATTTCCGGTCCGCCAAGAATTAGATAAGTGCGCTGAGCGGCTTCGGCTTCGCGCAAGCGGCCGCGCAATTCTGCCAGTGCGTCCATCACCACGTGCGTGTGCGCGAGAACGTCCGCGTCTTCGCTCAGCCGATGGGTACTATGCAGCGAAAGCGCAATGCCCAACGCGAGTAGCGCGATCAGGGCGCCGGCCCCGATCATCCAGTGATCGGGCGGCATCGATTTCGACGTATCTTTGACCATGGGGATAGACGCACGTCCGCAAGTCATGTGCCGAGACAAAGGAAGCGGCCGGTCTCGTCAGCGAGTGGAGCCGTCTCGCGACATTCGGCCGAGTGAGGCTCGACAACGCAGGCGGCAAGACTCTGCAACCAGCGGCCTGTCGCGTGGTTGAGCGGGGAGGTGCAACCGTCTTTGCTTGCCAGCACGTTCGAACCCATGAGACCATCGCGGACTTCTGCGTTGATCATATCGCGCCCGGCCGCCCCGGCCTACACACCCGTCTCATCGTCAAATCGGCCTCGATGACGGACTCGGTGCAGACAACAATCGCGTCGTCCACCGATCGGTCCTACGGATCTGGTCACAGAGAATCTCTCGGCTTCTCTCACGAATTGGGCAAACCAACACTCGAAGCACGTCGACGGAGCGGCAGACGCTGGTTCTCCGAGCACCTGCGTGACGGGCGGACGACCATGTTGCGGCAACCTGGGACGATTCGCGGGGCGCCGTTCGATACGAACGGCGATGACAACGACTCGGACCAGCGCCAAGTCGACACGGAGTTGGCTGGTAGCGGGCGGCTTGCCAGCGTCTTGCGTGCGTCGGCGACCTGGGGCGCCCGGGCCAACGCATTTTCGACGACCACTCGTTGCTCTCTCGTTTAGGCAACAGAACATGCACCGTCGCGGACGCCGCCCGTTGCATCTCGCCTTGCCCGATCGACCATTCAGCGTCGCGTGGGTGCCGCCTCCTGTGCGGCACATTCCAAAACCAGTGCCCTGCAGCGGTTTTTGTCGAGCCAGACAGTTCCGCAACAAGCGCTCTCGCAACGCGAAAGAGGCGCTTCAATGCCTAAATCCAATCGCGCCAGAGCGTCGATGAGTAAGCGTGGCTCGATTGGTCGCCAGCAAATCGACTTGCCAGCGCCTCGGCCAGATGCATTGTGGCAACTGTACTTCGACGAGACCAATGTGCGGGAAATCCGCCAATTCTGAGGCCGCTCGTGCGAAGAATCGCTTTGGCACGCTGCGTGCAGTATTGGTGGCAGGTCAAGTCGACCAGAAGCCGGTCGGAAGAATCGCTTGCCGACGCCGTGGCCTACCCCATTATGTTGACGAGGAGTGAATCATGCTAAGCTGGGCACTTACATTTCTGATCATCGCATTGATCGCTGCCGTCCTTGGTTTTGGCGGCATTGCCGGAGCTGCGACGGGCATCGCAAAAATCCTGTTCTTCGCGTTTCTCGTGTTGTTCCTGGTGAGTCTGATACTGCCTCGCTTGCGAAGCAACGTCTAACTCACGCTCGTCGAGCTTGGGCACTGAGGCGATGCTCCCAGCGCAGCCATGCGAGCGCTATCGGCGGCCACGGCAATCATCGTCGGATTGATTGCCGCGGTTGACTGGATACGGCTTAGCCACGAGCCCAATCACTCCCCAATCAATACCGAGTCGGGAAAGATTGAATCCGCCCTGAATCGCGCAGCAGAAGCAATTCAGCCGACTGTGAAGCGATTCTCGGCGGACCGGCCTTTCGAGCCGACGGGCGACGCCGCCAAACGGCGGGATTATCGACGATCGCAATAAGCGGGCCGCCAACAATAACAACGGCCCTGTCCACCGCGCCATGACGAATGGTTCGGTGGGCAGGGTCGTTCTTTTTCGTCAGGTATTACTTCAGCGCGCCGGCGGCTGGAGCGCCGCCAAGATGCGGTTGCGAGTTCGCCCGAGCTTCTTTTCGGTGAAATGCCCTTTCGATTGCGCCGCACACCGAACTCCCACCTTGCCGGTCGGCGGTCGCCAGAATCGGCCGCTTAGGGTTGCCTTGTCGGCGACCGAAGCGGTCGCACTCCGTTCAAGCCGAACAAATAAGCGCGTGCTTTCAGTTCACGTTGGCGGCAAATCCCTTCGCAGACCCCTGCGCTGGGCTGGCAACGTCGTTCGGTATGGCGGTTGCACCGATGATCACCCAACGGATGTCGTTGAAGACTGGGACGCGCTGCAACAGGTCGCACATGCACGCGAATTCAATTTCAAGCGATTCTCAGGGTTTGAGTCGACATCGCCGCAAGCCAGACATGGCAACAACGATCATTCGTTCCTCCGGCCCCCTACTGCCTGCGTCCCTGCTCCACGCCTTGGGTCGAGGGCAAGACATGGCCGGAGCGCATCGTTGAAACGCCACGGCTTCAATCACCCATTTTTGGTGCAAATCCAACGAATGCGGGAATGCACCAATGATTTCGAAAGATTCTTTTGAGGAGGAAACAATGAGAAAGCTATTCACCATCATTACGAGCGCGGCGCTGGTTGCTGCATCGTGCACGAGCGGGACCGACGCTAGCGCGCAGGGTCCTGTACGCGACGGTCTCCGCGCCACCGGCGAAGCCGCTGCGACTGGTGTTCGCGCCGCGGGTCGTACGGCTGCTCGAACCGGTCAGGCAGCCGCAAATGTCGGCGAAGCGGCAGTCGACACGGCTGGCCGTGCGGGACGCGCCGCCGCCAACGTGGTGGGACGCACCGGCGAGGCCGCAGCCAATGTCGTGGGACGGGTCGGTCAGGGAGCGGCAAACGTCGCCCGCGGGACAGCCGCCGGCGTGCGGGCATTGACTCCCGGTTTGCCGATTCAAGCTCGCGCCGGGGCCAATCTCACGGCAGCCCAGCAAAGCCGCGACGCTCGCTGGCGATTTCAACGCCACAACGGCGAATGGTGGTACTACAACCCTCAGGGCAATTGGATGTACCACCGCAACGACCAGTGGAACAATTTCACGACGGACGATTATCAACTTCCCGCCGGCATGAGTCAGCCGCAGCAGTACAGCGCTGCTTACCGCGGCTCCAGTAGCGCCGCCGTCGACGGCAACACGAACGGCAAGGTCTACCAACTTCACACGGATGCAGCGGGGCGCGAGTACATTATCGACGGCGGTCGTCGAGTGTATGTCACCAACCCCGCTCAAGCGGACAATCAGACTCCGCAGGCAATGAACGGCGAAACGCCGCAACCTGCCTTGGCGGACGACGCCAACCAGCCCGAGGCGACGCCCGCTGAGCCGAGCCGTGAAGCGGCTGCCGCCGGGACGGCTTCGTCAGCGACTGCGACCGAAAGCCGTGCGCCGGCTGACGCAGGCGCCGGTGGCGCATCCAGCGTGAATCGAAACAGCGCCACGGCGAGCGGCAACATCGACGCCTCCGGCGGCGCATCGGCCTCCGACGCCACGGGCGACGCGAGCGCCGGCGCCGGCTTGAATGCCGATGCTCAATAGCATCGCCTGAAGATCGAATCCGCCGGGCCCGGGGTTACCTGCAACCTCGGGCCCGTCTTTATGCGCTTTGCTCAACTCCTTTGTCACGGGCACGGTCATTTCGCTTCGACCAGCTGCGAAGACCGGCAAAGAGGCTGGTCGAACAAGGAAGACCGCACGCATGGGCACGAAGAGCGAAAACGAAGCGGCCAAACTGACGTCACTCGTAGACGATATGGTGGAACAAACCGAGGGCGATCAGGCCAGCGTCGGCGATTTGCTCCAGGCGATTTCGACCCGCAGCTTCGGGCCGCTGCTTATCGTGCCGGCACTCATCACCATATCCCCGATCGGCGCCATACCGGGCGTACCCGCGGTGGTGGGACTTGTCATCATGTTGCTGGCCGGACAAATCCTCGTCGGCCAGCGGCATCCCTGGTTGCCTCAGTGGCTGCTCGCACTTTCATTTGACCGCGACAGATTGGTCAAAGCGCAGGGTCGCCTCAAGTCCTTATTAAGTTCCGCGGCGACATTCTTCAAACCGCGACTGCAAGCGTTGGTCAGCCCCACTGCGGAACGCGTCGTGGCGGTTTGTTGTATCGCGTTGGCGCTTACCTACTTCCCGCTGGGATTAGTTCCTTTTGGGGTCGCTCTGCCGGGGATCGCCATATGTCTGCTCGGGCTCGGGTTGACGACGCGCGATGGTTTGCTGACCGCTGGCGGGTTGATTGCCTCGCTCGCCGTGATGGGAGGAGTCGTCGCGACGTTCTTCAGTTGAGCGGCGAGGCTCTGCGTGGAGCGTCCCAAACGGTTTCCCACGCACGGGCGCCACGCGGTGATGGCGATTGTTTTGCCGCAACAGATTGCTTTCGTTGACGCCAGGCTGGACTGGAAAAGACCAACGTTCTTCCCGCAAACCGCCAGCCGCCGTGTCGTTTCACCGCCCACCCTTCCCCGAAATCCAGCTATTTTCCCGGGCATTTTGGCTGTGGAGCCTGTTTGGCACATCGTCTGCGTTAAAGGCCCGCTGTAGACAACAAACCGCACTAGGCGACGATGCGACCGGCGCAATTCCGAACATCGTCGACCGTCGAAGAAAGCAAATTCGAAATGGCCTCTCTCAAACGTCATGTCGTCGACGGCAAGAAGCGCACCGAAACAATCACGCTCTTGCAGGGATGTCTCGCCGACCTCATTGATCTGGCACTCCAGGGAAAGCAAGCTCACTGGAACGTCGTCGGCCCCAACTTCCGGTCCATGCACCTGCAGCTTGACGAGATCATTGCGTTAGCGCGCGACGCGTCCGATGCGGTCGCCGAGCGTATTGTCACACTCGGCGATCCGGCCGAGGGCCGTGCGAGCTATGTCGCTGAAACGACGCGGCTGGACGCCTATCCCAAGGGGCTGCAGAGCGTCAGCGACACGGTCTCGCTCGTCGCCGACCGCTTGATGAAAGTGATCGCTGGTCTGCGCGAGGCGATCGACGCCGTCGGCGACCTGGACCCTGTGAGTCAAGACTTGCTGATTGCCCAGGCCGGCGGACTGGAAAAGTACCTGTGGATGGTACAGGCCCAGGAGGGTTGATCGCCTGAATGAGCTCCGCTCCAGTTCCTTCCGATCAAGTCTGCGCCCAACTCGCTGACGGTAATGTCAGCGCCCCTCAACCACAGCCACCAACCGGAGAATCTCATGGCCTCGCTCAACCGCAATTTGAACCACGCACCCCTCCCCGCGGCCATCTTTGCTTTCGCACTCGCGCTCGTCGCAATGACGGGATGCGACAATGATCGCGAGATCCTTGACGTCGAGACGCCGAATGGCGGCATCGAAGTCGAGCAGGACCAGGACACGGGAGCCATTGAAGTGGAAACGCACGACGAGAACAACTGATGCATCCTGAATTGCGTCGCGCACCGAATCGTCGCCGACGCACACTAATCACAGCCCGCACTCTGCGCTGGTTAATTTCCACCAAAAGGAGATCGTCATGAATTGGGATCAGATCGAAGGCAAATGGACTCAACTCAAGGGCAAAGCCAAGGATAAGTGGGGCGACCTCACTGACGACGAACTTGACCGCGTCGAGGGCAAGCGCGACGTCCTGATTGGCAAGATCCAGGAGAAATACGGCGTCGCGAAAGAGAAGGCCGAGAAGGAAGTTGCTGAGTTTGAGGCAAGTTGCGCCGGCTCTTGCGGCTAATCGTTGCACCTGTTGATTCTATCGAGTCCGGCCAGTGGATTGCCGAGTTGTGCGGCGGCATGAAACTGGCCGGCTCGTAGATTTCTCGGCCGCCGCGTTACGCCCTCGTCGGCAAACCGTCGCCATTTCAATCTGGCCAACTCTGGGCCGACTCAGATCGTCCAGGTCGATTCAGAGCATCGCTTCGCCAGTTTCAGACCCGGCTTCTCCGGGCACATCGTTGGCTTTAGCGGTCGAGAGGGCGATTGATGCTCCCCGCGGTTTCCAAAGCTTCATCTCACCAGGCCGTGGTCGCAGGACAACCACACTGATCTTGCGGCGACCAGAATCCGGTCGCTAGCGAGCCTTCGACCACCGGGTTTCCGCTCAATCCCGCTCGATTGGTCGCTTCTTGACCAGGTTCGGTACAATGGCGCGTTTCTTGCGTCCTACCTGCCAACCCGAGCAATTGTTGCGCACTGCCGCCCCCTGGGGGGAGAGGTCGGGGCGCTGACTCGCAACTTCCCCACGAGATTCTTGTATGCCCCGCCTGCTTTGCATCGACGACGATCGATCTGTCCAACACTTGGTGACGCGCGCTCTGGAAACCGAAGGAATCGAGGTCGCGGCGGCTCTCACTGCCGCAGCTGGCATCGAATCCGTTGAGACCGTCCGGCCCGATGCGGTGCTGCTTGACGTCATGCTGCCAGACATGTCGGGACTCGATGCGTTCAAGATCATTCGGGAAAAGGATCGCCAGCTGCCGGTCATCATTGTCACCGCTGCTGGAAGCAGCGACACGGCGATTGAAGCCATGAAGCTGGGGGCGTTCGATTACCTCACCAAACCGATCGACATTGCACAGCTTGAACGATTGGTTCGGCAAGCGGTCGAATCGCGACGTTTGGCCAGCGTCAAAGTCGGCATGAGCGACCTGACCGAGCCGGCCGATAGCGCCGACGCTTTTGTCGGTCGCTGCGAGCCGATGCAGGAAGTTTTTAAGTCGATTGGCCGCGTCGCGCAGCAAGACGTTCCCGTGCTGATTCGCGGCGAGAGCGGCACGGGCAAAGAACTCGTAGCGCGGGCGATTTTCCAGCATGGCGCCCGTAGCAACGGGCGTTTTCTCGCGGTCAACTGCGCAGCGCTTTCCGAAACGCTTCTGGAGAGCGAACTGTTTGGACATGAGAAAGGCGCCTTTACCGGCGCTCACGACCGGCGCATCGGCAAGTTCGAACAATGCGACGGCGGCACGATCTTTTTGGACGAAGTCGGCGACATGTCGCCCACCGTGCAAAGCAAGGTGCTCCGTCTACTGCAGCAGCAAACATTTGAGCGCGTCGGCGGCAATACGACGATCAAGACCAACGTACGTATTATCTCCGCTACGAACCGCGATCTCGAGGAGATGTGCGAAGAGGGAGACTTTCGAACCGACCTCTACTACCGACTCAACGGCTACACCATTTCCTTGCCGCCGCTGCGTGAGCGAGGCGACGATCGCGTGCTGCTGCTGCAACATTTTCTGGCTCAATTGAATCGTGATCTGGGCAGCGAGGTGCAAGGCATCGCCCCGAATGCGATGCAGCAACTGCTTGAATACGACTGGCCCGGCAATGTTCGCGAGTTGCAAAGCGTCGTCAAGCAAGCCTTGCTGCATTGCACAGGGCCGGTCTTGATGGCCTCCGCGCTGCCGGCAGATCTACAGAAACCCGTGGTGACCGCCAAACCTAAGGCCGAGTCGACTCTTCACGCGGCCAACGGAGACGCGGGCCGCGTCCCAGATTCAAGCAACGATGACGCCGATGAAACTGCCGCTGCCGCGACGTCAGACGCCGCCGCCTTGGGGCCGTTTATCGCAGTTCGCATGGCGGGCGGGGCGGGTGATTTGTATGCCGAGACGCTTGGCTTCATGGAGCGCGAACTGCTTTCGCGAGTTTTGTCGCACTCCGGCGGCAACCAGTCGGAGGCGGCCCGCATTCTCGGCATCACGCGCGGCAGCTTGAGAAACAAGATCCGCAGTAACGGGATCGTGATCGGCCCGGATATCAAGATCGCCGCACCGTAGCGATGCTCCGCCGACGGCGGGATCGCTGGGCGCCAGCGGACCGCTGCTAGCTGCAATTGCGACGGTAGTCGGCGAGTCGTTCCGCAAGCCATTGGGCTTTCGCGTCCAGCGTTTCGACAAGTCTTGGCAAGCGGTCGCTTTGTTCATCGCGAGCGGCAGCTTCGACGTCACTGGCGGCGGAGATTGTCGGCTCCGCGTCAAACGTGGCCGCGAGCCCTTTCAGGGAATGCGCTGCCCGTTCCACCGCGGCAAGATCGCCGGCCTTGAGCCTCTCGCGCACGGTTTCCAGCAGTACGGGATAGTCTTCTGCAAAAAAGCCGGCCATCTCAATTAGCAGCGTCTCGTCGCCGCGCAACCTCGCGAGTGGAGCCGCCAAGTCCAAGTCTGGTACGTCGTGCGTCATTTCGCCTTCCACTTTTCTACTGTCATTCTCGGAAATCCCTCGGACGTCGCGAACCGTCGCGGCGTCTCATGTGAAGTGAATCCCATGTCATCGGTTGCGTTTGAGCGAGTTCTCGGCTCCTTCTCCGTCGGTCGCCAAGAAGCTCAGCAGATCAAGTGCTCGCAGGGGCGCGCGGCTGTGGCACGCCGCCCAGCGACTGATCGAACTGCGGTTCACTCCCTTGCTGGCGCCATTCCGAAGCCGCCTCGTCCTGCCGACGCTCCAGAGCCCGTACAAGACGTTCATGTCGTTGGAGAAGATCGCGGCGATCGTCCTCGGCAATGGGCGCCGATGTCGAGGCATTGCCGATCATATCGGCCTGCCGCAGCAAGGCTTGGCGATCCTCTTCGCGCTGAGTCTCGGCGCCAATCGCTTCGATCGCATCCAACAACCGAATCGAGACAGCCACGTTTCCAGCGGCGTTCTGCCGGATTTGATTGAAGGCGGCATCGACGACGCGACTGAATTCGCGAGGCTTGGCGACCAGTCGCGGTTTTCGGTCCTCGTTGCAGCGCCCCCCCGCAGGCATGCGGCGGCGGGCAAGTCGCCGCATCGTGCCGCTCAGACGATCGATGCACGCGATGGCTGTGAATGAGTCGTTGATCCCGGGCGACAACGCCCTCAATGCGACTTCCACCAACTCATTGACGGCGCACTCCACATCCTGTTGCGTCGTGCGGGTGTTGCCAAGGATAAACATCCGACAAATCTCGGCGTCTGGCAGATCGTCTTCGTCAGCACGTCGCGGCAGCAGATACAGCAGCGGCTGCCCTTCGCGAACGTAGTCGCCAGGCCTGGCGTTCAGCCGAACCAACGCGTCCTGCTTCTCTGCCAATGCGAGCAAACCGGAATCGTCGACGGCCTGGATGTAGCCATCACGGTCGGCGCGAACAACGCTGCTCTCCTCGTCATCGAATCGTTGCCAAAGGGTCTCCCACGAAGTGCCAACTGGGGCAGAGTCTTTGTCAGCGGCGGGATCGGGCGGCTCGCCGATTCGCTCGGGAAACAGCCGGCTGATTGCCGAATCGAGGTCGTCGGCGACGTCGGAAACGACGTTTTGCGCTTGAATCGAGTGCGAAACGCGGTGAATGAAAATCACAATCATCAACAACGTCGCGACGCCCAGGACGCTCGCCAGCGCGACCGACAAATGCGGGACAAAGACTTTGCCGTCGATTTCATCGACGCGCCGCAGCAGGACGAGGCAATACACGCTCGTTGCCATGCAAATCGCCAACGTAATCTGTGGCGTCATTTGCCGCAGGAAGTTGCGCAGCAAACGCGGCCCCAACTGGGCCGACGTAATCGACAGGGCGACGATGGTGGTCGAGAACACCACGCCGGTCACGGTGAACATGGCGCCGCACAGCGCTGAAATCGTCGCCCGCGCCGTGGGGGCTGTTGTCCGCAGCACTGCCGGCAGGCGATCGCCAATGTGCTGATCGACCACGGGCATGAAAATCGCAAGGCAGAGCCCCGCCAACAGACTTGCCCCCGGAAAAAACCAGAAGCTGGACGACACGGTTCGCCAGAGATTTGCCAGCCAAGTCCACATTGCCTAGTCGCTGCCTCGTCAAAGAAGGAGTGGAGCGTCGAACTGCCGGAGTTCTCGCCACCCGCGGAGATAGGATTCCCCGCAGTTTGTATGCCCGAAATCTCGCTGCCAAGTGCGGCCTCAAGCGACGCGACCCGCTATAATCGCCGCTCATCGCGCCGTTGATCCGGTCAATTGGCGCGCTCAACGTCCTGGTTGGTCGCGTACCGACCAGCCTACCCTTGCAGTCCCCTCCTTGCGACTTGGTTCTTGATGATTGAGTTCCGCTACTGCGTGATGTTCGCCCTGGCTCTTTGGGGATGGTTCGCCGGCCCAGCGACGACCGGTATTGCGCAGGCACAGCCGAACGTCAAAGCTGAAGGCGAGACGGCGGACGCAACGATCGACGATCCCGTCACGGCCCCTGAACAGGTGGTTGTCGTTCCCGATGCCGAGGACGACCAGATCGCCGAGCGGCTGGAGCGTATCCTGAAGGCGACCGAGTACTTCCGATCGCCGGAAGTTCGGGTCGATCAGGGAGTCGTTTTTCTCAGCGGCCGGACGAGTTCCGAAGACCACCGTCAGTGGGCTCGGCAAATGGCAACCAACACGCAAGACGTCGTGGCGGTCGTCAATCGGATTGAGGTCGATGATCCCAGTTTGCTGGATTTTTCGCCCGCGTGGAAGCAGCTGCGGACCATGGCGCGCTCGGTCATCCAGGGGACGCCGACCTTTCTGGTGGCGGTGTTGTTGTTCATGCTGTCGGTGCTGGGAGCGCGCCTAGCGAGCCGCATGACCGATCGATTCTCCAAACGTCGGATCGGGAACGCGCTGCTCAGCGGAATTCTCGCCAAAGCCGTCGCCATTCCCGTGTTGATTCTGGGCGCCTACCTGGCGCTGCGCGTTTCGGGTCTCACGCGGCTCGCTGCGACCGTGCTTGGCGGCACGGGACTCATCGGCGTCGTCTTCGGCATTGCCTTCCGCGACATTGCCGAAAATTTTCTCGCGAGCATCCTCATTAGCATGCAACGCCCGTTTGAGCAGGGCGACCTGGTCACAATCAATGGGCTGACCGGTTACGTCCGCTCCGTCACCACGCGCGGCACGCAGCTGATGACACTCGACGGCAATCACGTGCAAGTGCCCAACTCAACAGTCTACAAGAGCGTGATTGAGAACGCGTCGGCCAACCCGAATCTGCGGCAAGGTTTCATCCTGGGGATCGATTACGAAGACTCCGCCGCTCATGCCCAAGCGACAATTCTCCAGGCGGTGAGTTCCCACGAAGCCGTGCTCGCCGATCCCGAGCCATTGGTGCTCGTGGACGAGTTGGCCGCCTCGACCGTCAATTTGCGAATCTGGTTTTGGCTCAATGGGCGCGATTACAGTGCGCTGAAGGTGCGATCCGCGGTGCTGCGGCGCGTGAAGAAGGCGTTGCGCGACGGAGGCTTTACGCTGCCGGACGAGGCGCGCGAGGTGATCTTCCCTCAAGGCGTGCCGGTCCGCATGGTTGACGCCGACTCTGCACTGCGGAAGCCTGCACAGGAAGCGTCCGTCGATCCAGACGCTGCACGCAGCATGCCTCCCCGCGAGCCCACGGCCGAGGCAACTCGAGACAATCAGGTCCGCGAGGAATCAGCGGCCAGTGAAACGCAGGCCGAAGGCGGTTTGCAGTCCGACCAACAGACGATTGAAGAACAAGCCGCTCACTCGCGGCGGATGGGGGACGAGACCGACCTTCTCAGCGCGAAGCCGCAGTGAGCGGACGGAGCGCACGCCAGCGGCGTTTCTGGGCATTGTACGCCGCGGCTTACCACGGCTTGAGCTTCCACCCCAGAATGAACCCGACGCCAAAGCACCACAAGGCCGCAACTTCGGGACGTTGACGGGCATAGGCTTTCAAGTACTCGACCGCATCATTGGCAGGCGCCAAATCATCGTCCCGCCTCGCAGCGCCCTGCTGGCGATTCGATCCGCTTTGAATATCGTTTTGTGGCTTGACTGTATATTCGGTGCTCATTGCTGAGGCTCCCTCTAAAGAGTTGGTATCGGGGACTCGGGAAAATCACCCGTCGGAGCGGGCAACTGTATCGCGCAATTGCCTGGCCGACTTGGCGAGTTCCTCAAGCGATTCAATCATCGGCTCGGGTATTTTGCGGAAGCGATTGATCGCGACAAACCCCAGCCCGCAGGCTAGCGTAGTAGCCCCGCCTGCGACGACCAGCCGTGCGCCCGCGGTCGACAGATTTGAAGAATCCGCCAACAACGTCGAAAGCCCCAAGAGCGCCACGGGCATTGCTGACAGCAGAACGACGATAGCGCAGACCGCAAGAACCACTGGAGCAACGCTCCGACGGACTGCCGCGCGAGCGTCTTGACGAAGCAGCGTGAGTTGCACCTCGAACAGGTCGCTCAAACCCGACAGCAACCGCGCCGTCGAACTGCGAACGCCAGCCGATGGTTGCCGGCGATCGACGTCGCTGTCGACGGGCTCGGTCGAACCGCGATCGGCCTCGTAGCGACCGTTTAGCGACGTTTGACGTACCATCCGAGACATGCTCCTAAGAAAACTCCCGCCGCGACAATCAAGACCGGACGATTACGAACGATCGTCGGCAACCGCGCACTGCGATCGCCAGCGCGATCTTCTTGGCGATGGCGTGACGGGGACCGTTTAGCGGGGGCGCGCCGCGATGGGCTTGATTCGACGATCATGGGTTCTCTTCTCGGTTTGGGGCGTTGAAAATGCGTCGAGGGCTTGCGTTGCCAAATTGGCGACAGCACCGCGAATGAGCCCCGCAACGGCAACGCCGAGCGCGCCGCTGACAAGCGTCTTGAGAGTGGACTCATCCTCATTCGCTTTGCTGCTCTGCTGCAACGGATCGCTTTTCCTAGGAGGCTTCGCATTGCTCGCGACCGACGCGATGGTCGCTCCGCGTGACGGCTTTCCGCGCGGAACGAGCAAGTACCCAAGGCCCGCCGCCAGGGCCATGCTCGTCAGCGGTCGCCCGAAGACATACGTGCGCCAATCCATCGCGCGACCGACAGCTTTTCTTGCTGAGGCCGCGTCCGACTCGACCTGGAGACGAAGGCGACGCATCTCAGCCAGCAACTCGTCTCTGGAACGTTCTGGTGCGGGCATGGAGAATCCTCGGGGGCTGACGGGCACGGCCACGGCAACGGGCGGACCGTTGCTACGAACGCCGACTCGCCACAAGTCCCACCACGACGCCAATCAAGACACCGGTCCCGAAGGAAACGACAATCGATTCGGCAGGCCGGCGTTTAATCATACTGCCGGCTTGTCCCAAATGTTCTTTCGCCGCATCCAGAGCCTTGGCCGCCAGCGCCTGCGCCGACGAGGCCGCGTCCGAAGCAAACGCGCCCGTCTGTTCGCTCCAGTGAGCAAGTGCCGTTTCGATGCGCTCGCGCGCCTCGCCCGTCTTCTGCTGAATCATTCCCACAAGCTGATCGACGTCTCCCTCGCATTGAGCGAACTCGTCGTCTGAGAAGGCGCCCCAGCGTTCCTTCACCTTTCCCATGAGTTCATTCCAGTTTCCTGCAAGGTGCTCCTGCGTAACCATGATTGGCTCCAAATAAAGTGATCGTGTTCGGTTCCCGGCAAGCGACGGGCAACCTGCCGCCGCTGGGCAATCCGTGAGCAAGGCCTGCGCCAAACCGTTGTTGCACTGTCGAATGGACACGGCGCCGCCGGGAACCACTAGCGCTTGGGTCGCGTCGCCAGTTTGCTGCCACGGTCCAACTAGCTGCCTTGCGATCAAGTTGGTCCTGAAACGACCAGGTTTGTGACGCTGCATCGTTCAGACGCAACCACGAGTTCCAAGTAAGGCGAATCGACGCGTCTGCCTATTCGCCGCGACTGTCCGGCATATTTCTTGCGTTCGGTTCGCCGGCACTGCTTTTCTGCCGATCCTTATACATTTCCCCGTGATGCACATGAGCGCCGCCACCAAGTCGCCGCCGGTCGATACGCCACCAGAGCCGGCAGAGAGGCCACGCGCCGGAGCGGACAGCGCGGCGCCTGCGGCGCATCGTCCCGATTACGCCCGCCGCACAGCTTGGGCGACGATCACTCTCGTTGTGCTCGCCATGCTCGCAGCAGCTTACATCGCTCGCGCGATTTTGTTTCCGATCGCCTTGGCCGCCCTGCTCAATCTTGCTCTGAAGCCGATCGTGGCGGGCATGGAGCGACGGCGGATTCCGTCAATCGCGGCATCGGGCTTGGTGCTGGCTGGTTTGATTGGGGTGTTTGTCACCGCAATCGCGCTGTTGTGGACTCCCGCTAGCGAGTGGTTTTTCGAACTGCGACGCCCGGAGGTTCGACGCGAGCTTGCCGAAAAACTGCGACCGCTGCGGGCGCCGGTACAGCAGCTTAACCAGGCGTCAAAGGAGGTTGAAAAGATGACCTCTGGCGAAGGCGAGACCGCCCCGCTGCGCGTGCAGGTGGAACAGCCGGGCATGGCCAGCTTGGTCCTCAATACGTCCGGAAGTTTGCTAGCGACAGTGGTTGTCGTGGCGGCGCTGCTGTTCTTCTTGCTGGCTCGCGGCGATCGATTTCTGGAAAAGCTAGTCGCCCTCTCGCCCACTTGGCGCGACAAGCGCAACGTCGTCGCGCTGATGAACGATATTCAACAATCGATATCGCGATATTTGTTGACCATCACTTGCATTAACGCCGGGCTGGGATTGGCCATCGGCATCGCCATGTGGGCCATCGGCCTGCCCAATCCTGCATTGTGGGGCGTGATGGCATTCTTGCTCAACTACATTCCCTTCGTCGGCGCGGCGGCCGGCGCGTGCCTCGTCTTTGTCGTCGCGCTCATTGAATGGGACGTGGCCTACGCACTGGTCGCTCCCGGCGCCTACCTTGCGGTCAACGTCGTTGAGGCGAATCTCGTCACGCCGGCGTTGCTTGGGCGATCAACCAATCTCAACCCCGTGGCGATCTTGTTGTCGCTCACGCTATGGGGGTGGATGTGGGGTCTCGGAGGGGTCTTCCTGGCCATTCCCCTGTTGGTCGTCGCCAAAATTATTTGCGAACACATCGAGCCGCTTCATAGTTTTGGACAACTGATTGCCGATTGACCGACATTGTCGCATCTTTCCGCCGTGTCGCTGTCATGCCAATCTTGCGCGCCGCGTCGCCGCCCAAAGCGCGCTCATCGGCGTTGCGACCGCGGAAATCTATCCGTCCTTTTCAATCCTCGGCACGATCGGCTGGCAGGCCAGCAGCTTCAACGACCTGTTCAGTTCGCAGGCGAATCATGGCGCGATCGGTCCCTCGTTCAATTGGAACCTGCTGAGCTATGGACGCATAGCCAACAACGTGCACGTGTAAAACGCCAAATTCTGCGAGCTGGTGTCGCTCTAGCAGCAGACCGTCCTGCGGCAAATCAAGAGGCGGAAGACGCCGTTGTTTCGCTCCTGGAATCGCAAGAGATCGTCATTGCATTACAAGAGAGCGTCAAAGCGTTGAAGGAATCTTGCGACGTGTCGCTGATTCAGTACCGCAACGGCCAGGTCAATCACAATCGACTCGCCACGCTGCAGTCGGAGCTTGTCTCCTATCAGGACAATCTCGCCGAGGCGCGGGCGCAGGTCGCCCTGTCCTTGATCCAGATCTACCGCGCCCTGGGAGGCGGGTGGCAGAACCGGTGCGGGCGCTCGACGCACGCGGAAATCGTCGCCGACGCGCAGCAGAGCGAACTCCTGCCTCCCAGCGAGCCGGAGCCGATTCAAAAAGATTTCGACGGTGCGAACTGATTCGTCAACGCGCGACTTGTCAAGCCGTCGTCTAGTTCGTGTCGAGGCCCTCGGCCGCGGGAGCGTCCGGCTCAGCCGGCTCCAGCGACTCATCCATCGAAAGGATGTAGCCTGCCATCGCGCCGAGCATGAGCAACACGACCACCCAGACTCGCCAGTCCTTGTGAACGCCTTTGCGCGACGGACGGTTGTGATGACCTGCGTGATCGTGACTGGACGACATAGCTGGCAGCCTCGGGATGCTCGTTCGGAAATATTCGGGATGAGCGAAAATGCTAACGGGATTGCCGTTCGGCGTCTGCGATCGCCTTTTTGGCAACGCGGATAATCATAGAGAGAAACACAAGGCACGCAACCAACCCGCCGCCGACCAGGGCGGTTTCGAGCCAAGAATGCCCGTGGGGACGTCCCGCGGCCTTAATCATATGCTTGGCGGCGTAGCCGCAGTAGGCTTGCACGAACATCACCGGGCCCAACGCCATGCACGCCAGAAAAAAGGAGCCAAATCGGGACTTCGTCGTTCCCAACAGATAACTCAGGAGCACGGGATTGAGTGGCGTGAGCCGCAGCAACACCTGAAGGCGGAACCCCTGTTGGTCGACGACGCGCGGAATCACAGCCAGCTTGGGGCGTCCCTCGATGAATCTCGTCACGCGCCCCTGGAGAAAACGACGCGAGAGAAAGAACGCAACGCTCTGCACAACCAGCGTGCCGGCGAAGCATGTGACCGTTCCCAACAGCGTGCCAAACAGTACGCCCGCTGTGGCGACCAGGACGGAATCCGGAAAGAAGAGAGAGGTCAAGGCGATGAACAGCACGAAGAACGCGAGCGGCCCCCAGTATCCAAGATTCGCGGTTTGGCGCTCGAGATCCTCAATCCATGCAGCCAACTCCGTCCGGTAGACATACGCGATCGCCAGCAGGGCCGTCGCGAGGACCGTACAAGCTAGAATTCTTCCCGTTGTCATCAACGTGCCACAAACTCGCATTGCAATCGGCGTAAACCGCCACAGATTCTACCCTGCGACGACAGGAAATGCAGCGCGAGCGAGATTGGTCTAGTTTCCCGATTCCGCAAGCTGTTTGAGGGCGACGCGATCGA
Source organism: Planctomycetales bacterium (assembly GCA_020427145.1). GTDB lineage: Bacteria > Planctomycetota > Planctomycetia > Pirellulales > Lacipirellulaceae. The sequence goes on along the minus strand of JAGQOU010000008.1, from coordinate 104,542 downwards.
CCTTTCCCGTCGCATTGAGCGGCATCGAGTCAAGGACGACAATCTCCTCCGGGGCCTTGTAGCCGATCCGTTCGCGCGAGAATTGAATCAATTCGCTAGCGGTTGGACGCTTTTCTCCTGGCACGAGCGTCACATAAGCGCGCACGTTTTCTCCATGCACCAGATCGTGAATCCCCACCACGCCAGCCGCTGCGATCGACGGGTGCGCTTCCAACGATCCTTCAACTTCTTGCGGGCAAATATTCGAACCGTCGTGCACGATGATCTGCTTCTTCCGACCTTCGAACCACAAATAGCCGTCTTCATCGGCGCGGGCAATGTCGCCCGTGTCGAGCCAACCGTCGACAATGGTCTCGGCCGTGGCGTCCGGGCGGTTCCAATAGCCAATCGTATTGGATGGAGATTTGATCCAGAGCCTGCCGGAATCGCCCAGGGGCGTTTCTCGCCCCTCGTCGTCGCGGATCAAAGCTTGGAAACCAGGAGCCAGGCGACCGATCGAGCCAATCTTGTTCACGCCCGACGGGGGATTGACGGTCGCCAAGCCGATCTCCGACATGCCATAGATTTCGTCAATCTCAAGACCCGTCAGGTCGATGAATCGCCGCTCCAATTCCGTCGAGACTTTGTCGCCGCCAGCGAAACAGACTCGCAACGTGTGGAAGTGTTCGCGCGTGGCGCCATGGTCGCCCACGAGCGAGAACAACGCAGCAGGCAACATGCAGAGCATCGTGGGCTTGGTCTTTTGCAACAGCGGCAAGAGTTCGTGGCCGTCGAACGTGCGGGCGATATCAACCCGAATCCCCGCCGCCAGACCCGTGAGCGACATCAGCGTTGCTCCGATGTGAGAGATCGAAGACCCAGGCAGCAAAATATCGCTGAGGGTGACTTCGAACCCCGCAATGGCACTGGCAATCATCCAGCCGAATGTTTGGCGAGTGTGCGTGACGCCTTTTGGTTTTCCGGTACTGCCCGAGGTGAAGAATATGAAAACCGGATCGTCAGGCTCCGCCATCGGCAAGTCGATTGATTCCGTCGGCGTCGCCATCAGATCCTCGCACGACGGCCCTCGATTGTCGTCGGCGCCGTACCAGATCAGCCCGAGCGGCAAATCACCGGCGAGATTGCTCTTTTCAAGATCCGCGTGCCGTTCGCCATGGGCGAGTAGCACCGATGCCTCGCTAACCTCCAGCGCATGATCGATCTCCGGCGCCTGGTAGCGATAGTTCAGCGGCGTCGCCACCAGGCGGGCCTTCAGACAGGCCAGATAGAAGATGACCAGCGCGGAGCGATTCGGCATCAGCGTGGCCGCACGATTCCCAGGTTTCAGGCCGCGCTTCAGCAGGTTGGCTGCCACGCGCGAGCTCACCGCGTCGAGCTCGCGCCATGTCCAACTCATTTCGGCCGACACGAGTGCAGGCTCGTCCGGCTTGGCCGTCAGACCGACGCTCAGAATCCCAGACAGATCAATCGGGCTCTCAACAGTGGGGCCGGCAAGTGTCATTGGACTCTCCTCTGCTATACTGGGAGCCACGCCTCGTCGAGTGCGTGACGACGTATCCGCCCGTCAATCGACTTCACCCAGGCGCGTTCAATGCAAGCCATTGCGTATCTAGTTTGCGCGTTCGTCCTCGTTCTGAATATCCTATTTGTCGTGCTGGGATTGCGCGTGTCGGCCCACTGGTTCTGGGGGCTGATACCTGTGGCGCCGCTGCTGGCCCTGGCCGTCTGGGACTTGCTGCAGAAGAAACACAGCATTTGCCGCAACTATCCCCTGCTGGGCCGCCTGCGATTCTTACAGGAAGCCATTCGCCCTGAATGGCATCAGTATTTCATCGAAAGCGACACGGACGGTCGTCCGTACAACCGAGTACAGCGAACCCTCATCTATGAAAGGGCGAAGAATATCTCGGGACTCCAGCCGTTTGGCACGGAGCTGGACGTCTACTCCCAAGAGTACGAGTGGTTGATGCACTCGATTAGTCCTCGGCCCAAGTCCGAGGAGCATTTTCGGCTGAACGTGGGAGGACCTGATTGTAGCAAGCCGTATTCTTGCTCGCTCGTCAATATCTCGGCAATGAGCTTTGGCGCGATCAGTCCCAACGCGATCCGCGCATTGAACAAGGGCGCCAAACTGGGCGGCTTTTATCACACCACGGGCGAAGGAGGGCTCAGCCCTTACCACAAGGAATTTGGCGGCGACCTCGTCTGGCAAATCGGCACGGGCTACTTCGGCTGTCGCGACGACAACGGCGCCTTCGCCGCCGATCTGTTCGCCGAACAGGCGAAAATCGACTCTGTGCGGATGATCGAAATCAAGGTCTCGCAAGGCGCCAAGCCCGGGCATGGCGGCGTGCTTCCTGCGGCCAAAGTCACCAAGGAGATCGCCGCCACGCGCCGAGTGCCGATGGGGCAAGACTGCGTTTCGCCGCCCGGCCACAGCGCATTTGGCACGCCCGTGGAAATGTGCCGCTACATTCAGCAGTTGCGAGAACTTTCCGGCGGAAAGCCGGTGGGATTCAAATTGTGCGTGGGAAGACCGCACGAGTTCATGGCCATCTGCAAGGCGATGTTATCCACGGGCATTGTCGCCGATTTTATCACCGTCGATGGCGCTGAAGGTGGAACTGGCGCCGCGCCGCCGGAATTCTCCGATAGCCTGGGGACGCCGCTGCGGGAAGGGTTGGTGTTTGTTCAAAACACGCTTGTCGGCTGCGGCTTGCGCGACAGGGTGCGAATTGCGAGCTCTGGCAAGGTTGCCTCGGCATTTCATATCGCTCGCAACATGGCCTTAGGGGCCGATTGGTGCAACATCGCGCGAGGCTTCATGATGGCCGTGGGTTGTATCCAAGCGCAATCGTGTCATACGAATAAATGCCCGGTCGGAGTCGCGACGCAGGACCCCCTCCTGCAACGCGCCATTGACGTGGGCGATAAGAGCCAACGGGCCTTTCACTTTCATCACAACATGATGGAAACTCTCGCCGAGATCGTCGCCGCTGCCGGACTCAACCACCCTCAAGAGCTGTTGCCTGCTCACATCTGTCGCCGAAGCGGACCGACGCAGGTGGAGACCTATGAACAGGCGTATGACTTCCTGGAACCGGACGAACTGCTGCAAGGCAGCGACAACCCGATCTATCGTCGCTGCTGGGAAGCCGCTTCCGCCGAGACGTTTCAAGCGCAGGTCGACCTGACGAAGCGAATGCCGCTGCCTCGGTCATGACGACCCGCTCGAGGCGCTGGTTGCCTCGCGAAAAGAGTTGACCCAGCAGTGCTTGACGTTTATCCTCATGCGCCCGCCATGCTAACGCTTGCCGCGGTCGTCTTTGCGGAAAGCTCGCGTCGCGGCAACGCCTTACGACCGGGGGCGTCGGCTGACATGCCGCCCGAAGTAAGCAAGCGAAACTTGAATTCGGGGTGGCTGTGATGAACTTCGACCTTCTGACCTACAAACATGTGGGCGACAAGAAGAATTCCGAATTCTTCGAGGAATACCGACTCAAGATTTACGAGCGGCGTCTCAGCTGCGGCCTGGATCAACTGTTGGGCACGATGTGCGGCATCGTGGTCCAGGTGGAAACGGGCGATGCACAAGCCTATCTGCAAGAACTCTACTTGATGTCGCCGTATCGGTTTGCGGCGGCCTACCGTAGCGAAACGCACAACATCTATGTGCTAATCTCCGCAGCACGATTTCCGCGAATGCTTGTCATCGAGCCGCTTTCCGCGGGTTTTGAGGACGATGTGAAGCGGCTGAATATGGTTTACCCGCTGGCCCGCGCAAAACCCAACGCCCGCTACATCGGCGAGATCTTCCACACGAGCGACAAGCAGGAAACTGCCAAGATTCTGGAATCGCACAATGTGCGCTTCGAGTATCCAGGCGACACGGAAAACTCTCTCTACACGCTCGACGCGTTCCTGTTCTCCATTCCCTCGGATTTTACCTACAACCGAGTCGCCTACTCGGACGCAGATTTCGAAGACTACGACGCATTGCAGCTGGGCTCTCGCTTTGAGCTATCCGCGGCCCAGATGGCAAAACTTGAAGCCCAAGCGGAACTCGGCCGACAGGCCGGCATCCACGATCTCTTGACCGGCGTTGACCACATGGCGACGCGAGTCCTCGCCGGCGAGCGGGAGGACGCCATCCTTGAGTTTCTGACGATGTCGAACTATTACTTCTGGGGGGCGTACAGCATCCAGGAGATGAACTCGTCGACAAACGTCAACCGCAACCACAATGTTCTCGACGACAAAGAATCTCCGGCCAAAGTGTTCACGGCGAACAATACGCCTTCGTTTGTCAATTCTTTCGAGAACCTTCCGATGCCCACGGAGGACTTTGTCAGGAACTACGGCCGACGGATGCACCACATCGCTTACGAAGTCACCGATGGCGATCATCCCAGCGGAGTCAAGAACGTCGATTACGTTGTCGGCGAATTGGGGACGCTGGGCGTTCCGTTCTTGGCCCACGTGGTGGGGGAATGCAAGGACGATCCTGACCTGAAGCAGATATTCTCCAAGCACTCGAAGTACTCGCTGTTGATTACCGAATACGTGGAGCGGTGCCATAAGTTCAAGGGGTTCTTCACCAAGCAAAACGTGGCTTCGCTGACAGCTGCGGCCGGCAACGACGAAAGATACGACCACGGTCACGTCTTCGACTGAATCAACTTCACACTCCAACCGCATTCAACGATGAATAAGAGCGTCGCATATCAGCTGGGCGTCTTTGTAGTGTTGCTCATCGCGCTGAATTTTTTCTTTCATCTTCACATCTCCATTATTGGAAGCCTGCTGCTCACGCTCGGCCTGTCGTTTGTGATGAACATGATCCAATCACGCTCTTAGGCCCAAACTCCCGCCCCAGTTGCCTCGCCCAACGATCCGATGGCAAGGGCGTCGAACGAAGACTGGTTCAAGGCGACGTGATTCGGCGACAATTGGAACGGAAAGTGGCGGACTCGCTCGATTGTTCTTCCTCGCATTGACTGTTAAGTAGTCCGCGCCATGTTTCCCGTCTTTCAGCCCGAATCGCCGCAGGCTCAGGCGATCTACGACCTCTTTGTGGTCGTGCTGCTGATCAGTTCCGCGATCTTCGCGATTGTTTCCGGGCTGGTCGCCGTCGCCATTTGGCGGGGGCGCAAATTCGCCGACATGCCGAAACAGGATTTCGGCAGCCATCGGGCCGAACTCTACTGGATGATCGGTCCGGTGATCATCGTCCTCTGGATTGCCGCGATCAGCGCCTACCTGGTTCTTACCATCAACGCCGTTCCAGCCGTGCATCCGGCCGGCGATGATGCTCCCGAATATGATTTGACGGTGACCGGCCACCAATGGTGGTGGGAAGTCCGTCACAACGACTCTGGCATCACCGGGGCCAACGAAATCTACATCCCGGCGGGCAAAAAGGTTCGGGTTCGAGTCCGATCGGCCGACGTGATCCACAGTTTCTGGGTGCCCCAACTGGCGCGCAAGATCGACGCCATTCCCGGTCGCAACAATTACGTGTGGCTTGAGGCCGCTGAGCCCGGCGTCTACGAGGGACGCTGTTCGGAGTACTGCGGCACGCAGCACGCGTGGATGAACTTTGAGGTCTATGCGCTGTCGGAAGAGGACTTCGCCAAGTGGCAAGACAGCAACAGCCCGGATCGCAAGAGTCCCCCGGGGACCGATCCGGACGCTCTGGCAGGCGAGCGTCTGTTCTTCGCTCACACCTGCGCCAATTGCCACGCAATTCGCGGCACGAGCGCCACGGCCTCCATCGGTCCCGATCTAACTCATCTCGCATCCCGCAAGGATCTCGGCGGCGGAGTCATTGCGAATTCGGCAGAGAATCTCAGACGGTGGCTGAAAAATCCGCAGGACGTGAAGCCCGGAAGCAAGATGCCGAACTTCAACCTGAATGACGAGCAAGTGCGTCAAATCGCGGCTTATCTGGAGTCACTGGATTGAGCACCGAAGCAATCAGCCGTCGCGAAGACTTGGCCGAGAAGTCGCCCTGGGGGCTGCTGAGTTGGGTCGCCTCAGTCGATCACAAGCGGATTGGGATGCTTTACATCCTGCTGGCCGTCTTTTTTCTGGTTGTCGGCGGCATGGAAGCCGTCCTGATCCGCATTCAATTGGCGACGCCCAACAACACGTTTTTGTCGCCGCAGCTGTTCAATCAGCTGTTTACCATGCACGGCACCACGATGGTGTTTTTGGTGGGCATGCCGGTGTTTACCGGGTTCTCCAATTATCTGGTCCCGTTGATGATCGGGGCGAAGGACGTTGCTTTCCCGCGCCTCAACGCGATGAGCTTCTGGATGCTCCCGTTCGGCGCCTTCCTGCTCTACTTCAGTTTTTTCACCGGTTCGGCGCCCGACGCCGGCTGGTTTGCCTATGCCCCGCTTTCGACCAAAGCGTACAACTTGGGGCCAGGCATCGACTATTGGATTGTCGGATTGATCGTCATGGGGATCGGCTCGATCGCCGGCGCCATCAACATCATCGCCACCGTGCTGTGCCTGCGAGCGCCGGGGATGAGCTTACAGCGGGTGCCGCTGTTCGTTTGGATCATGCTGATGCAGGCCATGCTCATCGTGATCACGCTCCCGCCGCTCAACTCCGCCTTGGCGCTGCTCTGCGTCGATCGTTGGCTGGATGCAGCGTTCTTTGAACCCACCCGGGGCGGATCAGCGCTGCTCTGGCAGCATTTCTTCTGGATCTTCGGCCACCCGGAAGTCTATGTCTTTGCGCTGCCGGCCTTCGCCATGATTTCCGAAGTGATCCCCGTCTTCTCCCGCAAGCCGATTTACGGCTACGCGTTTGTGGCCGGGTCGTCTACGGTCATCTTGCTGCTGAGCTACGGCGTGTGGGCTCATCATATGTTTGCCGTGGGTCTGGGCACGACAGCCAATATCTTCTTCTCGGCCATGACGATGCTGATTGCCTTGCCGACGGGCGTGAAGATTTTCAATTGGACCGCGACGATGTGGGGCGGATCCATCCGCCTCACCGCCTCGATGCTGTTTGCCATTGCTTTTCTGATCCAATTTGTGATCGGCGGTCTCACGGGCATCATGTTCGCGGCCGTGCCGATCGACTGGCAGTTTACCGACACCTACTTCGTCGTGGCGCACTTCCACTACGTTTTGATCGGCGGCGTGATCTTCGCCGTGTTTGCGGCCGTCTACTATTGGTTCCCCAAGATGACCGGCCGCATGCTCGACGAACGCCTTGGCAAATGGCAGTTCTGGCTCTGGGTGATCGGGTTCAATGGCACGTTTATGGTGCAGCACTTTTTGGGCGCTATGGGGATGCCGCGGCGCGTCTACACCTATGCCGACAATCCCGGCTGGGCCCTGCTCAATGGCGTGTCGTCGTTCTCGGTGATCTTCATGGTCGCTGGCACAATGGTGCTGGTGTGGAACGTCGTGTGGAGTCTCCGCGCCGGTGCGCCGGCTGGCGACAATCCCTGGGACGCCTTCACGCTGGAATGGGCGACGACGTCGCCCCCGCCGGAGGACAATTTCAAATCGTTGCCAGAGATCAAAGGCCGTCGGCCATTGTGGGACAAGAACCACCCCGATTACGCGGACTGGAAGTCCTCGCAGACGCCGGGCGACGGAGGCTGGCGACCGAGCCGATCCAAGGCGTGCGCCTGGTCGTTCATCGTTTCCGAAGCGATCTTCTTCCTGCTGCTGCTGGTGGCCTACGTCGTCTTCAACACTGATGCCGACACCGACGGTCCTACAGCCGACTCGGCGCTGAACGTGACGCGCACCGCCGTATTCAGCGCATTTCTCTTGGCAAGCAGTCTCACGTTCTGGCTGGCTGAGCGCAGTTTGCGCGCGGGCAAGACGCCCGATTTTCTCCGGTGGTTGGGCGCCACAATTCTGCTAGGCGTCGTGTTTCTTAGCGGCCAAGCGTGGGAGTACGCCGGTCTGCTTGCTCAGGACGTCACCGTCGATCGCAATCTGTTCGCTTCGACGTTCTTTACGGTCACCGGGTTCCACGGACTGCACGTCACCGCGGGCCTGATTGCGCTGGCAATCATGTATGCGCTGGGCAAGAATAAGCACGTCACGTCCGCGCAGGCTCAGCCGTTTGGGGCCATCGGCGTTTATTGGCATTTTGTCGACGTGGTCTGGATTTTCGTCTTCGCAACCATCTATCTGGGAGTGTTCCGGTCGTGATCTCCGGAGAGCTTTGGTGCTGGACTTCTCCAGTCTGGCTGCTGATCGCTGCCTGGCTGGCAAGCTACGTGCTCATGGTGCGCGGTTCGCGCAGATTCCATTGGTTTGCCTTGCTGCTTGGGTTCATAAGCCTTGGCATGGCATTCATTTCGCCCCTGGGCGTGTTTGCCGATGGCTACCTCTTCAGCGCCCACATGGTGCAACACTTGATCCTGCTGCTGGTCGTGCCGGGGTGCATCCTGCTGAGCTTGCCGTCCGCCAACACCGATAGCGCCTTGCAGGGGGCGAGATGGGATCGAATCGGTCGTATTCTCGCGACGCCGCAGCTGGGGTGGATATGCGGCGTCGGCGCCATGTGGTTTTGGCACATTCCGTGGCTGTGCAGCACCGCGGCACTGCGGCCCGGCTTTGGATTCTTCAGGGACGCCACCCTGGTCGGCGCCGGCCTCGTCTTCTGGTGGCCCATCTACGCGCCTCGCGAGCGTTATCGACTTCACCCGCTCAGCGGCTGCATTTATCTGTTTTCAGCCTGCTTGGGCTGCACGCTGCTGGGGATCTACATTACATTTGCTCCCTTGTCGGTCTGTCCCGTGTTTGCCAACCCGACGGACCGTATCGGCATATTGAATGCGATTTACGACGCCGGTCTCACTCCAGGAATCGATCAGCGCCTGGGGGGCTTGATCATGTGGGTTCCCCCATGCTTGCTCTACACAGGCGCCATTATTGGGCTCCTGAGCCGCTGGTATACAACGGCCAAACCGAACTCGCTGGGAACGTTTGCCGCCAAGGTAAAGGAGGCGTGACGATGCCGACGCCAGAAACGCCCGAGAGGCCGTCTGCTGACGAGGAGCCGATCGTTCGCCCCACTTGGGCGCCGATCGCCATGGCGATGGGGGTCGCAATGACCGCCTGGGGGTTGATTGCGCTGAGCTTGAATATCAACGCCCTCTTGGCCATGACTGCCGCCGGACTCGGACTGAGCGCGTGGGCGCTGACGAGTTGGATTCGCGAGATTGTTCGCAACTGGGAAGCGTCCCGATGAACGAGCGCCAGAACGAAGGATCGCAGACTGAGAATGTAAGCGACCGCAGATCGTTTTATGTCAGACTCTCGCTGATCGCTTCGTCAGTTCTCATGGCTTTGATGGTTCTGCCAGGAGCCGGATTCATCTTGGCGCCGCTTTTGAAAAAGCCCCTGCAAAAATGGCGCACCGTTGGCAAAGCCAAAGACTTTGAAACGGGCGCCACGGTGCTCGTCCAGTTTGAGGATCCCTCGCAAGAGCCCTGGGCCGGCGTAACAGCCAAGACGGCCGCCTGGCTGAGGAAGGTCGACGCCTCGCAGTTCATTGCGTTCTCGGTGAACTGTCGCCATCTGGGCTGCCCTGTCCGCTGGATCGAGGACGCCACACTGTTTATGTGCCCCTGCCATGGCGGCGTCTATTACAGCGACGGCACGGTGGCAGGCGGTCCGCCGCCGGAAGCACTCGCCAGATACCAGGTTCGCGTACGCGGCGAGAACGTGCAAATTCGCACGGCTGCCGTGCCGCTGACCACGACTCCGTTAACGCCGAACCTTTGATGCGGTAGGCCGATGAAGCGTTTTCTCCGCGCAGCGTGGCAGTGGATCGACGACCGCGTCGGCTTCACCGACAACGTATTGCCGCTGCTCACGCACACGGTGCCCCGCGACGCTCGGTGGTGGTACGTCTTCGGCAGCGCCACTTTGACCGCGTTTCTGGTGCAAGTCGTCTCAGGCGTGTGCTTGGCCATGTCCTATGTCCCCGGCGGGGACGAAGCGTACCAGAGCCTGGTGTACATCACCGAACAGGCTCCATTTGGCTCGATCCTGCGCGGCATGCACGCGTACGGGGCGTCGGCCATGGTAACGCTGGTCGTGATCCATCTCGCGCAGGTCTATTTGCACGGAACGTACAAGTTTCCGCGCGAAATGAATTGGATGACGGGAGTCGTGCTGCTGTTCGTGGTGCTGGGGATGGCTTTCACGGGGCAACTGCTCCGCTGGGACGCCAACGGCGTCTGGTCGGTGATGGTCGCAACCGAGATGGCGGCGCGTGCGCCGCTGATTGGTCCCCTGCTGTCCGAATTCCTGCTCGGCGGCGAGACCGTGGGGGGCTCAACCCTGACGCGGTTCTTTGTGTATCACGTGTTCATCATGCCCGGGGTCATCTTTGCGGGCGTGGGTTTACACCTGTATTTGCTGTTTCGGCACGGCGTTTCGGAAATGCCCAACGTCGATCAGCCGGTGGACCCGGCCACCTACAAGGCGCAGTACGAGGCGCGGCTCAAAGCCACCGGCGTGCCGTTTTGGCCCAATGCCATGTGGCGCGACGTGGTGTTTTCCACATTTGTCGTGGCGATGATCTTCGGCGCCGCAGTGGTCTTTGGTCCGCCCAGTTTGGACGCCGCGCCCGACCCTGCCAGTATCGACGCGAACCCGATGCCGGACTGGTACTTCTGGTGGTACTTCGCGTTGCTCTCGTTGTTGCCGTCGGCATTCGAGATCTGGTTTATCCTGGGCGTTCCGATCCTTGGTTTCTTGGCGTTGTTCTGCCTGCCGTTGCTATCCAACCGAGGCCATCGCGCACCCAGCAAGCGTCCCTGGGCGGTGGGAATCGTCATCGCTTCGGTGGCGAGCTTTCTGGTTCTGACCGTCTACGGCTATCGCGAGCCCTGGTCGCCGGACTTCAGCGTCTCGAAGTTGCCTCCGGAGGTGGTGGGCGCCACGGCCGGGCCCGTCTACGAAGGGGCCCAGCTTGTCCATGCCAAGGGGTGCTTGTATTGCCACGCCATCGAAGGGTTCGGCGGTCATCGCGGACCGGATCTGTCGAACATTGGCCGGCAACTCACTCGCGAGGATCTCATCATTCGAATCAACAATGGCGGCTACAATATGCCATCCTACGCAGCGAGCGTGAATTCGGAACAGCTGACGCAGATTGTCGATTTCCTGCTTACGCGAGGCGCGAGAGACGAGCAGGAAAAGGAAAGCCGCTAAACTGCTACCTGCTGCAGGGGCGGCAGCAGCGTTTCCGCGTGCTTTGCAGGTTCGGTCAACACATAACACCCGAGGTCCGAACGGGTCTGTCGCAGCTTTGTGCCGATTCGCGACTGACACTGGCGAGACATCGGCTCAATCAGCGAACCAATTCAAGCGAGGTTAGGACCATGAGCACGCGAGCCGACGTGGAAATGCGAAAAACGGGCGCCGCTCTGCTCGAGGATCCCTTGTTGAATAAGGGCACGGCCTTCAGTCTCGAGGAACGGCAGAAGCTTCGGTTGACAGGACTGCTGCCGCCGCACGTCGATTCGCTGGACGAGCAAGTTGACCGCGCCTATGAAGCGTTCTGCGACGAACCCACCGACCTGGAGAAACACATTTATCTGCGCGGTTTGCAGGACGAGAACGAGACTCTGTTCTACCGCCTCCTTTTAGGCCACGTCGACGAAATGATGCCGCTGGTTTATACGCCAGTGGTCGGCGAGGCTTGCCAGCAGTTCAGCGAAATCTATCGGCGGCCGCGCGGCGTGTTTGTCGCCTATCCCAATCTGGACCAGATCGACGATATTCTCTCACACGTCGAAAGAGAGATCGACGTGATCGTCGTCACCGATGGCGAACGGATCCTGGGACTAGGCGACCAGGGCGCCGGCGGAATGGGCATCCCGATTGGCAAGCTATCACTGTATTCGCTATGCGGCGGCATTCATCCCGCGCGGACTCTGCCGGTGCAACTCGACCTGGGGACAAACAACCGCGAGCGAATCGACGACCCCCGCTACATCGGCTGGCGCCACGAGCGAATTCGGGGCGAACAATACGACGCCTTTGTCGAGCGGTTCGTGGAGGCCGTGGCGAAACGTTTTCCGCGCGTGCTGCTGCAATGGGAGGACTTTGCCTCGGTCGACGCCGAACGCATCCTCGCGAAATATCGCGATCGTCTTTGCACTTTTAACGATGACATTCAGGGCACCGCGGCCGTCACCTCGGGCGCCGTCTGGGCGGCTGTCGAAGCGGTGGGAGGCCAGCTGTCTGACCAGCGGATTTTGATGCTTGGCGCCGGTTCCGCAGGCGTGGGCATCACCAAGCAATTGATCAGCTCGATGATCGCCGACGGCGTCGCCGAGGCGGAAGCGCGACGTCGATTTTTCGTCGTGGATCAAAACGGCCTGCTGCACGACCAGCGCACTGATCTCGACGATCTGCTCAAGACGCTTGCCCAACCGGTGTCAGAACTTGCCGGTTGGGATTGCGACGTCAGCGCAGCCACGCCCTCCTTTGCCGACGTCGTTCGCAACGCAAAGCCGACGGTGCTGATCGGCGCCACCGGGCACGCGGGGGCGTTCCCCGAAGCCGTAATCCGCGAGATGGCGAAACATACGCCCCGCCCGATCATTTTCCCGCTCTCCAATCCCACCTCGCGTGCAGAGGCCCAACCGGCTGATCTGCTGCAGTGGACGGACGGACGCGCAGTGATCGCCACCGGAAGTCCGTTCGCTCCTGTCGAGTACGAGGGGCGGACGCATGTCATCGCGCAATGCAACAACTGCTATATCTTCCCTGCCATGGGGTTGGGGATTTTGGCGGCCGGAGCGAGCCGCGTCACCGACGGGATGTTCGTGGCCGCGGCGGCCGCGCTGCGGGAATGCTCGCCGGCGTTATCCGATCCCCGCGCCTCGTTGCTTCCACCGCTCAATAAGATTCGCGACACGGCTCGTCACATCGGTCTCGCCGTGGCGAAGCAAGCGTTGCAGGACGGCGTCGCCAACGCATGTTCAGAACAACAACTCGCCGAGCGCATTGAGCAAACCATGTGGACGCCCCAATACTAAGCGACCGCGGCTAACATACCCGCTGACACGAAGGAGACCGCGTCATGGCTGAGAACGTCTGGACTGTAGGCAAGTATCTGGCCGCCCGTCTCGCGGAGCTGAACGTCCGCCACTATTTCACCGTGCCGGGCGACTACAACCTGATCCTCTTGGACGAGTTTCTCAAGCTCGAACAACTCCAGATGGTGTCCTGCTGCAATGAATTGAACGCAGGATACGCGGCCGACGGATACGCGAGAGCGACAGGCGGTCTCGGCGTGGTGGTGGTCACGTACAGCGTGGGCGGCCTGAGCGCCATCAACGCCGTCGCGGGCGCCTACGCCGAGGACCTGCCGGTTGTGATCGTTTCTGGCGGCCCGAACACCAACTCGACGGCCGAATACGAACTGCTGCACCATACGCTGGGGAAAGTCGACTACGACTACGTGCGAGACATGTTCAAGGAAGTGACCGTCGCTTCCTTGGCGATTCGGCATCCCACCGAGGCCGCGGGCCAGATTGATTTTGCACTGGAAACGGCCTTGAAGGCGCGCAAGCCCGTGTATTTGGAAGTGGCGTGCAACATTGCCTCCGCACCGCTCTCCACGCCAAACCCCCGGCGGTTGTTTGGCGCCCAGTCCAGCGATGTCGAGTCATTGACGAGCGCCATCGAACACGCCGCGACGCTTCTCAATCAAGCTCGAAAACCTGTCGTCTTGGCGGGGGCGAAGCTCCGAGCCGCTGACGCCGAGGCGGACGTCCACGCACTCGTACACGCCACGGACTATGCGATCGCCGTGACGCCCGATGCCAAGAGCTATTTCGACGAACAACATCCCAATTACATGGGAGTCTATTGGGGTCCTGTCGGCACGCCCGGTTGCAGTTCGATCGTAGAGTCGGCGGACGTATGCCTTTTGCTGGGACTGGTGCTCACAGACTATACGACCACTGGGCATACGACGCTGGTCGACCGCAAGAAGCACATCGACGTCCGAACCGATCACGTCATTATTGGCGACGAGTGCTACAACGACGTTTCGATGCGCCAGTTCCTGCAAACGCTCGCGGGCAAGCTCAAAGCGAACAACACCGCAGTTCAATCCTACCAGCGACTTACCGCAGATCGAACACGCGCCTCCCACACCGTCTCCGACGCTCCCCTTTCGACCCGACAGCTATTCGCGCAGATCGAACAACTGCTGACTCCCGATACGGCAGTCATTGCCGAGACGGGCGACTCTTGGTTCAACGGCATTGACCTTTCGCTGCCGGGCGGGTGTCAATTTGAAATCCAGATGCAGTACGGTTCCATCGGCTGGTCGGTCGGCGCCACGCTCGGCTACTGCCTTGGCAGTCCAAACCGGCAGGTGATCGCCTGCATCGGCGACGGGTCGTTTCAGCTGACGGCCCAAGAGGTGTCGACCATGCTCCGCTACGGCGCCAAACCCATCATCTTTCTGATCAACAACGGCGGCTACACTATCGAGGTTGAAATTCACGACGGCCCCTACAACACGATCAACGATTGGCAATACCACAAGCTCGTGGAAGTCTTCGGCGGCGAGAAATTCAACGGCTGGGGATGTCGCGTGACGACGAGCGAAGAGCTAGCCGATGCGATCGCCAAGGCGGACAAGCACGACGGCCTGTGCCTGATCGAAGCGCAAATTGACCGCGATGATTGCAGCAAGAACCTGCTGGAATGGGGAGCGCACGTGGCCAAAAACAATGGACGGCCGCCCAGGTTTCTCCCCTGAGGCAACGCCTGCAACCACCGATTGTGGAACGCCTCGTTGAGGGATCGCCACGCGGGCTGCAGGAATTGCCAAAGGGGCCGCGAACCGTCGCACGCCAGGGGACGCCTCGGCGGAATGTCCGACAGTCGTTCGCCCTTCGCTCAGGGGCGACTCGCCACTGCGGCGGGCGTCGTCGGCGTCGGAGCGGCGCGTTTTTCGATGGCCAGATAGTCGAACAAGCGTCCCTGCAGATCGAACGCCTTGAACTGGAGCGTGCGACCGTTGACTGACACCAAACAGTAGTGGTGACCGTGCTTCACGTTGTTCTGAAACCACGGTTTGACCGGCCCGGCCGTTTCGAGCTGCCCGCCGGCGCCGCCCGTGATCATGTAGATCGTTCCATGTTGTTCCTCAACCTTGTTGTCGCGCAACGGCCATGTGCGTTCGTAGGAATGAATGTGTCCGTTCCATACGATGTCGACGCCGTACCGATCGTACAGCGTCGTCAGCGGTCGCATCCGCTCGTCGCCGTAGGTGGAGCGTTCGCCTTGCCACAGGTCGCCGTAGTCGTCCTCGTCCGATGAATACGAGGGATGGTGATAAGAAACAAATTTCCACGTGGCCGTCGACTCGCGCAGTTGAGTCTCTAGCCACTTGTATTGTTCGCTGCCTTCACGAACCTCGCGATTCGAATCGAGCATGAAGAACTGGGCGTTGCCGTAGTGAAACGTGTAGTAGTACTCGGGATCCGGCAACGACATGTAGTCGTAGTAGTGCCGCGAGTCCTGCTCATGGTTGCCAAGCACGGGAAAGAAGGCGACGCGGGAAGCGAGCGGCTGCATGCCGGGGAAGAAATGTTCGGTCCAGTGGCTTTTGTTGGGCCCCGTGTCAGTGAGATCGCCGGGGATGATCACGAAGTTGGGCCGCTGCATCCACAGTTGATCGCTGAGCGCCTTGCACACGCGCGGGTTGTACTGCATGTCGGCCAGCACGCCAAAGGCGAACGGCTCATCAGGGCCGCTGGCGGTTTGGAAGGAGAGCAGCGGGCTGCAGAGCGTCTTCCCCGAGTCGTCCGCGGTTTCGACCTGGTAGTAGTACGGCGTCGCGGGATCGAGTTGCGACAGCTCGATCTCGTGGATCGTCACGGCGTCGTCGCTTGAGATGGTTTTCTCCAGTTTGCCAGTCTGCCCAAAACGCACGACGCTACTCGCGGGACGGGAGGTTTCCCACATCACGGTAATGCGATCTTGCGTCACGAATTGCAAATAGGGCGACACGACAAACGACAGCTCGTCCGCAACTTCCGGCGGTTCCAACTCGGTCAGTTCGCTGGCATGCTCGAATTCGCCGGCGACCCATTTCTCCGTCGCCGCCAGGTCGTAGACGGCGACGTCGCGAATCAGCCCCTTGTGAGACACGCGCTCGTCGCGATCGGCGCTGGCGCCAAGCACGTACGCCGCGTTGCGCGGCTGGTAAATGGGGCCCGCCTGGTCGTGGGCGGCCGCTTCCAGTTCGCCGTTGACGTACAGCCGCATCTCCGCGCCGTCGAACGTACCCACGACATGGTAAAACTTGCCGGGCGCGAAATTCGACCGTGCGCGGAGCGTCGTCAGTCGACCGTTGCCATCATCGGCCGCTACGGTGGAAAGGGCGAAACAGAACCGCCCGTTCTCGTAGCCCAGTCCCCATCCGCGCTGGGCGTCGGCGTCGCGTTCCAAGGTGCTCGCAATCCACCCGTTGGGATGGTGCGAGTCGACGCTCACCCACGCCGCGACGGTCAGATACTCATCGGGCCGATACTTGTGGTCCGCCGCGCCGGCAGGAGCCGCGACGACAAGACAGTCCTGCTGTCCGTCAAAACGCAAGGCCGAACCGCGCGGGTTGCGCTCCAACTGCGGATCGCCCTGAATCGCCGCGTCGGGTCCCAACCGAGCTGAGACAACGTCGTCCGCGACGGTCTCGGCAGTGAAGTACCAATGCGCCACCGGATCGGGACCACTGTGCGCTTTCACCGTCGTGGCAAAGCCACTGGCAATCAGCCCGCCACATACCAAGGCCAAGAGCGCCCGTCTGCAACACGTCATATCGTCCTTCTCCGAAACTTCACAATGGGAGTGGAATCGGCGTCAACGCCAATCGAGTTGCCGAAACATTAGCCGCTGTGCGTTAAGATTCGGTGCGACCGCCGTCCCGCTGTGCGCAAACGGCCAGCTACTTTGCGCATCGCCCGACGAAACGCCGCACTGGCGGTATTGTGTCGCTCGACAGTGGATTAGAATCGCCGGCATGCCGCCGCCACGTGCTTCGTGGCGCTGAGATCGACTGCCGCGAACTGATTCGAGATTTCATGACGGCGCCTCGCAAGAAGGTCGCGCTGCTGATCGACACCGCCACCAGTTGGGGCGCGGGGTTGATCGAGGGCATTGCCGAATTCGCCGCTCAGCGGGGCGACTGGCAGCTCTTTCTCGGTCCGCGCGGCAAATACGAACGCATGACGTTGCCGGAACATTGGACCGGCGACGGCGTGATCGCCCGCGTTACGTACGAATCGCTCGCCACGCAACTCGCCGAGCGCGGCGTCCCGGCGGTCAATGTCTCTTGGTATCGCTTCGGCGCCGGCCGTCTGGCGCGATGCACGTGCGACGAGACGAGCATTGCCGAGTTGGGCGCCAGATACTTCATCGACCGCGGATTTCGCCAATTCGCCTATTGCGGCTCCTCGATTCGCGCCAACTACGTCGACCGCTTCGGCGAGGCGTTCACGCAGTCGCTGGCTCGGCACGGCTTCGCTTGCTTCAATTATGCGCCCCCGTGCGCCCCAGATGGTTTTCTGCCGTCTGCCGGCGATCTCGATCGATTGATCGAGTGGCTGCGCGAGTTGCCCAAACCCTGCGGACTGCTGGCCTTCGACAGTTTGCAGGCGCGGCAAATTACCGATGCGTGTCAACTGGCGCGAATTGACGTGCCCCGGGAGATCGCCGTGCTGGGCGGGGAACACGACCACCTCAGTTGTACGATCTCCAAGCCGGAACTCTCCAGCATCGACCACGGCCCGCAGCGCGTCGGCAGGGAGGCGGGTGCGCTGTTGCAACGGATCTTTGACGGGCAGTGCCCAGCGACGGAGACCGTGCTCTTGTCAGCGACGCGCGTGATCACGCGACAGTCGACCGACACGATCGCGGTGGACGACGATTTGCTGGCGTTGGCGGCGCAGTTCATCAAGGAGAACAGTCACCGCCGCATTCAGGTGGGCGACCTGCTGCGAGCCGTGCCTATCAGTCGCCGCGCCCTCGAAAAGGGATTCCGCAAACGGCTCGGCCGTTCCCCCGCCGAGGAAATCCGTCGCGTGCGAGTCGATCACGCCGTACAGCTTCTATGCGACACGGCCTGGCCGATGCCGAAGATCGCGTCGACGGTGGGTTTCGAACGCCCCGAGTTGCTCACCCGAGCATTTCGCCGCGAGTTGGACACGACGCCTTCGGAATTTCGCCGCCAGCACCACCGCCACCATGTCGCCCGCCCCGCGGCTGCGGCGGAGTCGAATTGAATTCGCGCTATGGGCAACCGCCCTGCCCTGCCGTGAATTACCGACGCAAACCGGCAGGTTCGATGCGCAACGGTTGCTCCCACGGCCGACCATGTTGCCGTAGCATCAACCGCGGACGAGTTGATCTTCACTCGCCTCAACCGGGTGACGCACCGCGCTCCGCCCGGCGACGTCGGTCCACTCTGGAGAATGCATCATGCATCCCGCGATTGCCCGTTCCTTGGCTGCGTTTCCCGCCGGTTGCAACGGCGAATTCGATTTGCCCGCCGACATGGCCACTGTCATCGCTCGCGGCGAGGGATGCCGGCTATGGACGGTCGAAGGGCGCGAGTTGCTCGACTTCTCGATGGGCTGGGGCTCGACGCTCCCCGGACATGCTCGGCCGGAAATCGTCGCGGCGGTCAGCGAAGCCGTGACCCGGGGCGCCAATTTCTCGTACGTTACCGAGGCGTCGCTGGCGGTGGCCGAAGAGATCATCCGGGTCAGCCCCGCGTGCGAGCAACTCCGATTCTGCGCATCAGGCACCGAGTCGACGATGTACTGCTTGCGACTCGCGCGGGCGTTCACGGGGAGGCCGAAGATCCTCAAATTCGAAGGCGCCTATCACGGCGCCCACGACACGGGCGTCGCCAGCCTGTTTCCAACGGCTCCGCCCGACTATCCGCACAGCACACCGAGTTCGGCGGGCGTTGACGCCCACGGGCAGAACAATATCCTGATCGCCCCGTTCAACGACGCCGCGACGGTCGCGGAGCTCATACGCCAGCACCAGCACGAATTGGCGGGCGTGATCGTCGAGCCGCTGCAGCGCTGCCTCCCTCCGTCGCCCGGATTCCTGGAATCTTTGCGCACCGCCTGCACGGACGTGGGTGCGCTACTCATCTTCGACGAAGTCGTCACTGGTTTTCGCCTGGCGTACGGCGGCGCCCAAGAACTGTACGGCGTCGTGCCCGACTTGGTTGCGTACGGCAAAGCCCTCGGCGGCGGACTGCCCATTGGCGTTTACGGCGGTCGCCGCGACGTGATGCAGTGGGTCGTCGAAAAGCGGATGACGACCGCCCCCGAGGCGTATGTATGGACCGCCTCAACGCTTGGCGGAAATCCCATTTCCACCGCGGCGGCAAGTGCTGCACTGGCGATCTATCGCGGCGAGGGCGTTTACGAACAACTCCATGAACTGGGCGAGTACCTACGAGCAGGCGTGGGACAAGTGCTGCGCGACCTTGGCGTCGAGGGGCAAGTGCTTGGCGACGGCCCGCTGGCGAGCGTGGCGTTCACGCTGCGGCAAGCTACCGACTACCGGTCGAGCCGCCACGACCGCCCCGACTTGGCGCGGCAACTCATGCTGAATCTCTTCACCCGCGGCGTCTTTCTCAATCCCATGGGAACAAAACTGTATCTCTCGCTAGCCCATACCGCAGCGGATTGCGACGAGTTCTGCAATCGCATGACCGACGCACTGGCGGCAGCACTGGAGACCAGTTCGCCCGACCGGCGGGAACCGGTCGCCGGCACTGTTGGATCGTAACATCCATGCCCGAGGATGACTGAGGACGATCAATGGGAGCGCCCGATTGAAACGGAATCACGCGCGACGCACGGGGGCCTACGGACGCTCGCCTTGAGCAAGCGCCGTCTCGATCGCGCCGAGAGCATCGGGCAGATCGGCGACCGTGTCGACGACCAGATGGGCGCCAGCCTCAAACAACGCCGCCCGGGCCGCCGCAACTCGACCCGCACGATCGTCATCCGTAAGCGCGGCAAGTTCGTCGCGACTCAAGCCGACCAAATTTCCCGAGGCGGCAACTCCCACGGCCCAAGCGCCAGCATTCACGCCTGCTTCGACGCCCACGGTCGTGTCATCGACTTTCACGATGGCCGCCATGGGATAAACGTCCATCCGGCGCGCGTTTTCAAAGCAAAGCCACGGCGCCGGGCGCCCGACGGACACGTCACTGGCGCACAACACGGCGTCGAATGTCACGCCGATCTCGTTGGCAGCGTCGACCAGCGGCGCCAGCAACTCGCGGGTGTAGCCGGTGCTGGAACCGATTTTCAACCCACGGCGGCGACAAGCGGCGATAGCCTCCACGGCCCCGGGAATAAACTCGGAGTGGGCGAGCAGCAGGTCGCTCTGCATTTCGAGAAACTGCCCGTAGACCTCGTCCACCGCCGCGTCGTTCGGCTGCGCACCCCGCGCCGCCTGCCATGCCGTCGCAATCCGCGGCACTTCGAGCATCGCTTGCAGGTGAGCCCGCTTCGCCATTCCCATCGGGCCGCGCACCTCGTCGGTCGTGACCGGGACGCCCAGCGAATCGAACGCCTGCTGGACGGCCAGCACGGGCGCTCGGCTACCGAAGTCGACGATCGTGCCGGCCCAATCAAAAATGACTGCCCGCAGAGATCCGCGATAGGGGCGTCTGGAAATCAAGTTGCTCATGATGTTGCGGCGCCGTCGAAGGCCGCGCCGTTGGCTATGTGTTGCGGGCTGTGTGCGGCACTGGGCGTCGGCGACAACGGCGGTCCCATCTCGCGTTCCCAGTACTCATCGGCCAGACCAAACGACATGGTCATCCCCGCACCGCCCGAGGCGATCGCCACGCGCACGCCCGGTTCCGGCTGCGCGTCAAGCTGGATCGTGTCCGGCGCCTTGACGTACACGCCGTGCCACCGCTCGCGGATCGTCCAATCGGGCAACTCAATCATCTTGCGCAACTCACGGAGCATCAATTCGTCGATTTCCGCTTTGTCGAACGGGGAGGCGTCGTCGTGGTATTCGTGCGAGTCGCCCAGAATGACTTCGCCCAGCCCGTTCTGCGACGCCATGACGTGGATGCCGAACCGATTCAACTCCGGCGTCTCCGCCTCGATGCGCTCCTTGAGCGCCGACAAAGTGCGACAGATGCCAAACGCCGCGTAGTGGCGGAGCGTGAGTCCGCCGGCGAGCATTGGCCCCAGTCGCCAGCCTGCCGGTTGCGGCGCGGTGCGCAGCATTTGCAACTTACAGCGTTGAAAACCGGCGTGTCGGTAGAGTTCCGGATAGAAGTCTCGCAGATCCGCCCCGGCCGCGACGATCACTTGATCTGCCAGAATATGCTCGCCATCGGCGACCGTCACCCGACCGTTGTACAGGCTCTGCACCTTGGCTCCGTAGCGGAACTGCACGTCGTAGGTCTCGGCAAGCCATGTCGGTGCATTTTGTATCACCTCGCGCGGGTCGACGCACATCTCGGTGCGACTGGAAAGGGCGCCCAGCAGGCCCGGCCGTCGCGCCGCGGGAGAGAGTTCCTGCACAGCCTCCGGCGTCAGCAACTGGCAATCGTAGCCCAGCGCGGGCGCTAGTCGCGCGAATTCGCTGAGCACCGCCAATTCGTCTTCGCGGTAGGCAAGATGCAGCGAACCGCAGCGACTGCCCCAGACGCCGCTCTGCTCGATGAGTTCTTGCCACAACGCGCGGCTGCGCAACGCGGCACGATATGCCGGGCCGTTCGACTGGCCGATGGGCCACACCATGCCGAAATTTCGAATCGAGGCGCCGCGGGCGCGAGCGTCGCGTTCCAGCACAACCACCCGGCAGCCTCGGCGCGCGGCGGCCCAGGCCTGGGCGATCCCCACAATCCCGGCGCCGACCACCACGACCAACGGCCTGGCGCGACCGTTCCATTCGGTGGAATCTGTTCTGTGAATTGTGCTCATTGGGCGACCTCCTCGCGACTGCGCTGCAGACATTCGCTCGATACGAAGTCGAGAAAGTGCTCAATGTCAGGAGTGCGCAATCCGACCGCCTTCGCCTGGTCGTCCCAACGCCGCAAATCGACGCTCTCGCGAAAGAACGGATGCCGTTGGAACGCCGCCGCTTCGTCCGCGGAAAAAGGACCGCCCTGCAACTGCAAACTCTGTAACGACGGCGCACTGAGCGTGGCGAGATATTCGGGCTCCACGGCGCACAGGTAACGCTTGGCCGCAACATGCAGTCGCACCGGCTCGCTCACTTGAGGACCAAAGTGTTTGGCGAGCCATTCGTAGCCGAGCTGCTCGTGCACGTCGTCGACGCCTTGATCGGGCGCGTCCGCCGGCAGGTCGTGCAGCAGGTGACCGACGTCGTGCAGGAGCGCCGCGAGAATCTGCGACGGCGGCGCACCTGCTTGCTCGGCGAGCAGCGCCGCCTGCAAGCCGTGTTCGAGTTGCGTGACCGCCTCGCCGCCGTAGAGCGAGTCGCCCCGCATGCGAAACAACTCGGCAATAACCTGTTGCAGTTCGGCAGATGACACCTGGCTGACTCCCCCAGTGGTTGTGCGGACGGCGAGCCGACAACGAGGCTCGTGACGAGTTCATCGTGTCCGGCATTTCACATGCCAAGTAGCGCCGAAATGCGCAAACCGTCTGGCGCTTTGCGTCCGCTCCTCCCCGCTCATCCGCCAACCGCACAATCTGTGGAAACAACTGGCCACATTCGCGGCTTGCTTCATCATCCGTTCACACTCGCACGGTACACCCACGAACAACGAAGGCGAACGCTCACTGCAACTTCATGGATTTTTCACAATGCTGTTTCCCTCGACGACGCTGCGACGACGATTGGCAAACAGCAACCCCGCGACGCTCAACCTGTTTGCGGTCTCAGCGGCGTTTGCGACCTACTTCTGCATGTATGCGTTCCGCAAGCCCTTTGCAGCGGCGACCTACGACGGGCTGTCATGGGAGTTTCTTGGTGCGTCGCTTGATCTGAAGACGGCCTTGGTGATCAGTCAAATTGTCGGGTACGCGGCCTCCAAGTTCGTGGGGATCAAGGTCTGCTCCGAAGCCCGGCGCGACGAGCGTCCGTGGTTGCTCGTGGGGTTGATCGCCGCTGCGGAAGCGGCGCTGCTGCTGTTCGCCATCGTGCCGCAAAGCTGGAAGCCGGCCGCCCTGCTGCTGAACGGTCTGCCGCTGGGCATGGTATGGGGACTGGTGGTGCAGTACCTGGAGGGCCGTCGCACGTCGGAGTTCCTGCTCGCGGGGTTATCATGCTCCTTCATCCTTTCCAGCGGCGTCGTGAAAGACGTCGGCCGGGCGCTCATGTTCCCCGCTGCCGAGGGACCCGCTAGCTGGTTCGCCTGGTTGCCGCCAGTCAGTGAGTTCTGGATGCCGGCGGTCACCGGCGCCATCTTTCTTCCGCTGTTCTTGCTCTCCGTGTGGCTGCTGAACCATCTGCCCGAACCAACCGCGGCGGACGTCGCCGAACGCACCAAACGCGCGCCCATGGACGCTGCCAGTCGTGCGCAGTTCCTGCGGCGTTTCTTTCCCGGCATCGTCTTGCTGCTCATTGCGTACTTCTTCCTCACGGCCTTTCGCGACTTTCGCGACAACTACATGGTCGACGTGCTGAACGAGATGGGCGACTCCTACGCTGAGTCTGGAGCATCCCTCTCGCGCATGGAACTGGCGGTGGCGCTGGTCGTGCTCGCCACGATGGCCAGTCTGTCGCTGGTGCACGACAACCAGCGCGGATTGTTGGCCGTGTTTGCCGTGATGATCGCAGGCGTCGGCATGCTCGGCGGCGCCACCTACCTGCGGCAAGTCGGCGTGTTGAGCGGCTTTTGGTGGATGACGCTGTTGGGCATGGGATCGTACCTGGCCTACGTCCCCTACAACTCGTTGCTCTTCGACAGACTGCTCGCCTCCACGCGCGTCACCGGCACGGCCGTGTTTGCGATCTACGTGGCCGACGCCGCCGGTTATGTCGGCAGCATTCTCACGCAATTACTCAAAGATTTGGCGTGGGGCGGCAACTCCCGGCTGAGTTTTCTCACAAACCTCTCCTACACCGTCTGCGGCGTGGCGGCGCTGTCGTTGGCGGGCAGTTGCTACTACTTCTTGCGACGCTCCAAGCCCCAACGCCACGTCCAGCAAGTGGCAAACTACCCGTCGCTCCCAACTGCGGTCGGCATGGAATTGGACCCCGAGGCATAGGGACGTGATTAGCTGGCCCCCGCTTCGAACCCGAGGCTTGCCGAGGCCGCCCCACAACCAGAATGCGCATGAACGACTCACTCATTTTGTGTTCCGACGCGGAGTGTCGATTTGTCGACGCCGACGTGCAGCGTCTACGCACCGCCGGTTCCCTCGACGTGTCGCCAACCTACGCGGTCGATGAGCTCGCCCGCCGCGTGCGGGAGGCCGACATCCTTGTCGCGTCGTGCTTCGCCAAGATCCCGGAGAGCGTCATCGCAGCCGGCGCCCGTCTGCGCGGCATCGTGAAATACGGCGTCGGCGTCGACAACATCGACCTTGCCGCGGCCGCCGCGCGCGGCATCCCGGTTGCCAACTGCCCCGAATACGGCAGCGGCACCGTGGCCGACCTCGCCTTTGCCCTGCTGATCGCACTGGCGCGCAAGCTGTCGCTGATCGACGCCCAGTTCCGTCGCCACGGCTGGTTCTGGCCGGACGAACAATTCTGCGGCGTCGACCTCGAGGGCAAGACGATTGGCCTGATTGGCATGGGCCGCATCGGACGTAAGATGGCCCGCCGCGCCGCAGGTTTCGATATGACGCTCTTGGCCTGCGACCCCTACGTCGATCGCACGGTGGTCGAACGCGAGGGACTTGCCCTGCAGTGGCTGCAACTCGACGAGTTGCTCGCCGCCAGTGATTTCGTTTCAGTACACTGCGTACTGACGCCCGAAACGCAACGGTTGCTCGGCGAGCGAGAGTTGCGGCTGATGCGCCCGACGGCCTATCTCATCGACGTGTCCCGCGGGGCGATCATCGACGAGCCGGCCCTGCTGCGCGGCTTGAACGAAGGGTGGCTTGCAGGGGCCGGGCTCGATGTGTTTGCCGACGAACCGCTCGCAGCGAACCATCCGCTGCTGGGAATGCCCAACGTGGTCGTGACCCCGCATCTGGCGTGGTACACCGCCGAAGCCGCGGCGCGGCAGTCGCATCAGGCGGCAGACGCGGTGCTCGATCTCCTCGCCGGCCGCGGGCCGCGCAGCGTGGTCAATGGCGTGGCGGAACGGGTAGCGAAATGATCGCACGGCGGCCGCGCGACTATTCGCCGCCAGCCACGCCGCCGCTCGAAGTCGCCGCACCGCCGCCTGCCGTGATGATCTTCACGGGAGTCGTCACTCGCAGCGGAACACCCGCGCCGATATCGCATTTCAACTGCACAAACACGGCGGCGAATCCCTCCTCGGGGCGCGCCACGACGCCCGAGTATTTCCCGTCGCCATCGGGCGACAACTCCCGGCTCTTGTAGATGGGTCCCACTTTGTCGAGCCGAAAGTCGCGTGCCTCGGGATTCACCGCGTGCCACAGCAAGGCTCGCGTCGGCGGCGGATCGCAACTGACGCGCCAGCCAGTTTCCCCCGCCAGCTCCCACTCGACCTCGGGACGCGGCCGTCCATCGACCACCGAGGCGTAAAACGCCGTGAGCGTCTCCAACGCATTTGAGTTTCGCAAACTATGATCGGCGTTCGGCACGTACGCCAGCAGTTTCTCGCCCGGCAAGGCAGCGAAGTAGAACTGCGACGAGTCGGGCGTAAAGAACTGATCGCCGCTGGCGTTGATGATGCACTTGGGCATCGTCATCCGCTCGCGATAGCTGTACGGGTCGACGATATTCAACAGCGGCGTCATGGCGTCGTCATCCATGCGATCCATCAAACCGGCCCGCTCGTAGTCGCCGATCGCGGGCGCCCAAAAACCGTAGGCCTCGTGATGGTTCCGCATCGACTCGCGGATGTTGAGCATGTCGATCACCACCGGGGCGATGGCGACCACGCGGTCATCCACCGCCGCGGTCAGCCACGTCGTCCACCCCCGTTTCGAGCCACCCGTCACGACGAAACGATCCACCTGCGCGAGCTGGGGGTCCGTGGCCAGCGCCGCCTGCACGGCGTCCATCGCGCGCACGGCCGATTTGGTCATCGGCAACTGTCCGGGCCACGACGGGTCGTGGGCCTTGAGGGCCGCTTGCCACGAACGAGCCAGCAGGTTGTCTTCGTACCGGGGCTCGCCATCGCCGAAAAATTCCAGCGGCTGATTGGGGACCTGGCCCACCTCGGCCACAACCGAATTGGTGGCCAACGCGATCTCGCGCAACATGGCCGCCGGCTTCTGCGGCGGGTCGCCTCCGTTGGCGCCGCCGCTAATGACCAGCAATCCGGTGTCCGACGTCGCCGCACGGGGGACGACAATCCACAGCCAATGCTGCCAAACGGTGCGGTCGACTTCGTCCGCGTCGCGCCAGGTTTGCGACGTGAGATCCACCAACAGCGTCGTCGCCTGTTCGTCGTCCCGGCGATCGACGATCTGCCACGCAAAACTGTCGTCGGCCGCCGCCACGTAGCGGTCCAACTCGGTCAGTGCCGTCGCAGCAGGCGTCTCACGGGCCGAGACGCGCTCGTCAAGGAGTCCGACGATCGCGGTCGCCGCCACAACGGCCAGTAAGAACCGGCAGCGAACACTTTCATTCAATACGAGGCTCGCCCGCGTCGTGCGGCATTTCCCACGGCTCGTCATCATCGTCATCGTCGTCAACCGCCGTCACGGCCCAAGTAGGATACGGATCATCAGTGCCGCGCATCGCCCGCCACAAGATGCGATTGAGTACATCTTCCGGCGCCCGATCCACTTGGCGAAAGTTCAGCTGCGAAGATACCAGGGCATCCTCACGCAACACCGGGTTGCCGATGTCTGCCACGGCAGGATTCAATTCGTCCAGCCGCGTCGCCACCGGCACGGCGTCATACGGCGTCATGTCAGCCTCGTCCCCGAAGCAATCGAACATGGGCGTCGCGCTGGCATCGAACTGCGTCATGGGCGGCAGACCCAGGATCTGCTCCATCGTCCGCAGCACGCTGGTCGTATTGTACTGAGTGCTGACCACGGCGTCTCGTTTGGCGAAGGGGCTGGCGCAAAATGCAATCGTGCGATAGCCGCTCACGTGGTCCCAACCTGCCTGGGGGTCGTCCTCGATCACAAACACCGCCATTTGCGGCCAAAAGCTGGAATGGCTGAGGCCTTCGACGATTCGCCCCAGCGCCAGATCGTTGTCGGCCATACAGGCCGCCGGCGTCGGACAGTTGGGGCTCGTGCCGCTGGTATGATCTTGAGGAAGGCAAATAATCAGCAAGTCGGGCATCTCGCCGGCCTTCTCGAACCGCTTCAGATCCTCGAGCACATAATCGGCCCGCAATTGATCGGGCACCGACATGTCCCAGCCGACGTAATCCGTCGGCGAAAAGCTGCGCATGTGTTCCACGCTCGGCCACGACTCGAACACCACGTCGTCGCTGCCAGATTTCCACGCTTGATAACACGCGGCAAAGCCGGGCTCGCCGGTGCGCTGCGGATCGCGCCACCGCACCGAGGGGCCCATGAATTCGCCGTAGTTGCGCAACGTGCGGCCGTGCTCCAAGACATTGTCCCACAGGAAACCCCGCGGCGAATACGCCATGGCGTCGTCCTCGTCCTGGCCCATGCCGTCGGGGTAACTGCGTGGAAAACCGGCGAAGCTCTTCTCCATGTAGTCCGTTGAGTAGGCGGTCGTGCTCCACTGATGCCCGTCGGCGCTGAGGATGCCGCTGCAGTACGTGTTGTCCAGCAACACGAATTCGTCGGCCAGCTTGTGATGATTGGGCGTCGCGTCGCGACCGAACACGCACAGGCGCGCGTCGCCGTTGCCCCGTTCGACGTCGCCGAGCACTTGGTCGTAGGTTCGATTCTCTTTGATGATATACACGACATGCTTGATCAAACTCGGCTCGCCGATGCGCTCGGGGATCGCCCGCGGCGGTTGATCGGGCCGCGGCGGCAGCAGCGCCTCGGCGATCCGGGGCGCGCGCTGATTGGCGGCAACCTGTTCCGAGAGTTCCCGCAGTTGCTCGCCATCGGGCAACGGAGCCAAGGTCAAGGAGCCCTGGTAGTGGTGCGAGTTGAACCCCTCCGCGTTCAGGTCAGGGTTCCGCTTCGGCGTTGTCGGCAGGCCCTTGATATTCGCGGCGATCAGTTGATTGCGCCCCGCGTCATACGCGACCGCCCCCGGATACCAACCCGTTGGAATCAGCCCTTCCAGTTCCGACTCGCTGGGCCGCTCGTCGTTGAACTCAAACACGGCGACCGCGTTCTGCGAACCGTTGGCGACAAACAGCCGGTCGCCCGCTGGGTTGAAGGCCGCGGCATTGGGCGCGGCGCCGAGCAGTTCCGCGGGGGTCCGCTTCGCCCACAGAGTGGCCACGACCTTATCCGCAACGACGTCGATCATCGACAGCGTATCGCTCGCCGCGTTGCAGCACGCCAACCACCGCCGGTTGGGCGAAACTGCCAACCCGCTGGCGTGCAGGCCGACAAGCAATTCGCATTTCACTTTGCCGGCGGCCAAATCGACGACTGTCACGGAACCTTCGCTAGCGATGTTTCGCTGCGGGTCGACGCGGACCAGCGTTTCGCGCCCGGCCGGTCCGGTGAGGTCATCGGGCCCCGGTCGGCGGCCGCCCCAGTTGCTCACATACGCCTTGTCGCCGATCAATGCCACGTCGTACGGCGCCACGCCCACGTCGAACGTTCGCAGGACCGCGCCCGTGTTCCCGTCCAATTCAATCAAACGATTCGACAGATTGCCGCAGACGTAGACGCGCGTTGCGTCGGTGGACATCGCTAACCCGGCGGGAATCTCGGCCGCCCGACGCGGAGCGTTCGCCGGCGGCAGCGGCCAATAGGTCTCGGGAACCACCTCCCCGGCGCGCGTCACCTGGAACACCTCGACGAGTCCCTCGACATTGCTCAGCAGCAAACGCGAGCCGTCGGGCGTGAACGCCAAACCGGTGTAGCTGAGTTGGCTGTTTCGATCGGGCCGCAATATCTGCGGAGACACCGCTTGCGCCGGTGCCACGTCATCCTGATCGCTGGGGAAGCCGACCCGCTGACGGATCTCGGCCGTCTGCGGATCGACGACGATCAACTCGCCCGTCTTGCCAGAGGTGACCAACAACGAACCGTCCGGCGACAACGCGACCGCCTGCGGTCGCAGACCAGGGAGTTCGACCACGCGGCCGTAGGGCGTCACGACCTGATTGACGGGCGTAATCATTGCCCCGTCGTCGCGACGGCCCACAAGCTCTGCGTCGCCAACAGGATCGGCAACTGCGCCAGCCACCCTCGCAACAAACACCCAAACGACAGGTACAGCAATCACCAGCGAGCGCGTCACGGCAGCCTACGACCTTCCAAGAGAACTAGCCACAATTCAAGCTGCGAGTGCGTGGACGATTCCCGCGAGTGGTCTTCGCCGTCGCAGCTACCGACGCGGTGCGCCGCCGCCTTGATATAGCGTTTGTCCCGCGCGGGTGCCGTAGTCGCTCCACACGGACGGATCGACGTCTTCTTGAATCGACTCGACATGCCCGTCGCAGAACACCATCTGGGCGATCCCGCTGTGCTCGCTACCAAAGGCCAATTGTAGCATCTGGCACTTCGAGGAGTCGGGATTCGAGCACCACTGCTGATTCTCCTCCGGCGTTCCCTGGAAATTGATCGGCACGCCGGTGGAACCCAGGAACTCCGAGAGATCCGACCCCGGCGCGGTGTCGATGTCGTCGCTACCGCCCCACCAGTGGTCCTTGCGACTGCCGGCACGGTCCTCGGGCGACCCGCCGTTCTTCTCTTGCGTCACGAAGTCCGGCACGGCCTCGCCAACCATCACGGTGTTCGACGTACCGTCCGTGATTTGGCGGAAGCTCGTTCCTTTGTTGACTCGGTCGTCCTTGTCGATGCCGTACAACACGCCGTCGGCGCCTTCGTAGCCGCCGGTGTCCTCGTATTCCTTCGCATTCAATTGGCCCTTGAGAAAATAGGTCTCTCCTCCCTGATACTGCTTGGTCTGCAGCCCGGTGGCCACGCCTAGGTACGAGCAGGGCGACCGACGCATGATCCAGTAATTGTCGGCGGTCACGTCCAACTGATTCTCCGGAAGACCAATCGACGGACATCGGTAGGTCGGAATCACCTGCTCGATGACCTGCACATTGCGCTCGTTGGGGGGCAGCTCGCTCGCATCGCCGTATGGCCCGCCGGGGTGCCCCCATTGCGAGTTGTACGACGCGTTGTCGCTGATCTTCGTCAGATCCATGGAATTCGACTGCTCGATATAATCGAGCAGATAGATCGACCAGGAACTGCCTTCGTTCATCAACGCCCCCGGCGGCAACCGCTTGCGCGTCGATTCGTGGTTCAGCAGCGCCAAACCAATCTGTTTGAGATTGTTCGAGCACTGACTGCGCCGGGCCGCTTCGCGCGCCGCCTGGATGGCCGGCAGCAGCAGCCCCACCAGGACGCCGATAATGGCGATCACCACCAACAGTTCAACCAGCGTGAAACCGCGTCGACGGGCAGCGCGACTTCGCAAGCGATGGGCAACATTTCGCATTTCGGGAGGCTCCAAGCCGCCAAGGGAAAACGATCGGCCGTCGCGGCAGGCGGCCGTTCGCAGTCAAATCTTGAGCCGAGTTAAACCGGTCCTACGGGTCTCAATCAGCCGCGGGCGCGCCGTCGACAAGCGAGCAGCGCCGCCACAGCGACTCCCGCGAGCACGCAACTCCCCGGCTCGGGAACGGAGTTGATCAACGACATCGCGGCCGCGGCCATCGCCGGGTTCGCCGTATTGAGAATGCCCCAGTCGGCCAAGTCCACGCGGCCGTCGTAGTTGAAGTCGCCGCGCGATCGCGATTCCAGGTCGCCGACGACCAGCGAACGCTCGTCCTCGCCTTGCGTCCATGTCAGCTTCTTCTCATACAGCCAGTTCGAAGCGAACAACGTCACGTCCGCCATGGTGATCTGATCGTCGCCGTTCAGATCGCCGGCGGTTGTCGGGCCGAAGTGCGCGGCGTAGGCGTTGTCGCGTCCGAACTCGAACTCGCCGAAGTCGTTCGTCGCGTTCAGTCCCATCACGAACATGGTGAGGTCGTCCACCACGCCATGGAAATACTTCTGCGTGCCGATCTGAAAGGGCGACTCGGAAGTCGAGGAACCCACCACCAGCGGGCTATTGTCGTGGTTGGCCGGGTTCATTTCGTCGTTGGGGGCGTCTTCGCCGTTGTAGATGCCGGTGGCCGCGGCCTCGGCCACGCCGTCGACGTACAGCACCGACCCCGTGCCCCTGTCGCCCCACGCCCGCACGACCATCAGGTGATACCACTGGTCAGGCACGACGGTTGTCACGCCGGAGTAGTCAAAATTGGCGTACCGCATGCCAAACTTGCCCTCCGCGTCGATCAGGGCGCCGTGGTTGTTGCTGTCCATCACGATGAAGCTTTCGGTGGCCGCATACGGCTTCACCCACAGTTGGAAGCCGCGATCGGTGATGTACGAGTAATCGATCGTGCCGCCGGGCAACGTGCCCTCGGTCGACGACGGCGAACGCTCGGGAAAGTTGAGCGCCTCGTCAGCGGCGGTTCGCAGGTACTGCTTGTCCGTGGGGTTTGCGTTGAGCTGAATGCCCAACCCGCCGACCCCGTCCGGTCGCCCTGTGACGGTCACGTATTTCGGCGCACCACCCGCTTTGGTAGCCGCAGTCATGTCGATGAGCTGATTCATGCCGGCCGCGCCCGCGTCGTCGCGCGTCACGCTGACCGTGGCGCCGTTGGTCGCACTCGGGTCGCCGTCGCCCAGGCGGTAGTTGCGATCAACCGTCGGCGGCGGAATCACCTGAGCGCCGGCCGAGGCGGCCATCGCGACGAAGACGATCAGCGTCGCGAGCCCCCAGGCCGCGTTGCAGAACCGACGACGGTCGCGAAGGGCCGCCCCGCCCAACATGATCAAAGCGAGCGCTACGCTGCCGGGTTCGGGCACGGGTGCAAGAGTCGCCGCGGCCGAAGGCAGTCCAAACCGCGATTGCCAGACTGCCAGGTCGGCGCCGTCGACGTCGCTGTCGCCGTCGGCGTCGCCTTGAGCGAACGTCGAGCCGGAGCCATATCCCCGCTGCCAGGCCAGGAAGTCGCCGCCGTTGACCTGCCCGCTGACGTCAAAGTCGGCCGTGCCGCCCGTGCTGGCGAAGTACTCCACCACCCCTTCGACGATATCGCCGAAGACCGTCGTGTAGGTAAATGTCAGGTCGCGATCAAGTTCCGCGGTCGCGGGATCAAAGATCCGTCCCAAGCTCTCCGTGCGCGAGCTGGTGAAGTCGGAACTGCCGTCGAGGAAGAATTCGCTGAACAGATTGTCGGTTTCCGCGGCCAGCTGCCAATTCTCGCCCAGCGTGCTGCCGGCCGCGGAATCGGCGTCGGGGCCGTCGATCGGATCGACTTGCAGGTAGCTCAGGCCCAGATTGCCAACCGGATTGAGATTGCCGCCGGCGCTGGCGACGTCGTAGCCGTTGATCGTCTCGGTAATGACGTCGCCGCCGACGATCTTGGCGTAACCGGTCGTCGTGTCGACCCTCAGGACGGCGGGGTCCGACGGCACAAACACGCGCACGTTGTCCAGCGCCCACCACCAGTCGTTGATGGCGTTGTTCAATCCGAATCGCAACTGGATGCTGGTCGAGCTGCCATTGTAGTTGGCGTCGAGTTCAACTGCCTCGTTGGTTTCGTCCGTGTGAAAGTTCGGTCCGCCCTCTTGGGAGTCCCACGTGAGCAGGTTGGAAAATGGCGCCGAGTTGTAGCTCACGTCGAGCGTGGCGGTCTGATTGTTCGTTAGATCGCCGTCGTCGAAGCCCTCAGGGCGCCAACTGGAATCAAACGCCACCTTGATCTTGCCCGCCGGCACCCCCGCGGGAATGTTGATCACCGGGGACGTGATATACGTGCTGAACTTCCCGTCGGGGTGATCGGCGTCGTCCCACTCGTCGGGGTCGGCCACCAACACGGCGCCCACGCCGCGGCTGAACTGGCTACGGTCTTGATCGCCGGCGACCACGACCCACCAGTCCTTCTTGGCCACCGCCCAGCCGGCCCAGTCGGTCACGCCATCGGTGTCGGGATCGCCAATGCCGGGCATGCCGCTGCGGTCGATCGTCCAACCCGCGGGGCCGTCACCGCTCCACACGCCAAACTGCGTCGGCTGTTCCTCCGGGCTTTGCCCGAGCGGCACGCTTTCAAAGTCTTCGACCAGCAAGGGCAAGGCCGCGTTAGCGGACGACGCCCATCCGCCGATCGCCAGCGCGATCAGCAGCGCCGCGCCGGCGAACCGCCGCACTCGCACAACGGCCACGCCAGCCAGCAAGACGGCCAAGGACGCCAGCGTCGACGGTTCGGGCACTTGGCTCCCCGCGGCCAGCGCCGCGGCAAAAGCTCCCGGACCGCGGAGTTGATCGAATAGTCGCTTGAACTCGAGGAAGTCGGCGACCGTGTGTTTGCCGTCGCGGTCCAGGTCGCCCAAATTGTACGCCTGGGCGTCAGTCTTGCCGTCGAGACTGGAACCGTAACCGGCTAGGAACGTCGCATAATCCAGCAGGCTGATGTCGCCGTCGAAGTTCAGATCGAGTGCATCGTAGGAACTGTCGCCGTTGCCGACGAACT
This sequence comes from Planctomycetales bacterium, assembly GCA_020427145.1. Lineage (GTDB taxonomy): Bacteria > Planctomycetota > Planctomycetia > Pirellulales > Lacipirellulaceae. The sequence goes on along the minus strand of JAGQOU010000008.1, from coordinate 70,741 downwards.
GCACAATGCCCACCACCGGGTCGTCGCTTCCCGCCACAAGGTATTCAAAGGTCACGTCGTCGATGTCCTCATGATACTTTTCCCAGGCATTGCCCAGATCAATCACGCCCAGCGTCAGGTTGGCTGTTTGCGTGGGCATGGCGTATTGATTAGGGATGTAACCCTCGCTCAGTTCCGAGGAGTCGGGGTTGTCAAAGACTTGCCAATTCGAGTCGGAGTCGCCGAGGTACGAGGCGGCCGATTCGTTGAGCGTCCCTTCAGTCGACTCGATCGAATACCCCCGCAGATTCACCGTTCCTGACGTGTTGTTGACGACCTGCACGTTGCCGTTGTCGCGATCCACGATCAGCCGCAGCACGCCGTCTTGCGCCGGCGCGGTCCCGGTGAACATGGCCAGGTTGTCGACGGCCCACCACCAGTTGTTGCCGGCGTCAAAGAGGCGAAACTCCAGCGACGCGTTGTTCGCGCCTGCCGGATTGAGAATCGGGATATTGACCGCCTCATTGGTGGCGTCGTCCTTGAAGTTGGGGCTGTTGGTGTCGGAGTCCCATTGAAACAGCTCGATTTCCGTCGCACCGGGATCGTCGTACTTCACGGTCAGCGACGCCTTCTGAATTCCTTCGAACCGCCACGACGAATGGAAAAAAAGATTCACGGAGTTGGGTGCGGCGCCCTGCAGCGGAATATTCGATACCTTGAGCGTCGAATCGAATTGCCCGTAGTCGGTCGGCGAGTCGGGCGAGCCGTAGTCGTCCCACTCGTCGGGGTCAGCCACGGCAATGACGCCGCTGGCGCTGACGAACTCGCCGCGGCCCTGATTGCCGGCGGTGTCGATCCACCATTGCTTGTCCACGAACGACCAGCCTTCAAACTCCGCGACGCCGATGAGATCGGACGCCGTTTCTGGGGGCAGGTTGCTGTTGTCAATCGACCATGTCCCTTCCACGCCGGCTCCCGACGGCACTGCCTGCGTCCATGTCGCGCGGCTTCGCGTCTCTGATTGAAAGGTCACGACTTGCTGCAATGGCAGCTCGTCGAAGCTCTCAGAAAGCAAATCCACGGCCCGGGCCGCCGGAAGTCCGAGGGCGAACAGTGCTCCGCCTACAACAAGCCGCGACAGGGCGCCGCGTCGCGTCATGGTTTTCCTCATGAGAGAGAATCCTCGTCCTGTTGCCAGTCTGGTGTGTCGCAAGAAAGAATGATTCGATTGCCGTCTGCTGAGCCGCCGTCGCGGAAGTCCGACCGACCCTGCCAGGAGGCTCGCCCTGGCAGGGCCGCATGGTCGAATTGCCCTTCACGTCAAATTCTGCGCCGGTGGAAAAGACACTAGGCCTTGCCGCTGCGACGCCGCACAATCAGCCCCAAGCCCGCGAGCCCAACGACCATCACAAAGGCGGCCGGCTCGGGAACGGTCCCGATCGACACGTTGTCGATCGCCCAGAACCAGTTGTTGCTGCCGTTGAGGTACTTGAACGACACCTGCGCCTGCGTGGCTCCCGCCGGATTGTTGAGGTCCACGCGAACCGTCTCGTTGGTGTTGTCGCCGTGGTAGAACGCCGAGGTGTCGTCCGATTCCCACCGCAGCACCTCGACCTCGCCGTTGCCGTAGTCAACGGTGATCAGCGCCAACTGATCGCCTTCCGGCAGCCAAGCCGAGTCAAACTCCAGCACCAGCGTGTTCTCAGCCAGGCCAGTCACGTCGAGCACGGGCGAGTTGAGCACCGTGTCCAGCGGACGGGTGTAGTTGGGATTCGGATCCTCGTCGTTGGGGTTGCGGCCGAGGTCGTCGAACTCGTCCGAGTCGGCGATCGCAAACGCACCGTCGGCTTTGGTGAACTCTGCAGCACTCCCCTGCGAGGGCTCCCAGAACTCAACTGTCGAAAACGTCCACCCTTCCCACTCGTAGACGCCGATGTTGTTGTCGCCGATCGCTTCGGGCTTCAGGCCCGAGTTGTCGACGGTCCAACCATTGGGCGCCGTGTGGGTGAACGCGTTCGGGTACGGCGTGGTCGCCACGTCGGTGTTCAGCACCGTCTCCCGCGGGATCGACGGCACAATGTCGACCCGTTCGTTGACGCTGCCGCCCAGAGTGAGCGACTCAAAATCCTCCGTCCAAACAGCCGGATTGCCGGGGTTGTCGGCGTCGGACAAGGCGAGATTGTCGATCGCCCACCACCAGTCATTGCCGGCGTTCAGGTAGCCGAAGGTGAATTGCACCGAATTGGCGCCGGCAGGGACGGAAACGGTGTATTCGAGCGACTCGTTCGTCGCATCGTCCTTGAACGTCGGCGATGCGGGCCGAGCTGGCTCCGGATCGAGCGGACCGCTGCTCACATGGCCCGCGTCGGAGTCCCACAGGTCGATAAAGTCCTGCGTGCCGTTGTCGAACGTGTACCACAAAATCGCGGTCTGATTGTTCGACTTCGTCCCCAATGTCGCGTGCTCGTCGTCGTACGCCTCAGGACGCCAACTGGAATCGAACTCCAACTTCACGTTCGCCAGTCCGGCAACCGGCACGGAGGCCGTGGTCAAACCCGAATTCATGTACGTGCCGGCAAGTCCATCGCCCAGATCGTCGTACTCGTCGGCGTCGACCACTGCAATCGTGCCCGTGGCATTCGTGAACTGCGTGCGGTCCTGGTCGCCGGCGACATCGGCCCAAAAGTCCTTGTTGGCGAACGACCAACCTTCCCACTCGTCGGTCCCGTTTTCGGCGCTGCCCTGATTGGCAAAGCCCGTGTTGCCGACCACCAAACCCGTGATGCCAGTCTTGTACAGCACGACCGGCGGGTCGCCGGGCGGCGTCGACTGATCGAGAATCTCCGTGCCACCGGCGTTGGTCAGATCAGTGAAGCCGAAATTGTCAAAGTTGTTGTCGACCGTCCATCCCGCCGGACCAGTGTGCGTGAACGCATTGGGAATGCTGTTGGTCGTCGCGTCGGTTTCGACGAGCGTTCGCGTCGCAAAGGTCGCCGGACCTTGGCGTTCGTTGACGCTCGGCCCCAGGACGACCGAGTTGAAATTCTCCGAGTACAGCGTGGTGGGCAGCGCTGCGTGAGCGGCGGCGGGCAAGCCCAGCACCGCGGCAAGTACGGCTTTCGTAAGATGTCGTTTCATCAGTTCGACTACCCCTCTGGTGCGAGTGAATCGGTGTGCGGCTACGCACTGCACACGCAAGGTTGTAGGCCCCGTCAATGAAGAAACGGCGACTTTCAGCGGCGCGCGTGCGCAAAGGTTCTGCCGATTTGCGTTCCCCTGTGCGAACACGGCACAACCTGTGAAGTTTTGGTGAAAACGCTCGACCGCGCGGCGGAACGTCGATTACATTGGCGCGGTGACGACGACCTGACTGCCGTTGTCCGCGGCAGTAACCCCGTGAGACGCCATGCACGCTCGACCCGCTTCACGCGTTCCACCTTGTCGCGTGGCATTTTGGGGCCGATGGGCGTTGCTCGCTTCAATCGCGACGATTCAAGTCGCAACGGCTAAGGAGCATCCCCGCCCCGAGCGAAAGCCTGTTGCTGAGCAGCAAGACTTGCCTGCCGTCGCCCCGTGGCCGCTCACCGGCGGCATCGCCCTGCCGCCCGGCCCGGCAAAAGAGAACTCCGGCATCGTGCGCGGACGGCTCTGGCCCGACGCCTTTTGGATGCATAACGACTCGGGCGACGAACCGCGCATCTACCCGGTGCATCGCGATGGCTCGCCGTTCGCGACCGAACGCGACAACGACGTGCCGCCAGGCATGCTGATCGGCGGGGCAATCAACGTCGACTGGGAAGACATTGCGGCCGACTCGGCTGGACACCTCATCATCGCCGACATTGGCAACAACGGAAACAATCGCCGCGACCTGACGCTCTATTACCTCGCCGAGCCGGCCCCCACCGCCGAGCGGACGCGAGTGCTCCGCGCGGTCCATCTTCGCTATCCTGACCAGAAACACTTTCCAGCCCGGGCGGACGACTTCAATTACGACGCCGAGGCGATTTTCACGCTGGGCGAGCAGGTTTACATCCTCACCAAGCACCGCAGCGACACCGCCGCCACGCTGTACCGATACGACCCCAATGCCAAGAAGGCCGCGAAGGCCGCTACGAAGAAGGCCGTGAAGTTGGACCTCGTCGATCGCTTCGAATTTGGCGGCCAAGTGACCGCCGCCGACGCCACGGCCGACGGCAAGCGACTGCTCGTCGCAACGTACAACGCGTTCTGGCTATTTCAAATCGACGACGCCAAACAGCCCCTCCGCGGGAGCGTCTCCTGGTTGCCCTTTGAAGGGCCCAAGCAGATCGAAGCCGTCTGTTTTGCAGACGAATCGACGTTGCTCGCGGCCGACGAAATCACGGGCATGCTCTTCGCCGCGCCGCTCGACGCATTTCATGCGGTCAACGGGGTCGCCCCGATCGTCTCAGCCAAATGAGCGGGGGTTGCCGGGCCGCCGCAGGAGGCCGCAAACAAACGCCGCCAACGCGAACGCCGATGGCTCGGGAACTTCGCCGCCGGCGACCATCGCCGTGAAGGCGCCCGCGCCCCGCGCTGTGTCGAAGGCCGACTTGAAGGCCAGAAAGTCCGCCACGTCGTGCCGTCCATCGCCGGTCAGGTCGCCCAGACTGTGCTTCATCGCCATGCTCGCCCCGGCGAGGTCCGCGCCATAGCCGGCTAAGAACGCGGCATAGTCGCCATCGTCAATCGCGCCGTCGTGGTTCAGATCAAGCTCCGCGTACGACTGGCCGCCGTTGCCCACGAACTCGACAACGCCCTCCACCGGCACGTCGCTATTAGGCGTGGCATAGACGAAACGCAGGTCGGCGTCGTCCGCATAGTATTTTCGCCACGCGCCGACTCCCAGCTCGATCATCGCGCCCTGCGGCAGCGTTCCTTCGCCCAGCGACACCTCGCTCAGATCACCCGATGCGTCAACACCCTCGAGCACAAGCCAGCGATCATCCGCGTCAATCGTCTTGTCGCCGACGGCATCGAGACGGCCGGCAACCGGTTGCCAGTTCGCGCGATTAAGAGCGCCGTCGACCGATGTGATTTGGTACCCCAGCAGATCCTGCGCGTCCGCTGTGTTGTTTTCGATCCGCATGGCGCCCGTGTCGCGGTCGACGACCAAGCGCAATTGGGCGTCGAACACTTCTGTTCCCAGCGACATGCCCGCACCGCTGTTCCACAGCGTCGCCACCTCGGTCGGCTCCAACGCCCGCCGCCAAAAGGCCAGCTCATCGACCGCGCCTGTAAATTCGACGCCATACGCCCCCGTGCCGTCCTGGCCGATGCTCCACGGCAGTCCGCTCCGGAATGTGCCTGGCGAGGACGTCGTGATCGCGCCCGTCTTGATCCCGTTGATGAACAGCTGCGTGGGCCCGTCGCGGTCGACGGTCATCACGACCAGATTCCAGTTCCCCACGCTCAACGGCGCACTATTGGCAGCCGTGTCCAGGTCGCGCCGCGCGCCAACGTCGCCTTTGGTATTGAGGTCAAAGACGCCGTTGCCTTTGACCGCCCAGTTGACGCCCGTGTTATCGCCGCTGTTCCAGTCTTTGTTGCTCAGCACCGCCGGGTCGCTCGCGAAGTCGTCCTGGCGAATCCACATCGAAATGCTGAAATCAACCGCGTCGCCGGTGACCGTGCTGCCGAAATCCAACTCGCTATTCTCCGGCGCGGCAATCGACATGGAGTCATGCACGCCCGGCAGCCACAGCGCCTGACCGATCTTGCCGGGGGCGAATTGTGGGCCGTTGACCCCGGCGCCGTGGTTCGCTTCCGGCGCCCCGGCCGAGTCGAATAGGTCGCCCTCAAAGTCGTAGAGCGCGACCAGGTCGGTCGTCAGCGCCGCCTCCGTCCGTCTCGCGTTTCCGGAAACGATCAGAACAACCAGCGAGGCCGCGCATACGACCCCGACCCGCCATCCGGGACGACGGGTCCGCGCCCGTCGCAAGCGAATCTCCCACCGCCGCACGAGCGCCAGACCTAGTGCGCAGCAACTCAACAGGACGCCTGCCGGAGGCTCGGGAACTCCTCGCGCCACCGCCTGCCAAGCCGCCGCCCCCATGGCTGGATCCAACCGATTGAGAATGATCCAATCGGCCAGATCAGTCACGCGGTCGAGATTCAAGTCGCCGCTGCCGTAGGCTTCCAGCAGGGAGGTATGCCCCGTCGACATCCACCCCGCGGCGAACGCCGAGACGTCGTCGCTTGCCGCAGGCCCCGTGCCGTCGCCGCTCACCACGCCGTCCTGATTGACGTCGCCCACAATTCCGTTGGGTGATCCGAACGGCAACCCAACCACGCGACCGTCGACTGCCGTGCTGAAAGGATCAACGCCCATGTGCCACAAAGCCGTCGTAGCGACGTCGCGCAACGTGCCGGGTTGCAGCACGACCCCATCCGCGACGGACGGACCGCTTACGACAAACGGCACTTCCCAGTTGATCGGCCCCTGCCCCGCGTTGTGCGAATTTCCGATTCCTCCGTGGTCGGCCGTCACGAGGACAAGCCAATCTTCCTCGCCCGCCACAACGCCTGGGCGCGCATTGAGTGCCGCCACGACGTCGCCGATCAGCCCGTCGACGTTTTGCAGCGCCTGTCGATATGGCAAACTGCCCCACCCCGAGGCGTGCCCCGCGCCGTCGACCTGATCGAAGTGCAAGAAGATCGCATCGGGATCGCCAGTTTGCAGCAGGCTGACTGCGGCGTCGCGAACCGCCGGATCGCTGACGCCGCCAATCTCCAAGTCGGCGTACTGATCCGCCAAAATCCGGTCGTTGATCGGAGCCCAGTCGACAATCGACGCCGTGAACAGGCTCGCGTTGGCGTCTTTCAGGTACTTAAAGAAGTGAGGAAACTGGTCGAAGTCGCTCCCGGAGAAGCTATTGTCGACAACCCCGTGGTGGGCCGCCGACGCCCCGGTGGCGATTGTCGACCAATTGACCCCGCTGGCGCCGTAGCCGCCCGGCGGGTTGGCGATAAGCGCCCCCTCATTCAGAAACTCGTAGCTCGCGCCGCCGGCCGCCGCCAGGGCGTCGATGTGGGGGGTGAGCGTCGATTCGACGTAGCTGCCCCCTGCGCCGTCGATGCCAATGACCAGCACCCGCTGATCGCATCGCCCGGTGGAAACCGCAAGCAATAGCGCCGCCAAGACCAGCACCACTTGCAAAGGACGACTCTTCATTTCACACCCTACGGCCCGGCAGACTGTCGCAAGAGAGTTCGGCTCGCGTCCCAATGACGCGCAGCCCGCGACCGCAGATTCCTGCGCGGGCGCCCTCTGCCTGGTTCAAGAGGCCGCTGGCCGTCGTGCTTGCGGACTTCACCGCGCCGTGGGCGACCAGTTGGACGTACGCAGATCTGCGGTGCGTCCCATCGTATCGTGCTTCCGTGAATGTGACGTGAAGACCCACCGCCAGAAAGGCGGCGAAGAGCACGAGGAATTGCGCACGGCCACACAACCGCATTCCGTAGGACCGATGGACATTGGCGAAGGTCGAACCAAAACTCCCTGCGCCCAACGACCGACCGTCGTGCAAGTGATTGTCAGTTGAATGCGACGTGTAGGGAGACGTCGATATGATCGATTGCGGACGCTCAGGACGAGCGCGTGGCGAATCGCTGCGCAACGACGCCAGGCGCTCGTCGCCCCGCTAGGCGTGTTGCACGGCTGTCGCCGGGGTCTCGACGCGCGGCGACGACGCGTCTGTTGGCACGCCCAGGAGCAGACAGAGCGTGTAAGCCTCGAGCGCTTCGTAATCGCGGGCCGCGATCAGTTCTTGTTCAAGTTGCTGATCCGCCGAACGAACTTTGTCCAACAGATGCAGAAACAGGGCTCGGCTGTTGGACAGGTGGGCAGTCGAACTTTCCTGCGATTGCGTTCGCATCGCTTTGACGTCGAGTCCGATAAACTCGCCGCGGCGACCGTAGCCGCTCCGCTCCAGGACGCGAACCTGATTGTAGGCGGAGCGCAGGTTGGCGGCCCCAAACGATTTGTCCTGGTCGAACTTCAACCCGTTCTGATCGTTGAGATGCACGCTCGCCAACTTATCGTGAGCCAGTGCGAATGCCATCTCGTCGGACGGGTCGAGCCCCGCCAGAACGGCGTGCGCCGTTTCGATCAGCCCGCTGACCCGCGCGGGATCGACCGATTGATACGCCAAGGCAAGGGCGTGCCCAATGGTCGGCACGTAGGCGTGGTCCATCGGTTCGTTCGGCTTGGGCTCGATCCACACCTGGATCTCCTCGTCGTATTCCAGCAGCAAATTCACGGCATCGAGAATCCGCTGGTAGGCCGTCTTGGCGTCCTTGGATTCGCGAATGTAGGAACCCTCGCGAGCCAGCCACAAGACGATGTTCGGCGTCCCGACCTCGCGTGCGACGTCCACCGCCTTGATCGAGCGATCCAGGGCGTACTTTCGCTGCGCCGCGTCGTTGGAGGTGTAGCCGCCATCGATCGTGCGCGGGTCGAACCACAGCCGCGGCGCCACGAACTCGGGAGTCAGCCCGCGATCGCGCAACGCATGGCCGACCTCCCGGGCGCGCTTCATGATCTGCAAATGCTCCAGGTCGTTGAGTCCTTCAACAACGTCGTCGTCATGGAACTGCACGCCTTCGAAGCCCAGCGGGCGGTACCAATCGAGTTTCTCCTCCAACGAATAGGGCGAGCGCACCTCCGGACCGAAGGGGTCGGCGCCTTCGCTGATGTTCCAAGGGCCGAACGAGAACCGGTATTCAGTGAGTTCGCTCACGGCGAGATTCCTTATATGCGCGGCGGCAGATTTGTTCGAGGATTTGCGTTGGGTTCGTTGAGGATTAGACGAAGTCGCCTTCCTCAAAATTGCAGACCACGCCGTCGTACTGGGCGGTGGCGCCGGTGACGGTGAAGGCAATGGCGTTGTGGCCAATCTCGCCGGTGCAGGCGGGTTGCGAACGAGTGCGGACGCAATGATTGAAGATCCGCATCTCGTGGGCGTAGCTGTAGGTGCGCAACCCCCCGCCGCGGCGATCGGCTTCCGCCGCCTGCAGATCAGCGCTCGGCGTTGCGATGCCCGCGATCTCCACGTCGCCGGCGCGTTCGATGGGAATCCGCGTCTCCTTGCGATTGCGATCGTACACGAAGATGTCCTGCTCGGCGGTCACGCGCAGCGAGCCCTCGCTACCCAGCAGCAATTCGCCGTAGCTCCAGCCGTAGTTGAAACCTTGGTGGAAATCTTGCGAGAAGCGCACGATCGTGTCGTTTTCAAACAGGTACTCCGCCGTGCAGATGTCGTGCGTCTCGCGTTCGTCGTGGTAGCGGATGGCGCCCATCCCCGCAACGCGTTTGGCTTTCATCTCGCCAAGCAGCCAACTGGAGGCGTCAAGTTGATGCGTGCCGTTTTCGGTAATCAGGCCGTGACCGTACTGCCGGTAGAGCCGCCAGTTGATCAGGTGGTTGAGCGTGGGGAAGCCCCACTCGCTGAAATCCTTGTCGAGTTCCGGCAGCGGGAACGTCCAATCGGACCAGCGGTCCCAGAACGCGTCGATCCGCAGCACTTCGCCAATGAGGCCTTCCTCGTGAACGAGCCGTTCGGCAAGGTAGTACAGCGGATTGCTCCGGCGCTGCTGACCGATCTGCAAGACGCGCCCGTTCTTATCCCGAGCGGCGATCATGGCTCGCGCTTGTTCGGTGGAAAAGGCCATCGGCTTCTCACAGAACACGTCGAGGCCCGCATTCATCGCCGCGATGGACGCCGCTGAGTGCGTATGTTCCGGCAGGGCCACCAGCGCCGCCTGCAGGTCTTTTTCCTGGGCGAACATCTCGTGCCAGTCGGTATAGAGACGCGCCTCGGGAGCCATCTGTTGCGCTTCGGCGGCGCGCAGCGGATTGATCTCGCAAATGGCCGTCAGTTTGGCGCCGGGCGTCTTGAGCAACCAACTCGTATCCCAACGCCCCTGCCCCCCGGCTCCGATGAGCGCGAAATGAAGATTCTCGCTGGGACTTGTCGACTGGGTCGCGCCCATCGCGCTGGCGAAGGCGCCGGCCGTACCGGCCGCGGCGGCGGCGGACTGGAGAAAACTACGGCGATCGAGGGTCGACATCGGAGGGTCCTTTCAGCGAAAAGTGAGGATGTTCGGTGGCGAGCAGGCGCGAGACAATCGCGCTGTCGCGTGGCAAGGCGGCGAGTGTCGCGCTGTTAGCCAGATTCGGATTGGCCCCGTTGGGCTTCCCTGCGGATTTCGCCGGGAGTCTTTCCCACGGCCCGTCGCATCAAAGCAGAAAAGTATTGAACCGAGGAGATTCCGACGCGCTTGACGATTTCCTTGATCGGGATCGTCGTGGTCTCCAGCAGTCGCTGAGCCGCGTCGACTTGCACCCGACGAATCTCGGCATGGATCGATCGACCGAGCGTTTCACGAAATCGCGCTTCGAGGGTGGATCGCGACATTTGGGCCGCGTCGAGTACGTCCTGCACGGTGATCGGGTCGCAGGCCCGGCGGCGGATCAGTCGCAGCGCCTCGGCAATTTCTCGGTCATTGATCGCAAGCACGTCGGTCGACTGGCGAGTCACGATGCCCGCTGGGGGCACGATAATCGATCGCTGCGGCGGCTTCTTGCCGCGCATCATCGTATCGAGCAGCGCCGCGGCTTCGTAGCCGATGCGCCGCGCGCCTTGTTCGATGCTGGTCAGCCGTGGTTGCGTCAATTCACACATCACGTCGTCGTTGTCCACTCCTACAATTGCCACGTCTTCAGGCACCCGGCGACCGGCAGCGCGGCACGCTTGTGCGACATGGCGGGCACGGGCGTCGTTGCAGGCCATCACCCCCACGGGAACGGGCAGGCTTTCAATCCAGCGTTGCAAGGCTTCCTGCGACTCGCGCCAGCGGCGCGACGGAGCGTAGCGGCCGAAGAACATCTCGCAGTGATGGCCCATGGAAGCCATCACGGCTTGAAACGCCTCGGCCCGCTCGCGGACCCATCCGTTGGCCCGATTGGGCGGCTCGCCGCAAAACGCGAACGAGCGAAAACCCAAATCGAACAAGTGGTTGGCCGCCAAGTTGGCAATTGCGCGGTTGTCGGTCCTCACATACGGAATGTCGGGGTCGCCAGGAAAGTATCCGTAGCCGCCGCCAACGCCGACGACGGCCACGTCGATGCGGCCCACCGCGGTGGCAATCCTGCGGTCGTCGAAGTTGGCGATGATCCCATCTCCGCCCCACGCTTTGAGATCCGGCAAACGAGCGACGGGATCTTCCTCGGCGTAGAGCGACCAGCCAAGCTGTTGTTCTTGGACGTACGCCGCCACGCCCCGCACGATGTGCCGATCGTACGGTCGACCGGGGTCGACAATCAAAGCGACTTCACGTCGTTGCATGCGAAAAGCGTCCGTCTGTTACTCAGGGATAACAAGCATTCCCAGCCGCGGGAACGGAGGAAACCACAAATCATAAAAACTTTACACGATATCTTAACCGGCAGCGGTTATTCTGAATAGACAACGGTCGCTCGAGCCGCGCTGAGATCGCGAGCGCCGTGACTTGTTCGAATCGTCTTGGTCGACATATCTGCCGCGCGCTCCATAGCTCTCAGTACGAGCTACCGGAGCGGAACCTTTTCAAAGATCGACACCACGCCGAGCTGCTATGCGCCGAGCGACAGTCGTTGCTTCGCCAACGAGGCCGCCTTTGACGCGTGCAGCGAACGGAGAGGAATCAGGAGGCATCCATGGCGGGCATCGTCATCCGTAAACTGTCGTTTCAACCGGCAACCTGGTCCACAATTGCGAGCCTCTGCATCGCAATGGGCTTCGCAGCCCCCCGCGCAGAGGCGGCGATTACCGCGATCAGTACGCGCGGGCAGGTCTACTCCGAGTTGGACGGCTCGATCTCAAGCACCGACGTCCTCAACGGTCTGATCGCCACCGAGTTGCCAGGAGACCAGGGGTGGCACCCGGCCAACCCGGCTACGAGCAACGGCTCGCTCGACCCCAACGGCTTGCCGGCCTTCACGGACGGCGCCGGCGGTTTCGGCGGCCTCACGGGGCTGCTGAACGACTTTCCGGGGGCTGGCGTTCCAACCAAAGTGATCCAATTCGATCTCGCCTCGCCCACGAACATTGGGCAAATCAACGTCCTCTCCGGCAACCGAAGCAATGCCGACGGACGAATCTTCTCGACGTTCGTCATTCGCTATTCCACCAACGGCGGCAGTTCGTTCTCGCCGCTCGGCGGGTTCGTGCGAACCTTTGACGGCAACGTGATCACCGACACGATGGGGTATTACCAGTCCGACCCCTCGGGCGTGATCAACAATGAGACCGGCATCCCCGGCGTGACCGAAGACATGGCCAATCTGGTGGAGATCTTTGACGACTCCGCCGAGACGCTCGTCGCCGGCGTGACCAATCTGCAGTTTGATTTCTACGCCGTGGACAACACGCTCGGCGAGAATCGCGACCCGTTCGACGGCCTCAATCCGTTTACCGGTATTGACGACGGCTTGTCCGCCGCATTCGTCGCGCCACTGCTGTGGGAGATTGACGTGTTCGAATCGGCAGCTGCGGCCGACGACGCCGACTTCACCGGCGACGGCAAGGTTGACGGCGCCGACTTCTTGCGCTGGCAGCGCAACTATCCTGTGAACGACATGACCGCCGTGCTGACCGATGGCGACGCCAACGGCGATCACAACGTCGATGGCGCCGATCTCGCCATCTGGCAAACTCAGTACGGGACCGGCGCGTCTGCGATCGCCGTAGCGACCGCCGTCCCCGAGCCGTCCGGCGTCGTCGCCGCCTTGATCGCCGCGGCGTCGCTGGTCCTGTGGCTGCGTCGGGGGCGGGACGCGACGCCTTTCGATGCTGTCGCTTGTCTCTGATCTCTTTTCTGTATGCCTCTGTTTCTGGTTGCCTTTTGTGGTAGGGAGAAGTCTCATGAAGAAAGTCTTGCTTGTCGCCGTTTGCATGCTGGCGTCGCAAAACGCCAACGCCGCCGTCACCTCCAGCACCGTTCACGGCTCTGCTGGAAACAGCCTTGACGCCAGTATTTCCGTCGGTGACGCACTGTCGGGACTGATTGGCACTGAACTGCCCGGTGATCAGGGCTGGCATCCTGCCAATACGAACCCCGCCCAACAATTGCCGATCTTCACAGACGACCGCGGCGGAAGCGGCTTGGACGGGCTCTTGAACGACTTCCCCCCGGCCGGAGCCCCGACCAAAATCGTTCAGTACGATTTGGCCAACCCAACAGACTTGGCGGCCATCAAGATCCTGACAGGAAATGACGGCAAGGATGGTCGGGTCTTCTCGACGACGTTGATTGACGTCTCGACGAATAACGGCGGCAGTTTCACTCAGCTCGGCTACTTTGAGTCGGACTTGCCGGGAACCGTCAATGCGGGTCAGTGGGGATCGACGCTTGTCACGATCACAGACGATGGCGGCGCCCCGCTGGCAACCGGGGTCACCAACTTGAAGTTTAGTTTCTTCGCGGTCGACAACACGGGCGGAGAATACCGCGATCCCTTCGACGGCGTGAATCCCTACACGGGTATCGACGACACCTACAACGCTCCGATCGCCTCGCCGTTGGTTTGGGAAATCGACGCCGTTGCCGTTCCCGAGCCGGCGACGGTCGCCTTAGCTGCAATTGCACTGGGCGGCATGCTCGCCCTTCGCCGCCGTCGCATTGAGTAGTCGCTGCGAACAGCATGCATCGTTGGAGGCGACGGGACTTGTCTGGCGGTTCTCCGGATCGGCGCGGCCGCGATCCGGAGGACCCCGACGGTCCAAAGAAGCCATTTTGCAGAACGACAAGGGCATTGTCTCGAACGAACAGAGCGTTGCACAACGCGGCAACACAGGCACGAGGCTATTGTGAAATACCGTAATCGACAGACAACTCCTCGCCGCAGCGGCTTCACGCTCGTGGAGCTGCTCGTGGTCATCGCAATCATCGGCGTCCTGGTGGCGCTGCTCTTGCCCGCCGTGCAGGCGGCGCGCGAAGCGGCGCGGCGCGCCCAATGCGCAAACAACCTCAAACAGCTTTCGTTGGCCATGCTGCAACACGAGTCGGCACTGGGATATCTCCCTGCCGGCGGTTGGGGCGGCGATTGGGTCGGCGACCCTGACGAGGGCGCCGGCCTGAACCAGCCCGGCGGCTGGATCTTCAACACGCTGCCGTATCTCGAACAGACGGCCGTTCATGATATCGGCTCCGGTCTCACGGGGCTCGATAAACGCAAGGCACTGGCGACCCGCGACGCAATTGCGCTCGAGCCTTTCAATTGCCCGTCGCGGCGGCCCACGACCCCCTTTCCGAACGCCCAATCCAAGGTGCCGATCAACAGCCGCTATGCGCCGCAGCACGGTCGCTCGGACTACGCGCAGAACGCCGGCGACATCCAAAAGCTCGAGTACTGGGTGCTTGATTGTTCGCCACGCACCGTTGCCGACGGGCGCAAATCCGATTGGCGTCCCGCGCTCGACGATCATTCAGGCGTCGGTTTCGCCGGTTCCATTGTCGAACTCCGCAACATCACCGACGGGACGAGCCAAACATATTCGGTCGGCGAGCGCTTTATTGAGCCCCAGTTCTACGAAACGGGCGAAGCCCACGCGGACGATTGGCCCATGTACGTCGGCTTTCAGGACGACCTGTACCGTTCGGTGTGGTACGACGTCGAATCGCCCAACGGCGAAGCTTACTTGCCGCTGCAGGACCGCGACGGAATTGACGGCGCGTCCGAGCGGTTCGGCAGCGCCCATACGGGCGGGTGCTACATCGCCATGGTCGACGGCTCGGTGAGCAACGTGGCCTACGACATTGACGCCGAGGTGCATCGCCAACGGGGTCACCGCTCCGACGGCGGCGCTGTTCGGCAGAAGAATCTGACAGAGAATTGTCACGACTGAAGCCAAGGCAAGGCGATTCGCCGACAACACGCACTCGCCCCACGGATCCGACTGCCCCGCCCGCACCTTACCGCAGCCAACTCTGTTCGCAACGCCGGATCTACTTGCGTTTCAACTCCAGCAAGATCCGATCACCAATGGTGTCGCGAGCGACTTCATCGCCGAGAGCGACTCCCTCGGTATATTTCTCCGGCAGTTTGACGTGCGGATGCGTGACGGCAATTCGGTAGGTGCCGGCAAAAACGCCCCGCATTCGAGCCTGGCGCAGGTTCTCCGGAAGGTACTCGGGATCCACCGACATCTTTGCCCCGCCGCCGCCGTCCGTCTTGCCGGTGGCCAGCTTGGGCCCGTCGCCTAGATACTTTTCCGGGATCATTCGCACTTCCGCGTCGGGAAGCGGACGCCCGTCGAGCAAGACCTCAATCAGTAGCGTTCGCAAGCCGACTCCCTGGTGCGACCACGACTCAATCCGCTGGGCCATCTCCGCTTGGCTGACGCAGCCGTCTTGATCGACGTCGTACTTATCCTTGTACTTCATCACGCCGGGCATTGCCGCCAGTTCCGCATCGTCGAGGCAATCGTCCTGATTCGAATCGTACTCTTCCATCGCCGCGGCGCTCGCTTCATCGGCGTCAAACTCAACAGGTTCAATTGCAGCCGGTCCGTTGCTGCACCCGGCGGCAGTGATCGCGCTGGCGATAAGGAACCCCAGAAGGAGCAGATTTGTCGCTGCGCTTGGCTGCGATTTTCGAGACGTCGCATTCGGCAATAAGGCGGCCACAGAGAGCTCCGAGAAGAAGGCGCAGGCGGCGCACGGCAAGGCGGCAGGAAAAGAACGAACGCAGTTTGGCAACGACGCGATTCGCCAATTCCATGCTAGAACCGGCGGCGCGCTGCGTCAATTCGCAACGGCACGAACGCCATTCGAATCGCTGTCGGAACTTTTCAGTTTCTTTCCAACGCCAAACCGCGCGAGAGCAACGGCTTCCGCGCTCCCGCGATAACCGGCTGGTCGAACAAGTCGATTCTCGTCGCCAAACGCCGCATTACGCGACCGGGATGTCAAAACCAGGCCGGCGCACTCGCGACATCATCGCCGCGGCCTGATCGTCGCCGGTGATCTGTTCGCTCTTGGGATCCCAAGCGATTTTCCGGCCAAGTCGGGCCGCGATCGCTGACAGATGACACACGTTCATCGTTTGCACGTGCGAGTAGACGTCAGAGACCGGCAGTCCCCCCTCGCGGATGCAGCGATAGAAGTTGTCCTTGTGGCCCTCATGCGGCTTGCCCTTGTAGAGTTCCGCGAGCTCGGCGTCGCCGTAGGCGTCGCGGTCCCACTGCTCATCGATTGGCGTGCCGGAAATGCGGCCGCGATTGACGAACAGCCGGCCCTTCTCGCCCTCGAACAGGATCCCGTTGTCGCCTCGGCTGGTGACATGCAGCTCCAGCCCGTCGTCAAACCGACTGATCACATTGAAGTCGTCGGACGTGTTGTAGCAATCGTGTCGCTGCGGCATGCCGTCCTTGAATTCCACGGGGTGATGGGCGTCTGTGCCATCGATCTCCACGGGCCCCGTGCCTTGCTTGTCGAGTCCCATGGCCCACAGGGCGATGTCGACGTGATGGGCGCCCCAGTCGGTGAATTTTCCGCCCGAGTATTCGTACCACCAGCGAAACTCATAGTGGCACCGCCGTTTCATGTAGTCGACCAAGGGCGCCTGCCCCAGCCACATGTACCAATCGAGCTCTGCCGGAGGGACCTCGGCTTGAAACGGTCCGCCGGTCGGCGCGCCGTCGATGCCGGCGGTGATTTTCGTCACGCGCCCCAACAAACCCTTCTGAACCATGTTGACCGCCCGCAGAAAGCGATCCCGATCGCTACGCTGCTGCGTGCCGACGAAGAACACGCGGTCGGAATGTTTCTGACACGCTTGGCGAATCAGTCGATTCTCCTCTAACGTCAAAGTGAGCGGCTTCTGGCAAAACACGTGCTTGCCGGCTTGCAGCGCTTCGACGGCGATCTTCACATGCCAGTGGTCCGGCGTCACGATGCTGACCACGTCGATATCGCCGCGATCGAGAATGCGGCGATAGTCCTCGTACGCATCGGCGCGACCGCGACCGACGCGGTCGTCGTACCGCGCCCGTTGACAATGTCCGCCGTCGACGTCGCACACGGCCACGATGTCGCCAAACCGAGCATGATCGCCAGCGTCCCCCATCCCCATGCTGCCCACGCCAATACAACCGATGCGCGGTCGGTCGTTCGCGCTAGGAGCGGCGCTCGCTCGCGACGATGTCAGCAGATAGGGCGTCGCCGCGCTGGCCGCGGCCTGCGCTAGGAACTGACGCCGCGACGGTCTGGTTTTCACTTGATGAGCTGGCATGTCGTTTTCCCTACGGTGGCAAATCAGTGTTTGGGCCCGAGCTCGGCATCGCTTTCGATGCGCTGCCAAGAGTTGAATCAAGACGAGTTTGGGAATGGAAACAAACGGCGGCGTCGAAACGAGTCGCGTTCGCACCGTTCTATTCTCGCTCCGTTGCAATGGCTTTTCAACGGCTCAATTGTCCCCAACTCTCGCGAAGGGGATAGCCGTAAGTTGCGCGACTCCACGGGCTGTTTCGCGTGACGGTGCAAAGCGTCACAGTGGAGCCCTTCACTGCGCGATGCCGAAAGCAAGCCAGTCTCGATGGGCCCGGATATCGCCCGCCCGGGAATTCTGTCAAAATATCTGCGTCGGCAAGACATCTCTCCCCGTACCTTCAAGGCATACCTTCCATGCTCCATTCAAGGGCCCTGGGTCCATCTCTTGAGCAACCGCTTCGCGACGCAAACGTCTGGCTAACGCGAGTTCACGTCGCTGCGTTGGTCGGTGCGATCCTTCTCGGCACGGGTTCGTTGGGGGCCGAAACTCGATTGACGGACTATGTCGATCCGTTCCTCGGCACGGCGCCATTGACCAACGTCAAGGACATTGGATTTAATCCGCCGTGGCGGGTCTGGGCGGGCCTCACGTTTCCGGGAGCATCACGGCCCAATGCGATGGTCCAGCTCAGTCCCATCACGGAGTTTGGCAGCGGCGCCGGTTACGAGTACGAAGACGAGAAGATCTACGCCTTCACCCACACGAACAAGGGGCATTGGAATCTTTGCCACATCCCGCTGCTGCCGGTCACTGGCAACGTCGACCCGCGCGACTTCGCGTCGGCGTTCAGCCACGACGACGAATCGGCCAGCCCGGGCTACTATCAGGTCTTGTTGTCGAGATATGGCATCAACGCGGAACTGACGACAACGCTGCGTTGCGGGTATCACAAGTACGAATATCCCGCGGGACAACGCAAGAAGCTGATCGCCAACCTGGGCATTTCCAACGAGCGCATCACCGACTGGCAGATCGAACAGGCAGGAGACCACGCCTTTGAAGGCTTCCAGCAGGGGCGCGAAAAGGTCTATTTCTACGCGACGACGAATCACAAGATCGAGGGCATCGAACGGTTGGGATGGCGCCGGCGCGCCGTTTCGGTCGTGAATTTCTCCGACGACAGCAAGCCGCTAGAAATCAAGATTGGATTGTCGTTCGTCAGCATCGACAATGCCAAGCAAAACGTAGACAGCGAGCTGGGCTCTCGGAGTTTCGACGAGGTGCGGGAGGAATCTGCGAAGACATGGGAAGCCCTGCTCTCCAAAATTCGCGTCAAGGGGGGCGCAGAGCGACAGAAGCGACTGTTCTATTCCTGCCTCTACCGCTCGTTTCTGTGGCCGGCGCTGCGGAGCGACGTCAATGGCGATTTTACCGACGCGAGCGGCGCCGTCGTCCGCAAGGATTTCGCCTACTACACCGATCCCTCGCTGTGGGACGACTACCGCAACAAGCTGGTTCTGCTCGGGATGCTCGCGCCGCGGGTCACCAACGACGTGATTCTGTCGATGATCGATCGCGGAACCATCACCGGCTTCATGCCGACCTTCTTCCACGGCGATCACGCAGCGGCATTCATCGCCGGATCCTACCTGCGGGGGCTCCGTGGCTTCGACGTCAAGCAAGCTTACGACTTGCTCGTCCACAACGCGACGGTCGAGAACCGTCGCGCACGCCCACATTTGGCCGAGTACATCGACAAAGGCTACATATCGACGCCGATCGTCGCGCATCCCGACGTCGAGACCAAAGCCAAGGCCGGCGTCACCAAGACGCTGGAATATGCGTACGACGACTACGCGGTGGCGCTGCTGGCCCGAGAGTTGGGCGACGACGCAACGTACGAAGCCATGATGAAGCGGTCCCGCAACTACGCCAATCTCTTCGACGCTTCGACCGGACTGATGCGCGGCCGCCTGGACGATGGAAAGTGGGTCGAGCCGTTCGACCCGCAGTTCCCTTACTACGAGTACATGTACCGCGAGGCGAACGCCTGGCAGTCGTCGTTCTTCGCGCCGCATGATACCGCAGGGCTCGTTGCGCTATTCCCCAGCCAGGAAGCGTTTGAACAACAACTCGACCAGCTGTTCTCCATTCCGTGGAATCCCCGACACATCGCAATGAACGTCAACAGCTTTATCGGGCAGTATTGCCACGGCAATCAACCCGACCACGGCTTTCCGTATCTCTATTACTGGGTCGGCAAACAGGAGAAGTCGCAAGCCGTACTCAACACGATCATGGATCGCTTCTACGGCATGGACGGCGGTCGCACGCTGTGCGGCATGGACGATGCTGGCGAGATGTCGTCCTGGTACGTCTTCAATGCCATCGGGATTTATCCTTATTCGCCGGCCGACGATCAGTACATTGTTTGCGTGCCGTTGTTTGACGAAGTCGAACTGGACCTGGGCGACGCCACGGTCACGATTGTCAAAGAGAACGCCGGAACGAAGATCAGCGAGATCATCTACGACGACGAGCCAATCGCGGGGTATTTCATCCCTCACCGCAAACTTGCGAAGGGCAAGCGGCTGACGATCAAAGCCACTGCTGTGCAGTAACGCCGTCGTGCAAGGCCGCGCCGAATGCAACGCAGCGACCTATGAGCATTGGATCGGGTTGAGGCGCCGTCCGCATTGGCTGAGCTTTTTGCGAGAGCTCCGAAGCATTCCGTCATCGACAGATACGTCAGTTCGATCACGGTGTCGTCGGCAACTGACCAATGGCGGCAAGCGCCTGTCTGACGTGCTCGTCAGATGCCAGTTGTGCAGAAAACTGATGACGCACGATGCCGTGACGGTCGATGACGTAAGTGACGCGTCCCGGGAGCACGCCCAGCGTCTTGGGCACGCCCAACAATTTGCGCAGCCGGCCGTCGGAGTCGCTTACCAGATGAAACGGCAGGCCGTGCTGCTGGGCAAACGCTTGGTGGCTGGCGTCCGAGTCGCCGCTGACGCCAATCACCTCGACGCCGGCGTCGGCAAACTTGGCATAGGAATCGCGGAACGAGCAAGCCTCCTTGGTGCACACCGCCGTGCCGTCTTTGGGATAGAAAAACAAGACGACCGCTTTCTCCGCCAGCAGCTTTGAGAGTTGCAGCGACTCGCCTCCTGCCGTGGTCACCGTGAAATCCGGCACTGGGTCGCCAACTTTAAGAGAAGCTGCCATCTGGATCGATCCTGCTGTTCTTGGCAAGAGACTTCGTGGCGGACGCGCACCCGTGGGCCGCGCCGCTCAGGACGCCGCGCGAGCCACAAGCAGCGTCGACGACGGGGTTGCTCCGAACAGTGTACCGCCATCCTCGGAGGCATGCATCGTCGCGGCGTCCCCGGTCGGAAGCTCAACCGCAGGGACCGCCCCGGCGCAACACACGGATCAGCGGCGCCACAAGAGTCTCAAGAGGGCCCCCAAATTGCCGAATCGCCCGACGATCGCGACGCCGACCCCAGTGCACAGGTCGCCCCGGTCATTCTAGTCGGCGATGGTCTTGCCGGACGATGGTCGTGAGACTGGACTCCGCGGCAAGCTGGTTCCACGGATTGGCTCCAATTCGAGGCCGTCGTGATGCACGCTCAGTACGCGCCAACGCGAGTTGATCACGTCGTTGGCGCCCACCAGTTGATCGCCCACCAACGCCAACGGCGTCGTTCCGCCGTGGACGATGGCGCGAACTTCGATCCTGTCCAATGCCGCGTCCTCTTCCGCTGAATCAATCTCGCCGTCAGGTTCGCCCACCGTACGGCGTTGCCCAGCGAAGAGTTTTCCCTTCTCAAGTGCTGATAACTGATCCTCGCGAAGTCTCACCTCGGCCGAGTTGAAGGGATTGGCGGCAATCAGCTGTGATAGGTTGACGCGAGGCGTCGGGGCGAGACGAGTCGCCTGTCCGCCGGCCCCCGGGGACGTCTGACTCTCGGCCTGAGATGTCGGTGGAGCAGTTGACGCAGACGCCGCGGCGCCGTTCGGGGCATCGTCTCGTGAACCGAAACGCCACATCAACACGCTGCCAAAGACAACGGCCAACACCGCCGCCAGGGCGTTCTTGACGCCGGGCTTCGCCCTGTCGTCGGCTCCGGACTTCCCGCGATTGACCATCGTCATGAAACTGCAACCTACAACTGGGGTTCGCGTTGAGCGAGCGTTTCTGGGGACTGCGTGAGCAGTTCGATTCTCATCGTGAAGGACAAAACCGTCCGCCCTGCATCGGCAGACGTCATCGTGATCGCCGCCACGCGATTCAGCCGCTCGCTTCGTCGCAGCCCACCGAGCATTCGGCAAATGGACTCGTAGCTGCCGGAGCCGCTCAGGAGCAGCGAGTATCCGCGGTAGTCGCCATAGTCGATGACGCCGCCCGGATGATAGTCGTCCACGGCCAAATCCCAGTCGGCAGCCTGCCGACTGAGCCACGAGAGAAACTCGACCTCGCCGGCGGTCGAGCCGACGCGCGATTGACGTTCGGCGAAGCGAGCCTGCAATCGCTGATTCTCGCGTTGCGAATCAAACAAAGTCGCGTTCAAGTTCGCTTCGGTCGCCAGGTAGTCGTAGCCGGATTCCACCTCGCTCCAAAGAGCGTCGAGGCTCGCCACCGACGGACGAACCGAAAGCGCATACCACGCAATGGCCAGCGTTGCCACGCCAACGACGCCGGCCATCGACCAGCAAATGCTTATCGCTCGCGTCAGACGTTGCCTTCGGGTTGTCAGCACTTGGCACATAGTGTTCTACGATTGGGGAGGATTCGAAGGTCCGCGACTGGCCGGACTAGTCGCCGTTTCACAGCGCAACTGAAAGGCTCTCGACGCGCCGACCCGAGCGTTATCGGAATGCGAGGCCTCCAGAGAAACGACTCCAAATACGTTTGATTCGCGTAGTTTGTCGACAAACTCGGAAACGTCAGCGTCGCTCTCGGCAACGCCGGCGAGTATGAGTCTCCTGCCCGGAGCCGCCAGCAAGGGTCCGCCATTCGTCGCCGCCGCCGCAGTCGCCTCTTCCATTTGATACGAATCGAGTCGTAGCCGCCCCGCCGGCGCGCGGCACGCTTCAACCACGACCTGCAGCAACCCCAGCGGCAGATCGGGTTGCTCGACCGACGCTTGGCGATCGAGAAGTCCCCGGACCCGCGCGTTTTCGATTTGCAAATTGGCAGATTGTCGTTCAATGGTGCGCAGCGGCGCGGTCCACTCGGTAAGAGAAAGCAAGGCTGACTCGGCCTGGCCGGTGCGGAAACGCAGGCTAAACTGCGCCAGCGCCAGCAGAGCCGCCACTGTGAGCCAGATCGGCATCCACCGTCGCGCCTGCCGACGGTGTTCAACGCGGCGCATCCACGCCGCGGGAAGCAGATTGACTTGGACGGCGTTCATGCCTGCCCCTCCCCCAGCGCAAGCGCCGCAGCCTGCGCGTAGATTGGCGAGTAGGGCTCTGCGGCATTCCAGGCTGCCGCGACTGGCGCCGCTGCCGTAACGACCGGCTTGGCGAGTCTGGCCGCAAGCCAGGCGGCCAAGCCGCGCACCTCGCTGCCGCCGCCACACAGAACGATCCTCTCCAGCCGCTGCCCCGAGCGGCCCAGATCGAGGTAAGCCAAGGTTCGACTCAGCTCAAAATGCAGTTCGCGGAGCCACCCGTCGATGGCATCGGCGACCCGCAGAGCGAGCGGTCCCGCCGCCGGGTCGCAACCCCACTCGGCCAACATCGTCTCTGCAGCGCCCGGCGGCATCCCCATCGCCTCCGCAAGTCGCAACGTCGCTCCCCCCGTGGAGAGCGCGACCCGGTGGCGAACATACTTCGCGGCGCCGGCGTCCGACAGGACGAACGTGGCCGTTTCGCGACCCAAATCGACGACCAATTGTTCGCCCTGGCCTGGTTCTTGCGGGACCCGCGCCAGCGCCGATTCCGCCGATTCAAGAACTCGGCAGGCCAGCCCCCATCGCGCGAGCTCGCGAGGCACGTCGAGGGCCACGTCGTTCGCGGTCCACACAACATGCAATGTTTCGTCAGCACCGTCGCACACGACTGCCGGCGTCCGCCAGCAGTCGTAAGTCGCATCAGCGGCAGCGTCCCCCAGAGTCGCATCGAGCACAGACGCCGCCATGTCTTCGGACGCATCCTGCAGAGCGTTACTCGGCGTCGCTTCATAATCGGTGAACTGGGACGGCAACGAGCACGCCGTCGACTCGACCGAGAAGGCGCACCAATTGCAAAGCCATTGACCCAGTGTCGCCGCCTGTCTCACGGGGTCCTCGGCAAACTCAGCGGGCAACGGGACGCGCGCAGCCGCGACAATCGACCGCTGTTCGCGTGTCTCGGTAACCAGCACCACTTTCGCTGCGTACGAACCAAGATCGATTCCGGCAACGCTGGCTACGCCGCCGGGTTCGCGAGGTAGAGACGGCTGGTTGGCGGAAAGAGATGACATGGTCGGCTCTGCAGGTGCGAAGAATATTGGAAGCGTTCTGTCCAATTCTGATCTAGCGGCCGCCCACGGCTGAGAGGTCGAGCATGGGCAACATCACGGCGAGCACAATCCCGCCGACGACCAATCCGAGCAGAACAATAATGGCTGGCTCGGCGATCTTGACGAGATCCTTAAGGTGCTGCTCGCCCTCGGACTCAAAAAACTCGCCGACGGTTTGCAGCACTCCGGCGAGTTGGCCGTTCGCCTCCGCGGTGGCGACCATTTCCAAGGCTCCCTCGGGCACGCACTCCGACTGGGCCAGCGCCGACGACATGCACTTTCCGACAAGCACCGCTTGCTGCATGCGTTCGTTGAGAGCCTGCATGAGCGTGTTGGTCGATACGTTCTTGGTCAGTTGAAGAACCTCCAGCAACGGCACGCCGCTTTCTAACAGGGCGCCCTGCAAGCGAAATGCGCGACCAATGCCGAGCGGGCGACTGACGTCCCGCAACAGTGGCAGTCGATACAACATCCGATCGATCCAGGGGCGACCCGAGCCCGAGCGAAACAGCCGCCAGCCGCCGATCCCCGCCCCCGCGACGAGCATTGCGACGGCCCACCAATACTGGCGCAGCGTCGCGGCGACCGTGAGCAGCAACTGTGTCGCGGCCGGCGTCGGAGCGCGCGACGCCTCGTAAATCCCGGCGAACTGCGGCAGCACAAAGAAGATCATCGCGGCCAGAACGCCAGCGGTCACCACAGTCAACACGAGCGGATAACTCATCACCGAACGGATTGCGTTGCGCGTGCGCAGTTCGTCCCGCATCAGCACGCGCAGGCGCCCCAGCACCTCCGACAATTTGCCGGACGCCTCGCCAGCGGCGATCGAAGCGATGACAATGCCGCCAAACCGGTCGCCTTGAGCGGCCATCGCTTGCGAGAGCCGGCTGCCTTCCTCAAGCGACATGTGCAGCTGTTGCAACGCCTCGCGCACAATCGGCTTGGTCGCACGGCCGGCGATGCTGCGAATTGCGTCAGCGATGTCGACCCCCGAGCGGGTCATGATCGACAACTGCGTGACGATCATGAGCAGATCGCGTTTTGCCAACGGCTTCTCGCGGCGCTGCCCGGTTATTGATCTCGCGGCACTCGACCGCTGAACGGGCGCCGCGCGCTCCGCAGGCGTCGCACGGCCGGGAAGGCGCCGTAGCGGCGCGCGCGCAACCCCGGCGGATTCGCCGCCAAGCGAGATTCCCGCAGCCATGTTGGTCGACGCTTGATTCATGGTTTCCATGTCGTTGCCGTCGGTCGAAGCGCGGCAATTTGTCGTCCTGCTTGGTGAAGGCTCATTCGCCAGCCGTAACGCGAACAACCTCGTCCGGCGACACGAGACCCTCCTCGGCAACGCGAACGCCTTGTTGAAGCAACGTGTCGTAACCGGCGGCGCTCGACCAATCGCGAATGGCGTCGAGCGATGCGCCGCCGGCGATCAGATCGCGCAAAGCGCGATTGACCGGCAACATTTCATAAATGCCGATGCGACCCTGGCAGCCCGTGTCGAAGCAACGCTCGCAACCTGAACCGCGCACAAACTGACGCGATCGGTCGCCCGTGTAGTGGAGAGCGTCGAGAACTGTCGGCGGGGGATAGTACAGCCCGCGACAACTGGGGCAGACGCGTCGCAGCAACCGCTGAGCGACCACGCCCAAAAGCGCCGCGGCAATCTTGAATGGCGCCACGCCCATATCGACCAACCGTGCCACGGCGCTGGCCGCGTCGTTAGTGTGCAGCGTACTCAGGACAAGATGTCCCGTGAGCGCCGCCTGCACGGCGGTTTCCGCCGTCTCCAGATCGCGGATTTCGCCGATCATGATCACGTCGGGATCCTGCCGCAGAATTGACCGCAGCGCCGTGGCGAAGGTCAGCGACGCGCCCGAGTTGACATGCACCTGGTTGATCAGATCGAGCCGGTACTCGACCGGGTCTTCGACGGTCACGATATTTCGCTCGACCGACTTGATCAGTTCGATCGCCGAGTAAAGCGTCGTCGTCTTGCCGCTGCCGGTGGGGCCCGTGGCCAACACCAATCCGTGCGGACGGGCAAGCATGTCCCTCAGGTACGCCAGCTGGTCGGCGGGAATGCCCAGCTCGTCAAGCCGGAAGGTCACGCTCCCGCGATCGAGGATCCGCAAGACGACCTTTTCGCCCAGCACGGTTGGCAGCGTCGACGCCCGCACGTCGACTTCCCGGCGGTCGACGACCACGTGAATCCGCCCGTCCTGCGGCAATCGGTGCTCGGCAATATCCATCTTTGCCATCACCTTGAGACGCGACACAATCGCTGCGTGGAACTCTCTTCGCGGGCGCAACACCTCGCGCAACATGCCGTCGACGCGATACCGCACCGTGGTCGTTCGAGGCCCTGCCTCGATGTGGATGTCGCTGGCTCGCTGCCGCACCGCTTGCAGGATGATATAGTTGACCAAATTGATCACGGGGCTCTCGTCGGCCGCCGAGGCCAGGCCCTCGAGATCAAGCTCAATTGCCTCGTCGTTAAGCGAAACCGCGCCTTCTTCGAGATCAGCCGTCACGGTTTCGACTTGAAACCCTTCGCCGTAGACGCGCCCCACGAGATCGACAATCGCCGCCCCCAAGGCCAGCACGGGGCGCACTCGCAATCCGGTGTGCTGTTCGAGTCGGTCGATGAGCGCAAGTTCGCGGGGATTGGCCATCGCCACAGTCAGCACGCCGCGCACGCAAAACAGGCCCAAGCTGCACGTCGCCTCGGCCAGAGAGCGCGGGATCAGCCGGGCGGCCTGCGGATCGACCAGACCTTCGCGCAGCTGGGCGTACGGAACCTCGAACTGCTCCGCCAAAAACGGCAACAGGTCGGACTCTTCGACGAAACCCAATTTCACCAACGATTCACCCAGCCGCTGGCCGGTGCGCTGTTCGCTCAGCGCGGCTTGGAGTTCCGCCTCGGTGATCTTGCCGCTGGCGATCAGCTGTTCGCCGAGGCGCAGCTTGCGGCGCATACCGGGCCTTGGTGCGTTCGGCGGCGGCGATAGGAGCTCAGCAGTCATTGGGCAAACTCCCCGGCAGCGGCAATCACGTCCTCGGACACGCCCAGCAGTTCGTCCAGCCCGGTGATGCGCAGCACGTCGCGCACCAGCCGACCGGGCGACGCCAGCCGCAACTCGCCGCCACGTTGCCGACACGCCGCATGAACTTCGCACAGGCATTCCAACCCGGCGCTATCGACGAACCGCACCATGCGCAGGTCGACAATCATTTGCGGCACGCCGGCGCGCAGCGATTCCGTCAGCGCACCGCGGGCTTCCTCGACGTTTTCGCTTGTCAGGCGGTCATCCAGCGCGATGACGTCAACGCAGCCTTGCTGATATTTCTTCGGCATAGCATTGCGTGCGGCGAGGCGCTACTGCTCCGTGCTTTCGATCGGAATGGTCAAGCGGAACGTCGAACCGACGTTCAGTTCGCTGTCGGCCGTCAAGTCGCCCCCATGCAGCCGGGCGACTTCCTGAGTGAGCGACAACCCCAATCCGCTGCCGGTGATATCACGGACTCGATCGTCGTTGCTGCGGAAGAAGCGCTCGAACACGCGGTCCAACTCGTCGGCAGCAATGCCGATGCCAGTGTCAGCCACCGAGAACTCGAGTTGTCGCTCGCTCACCTCGACGCGAAACGTGACCCGCCCCCCTTCGGGCGTGTACTTCGCCGCATTGCCCAGCAGATTGACGATCGCGGCCGCCAGCTTGCTTTTGTCGGCAACGAACTTCGGGTACTTAGGCGGCAGTTCGCAACGAAAGTCGATCTGCCGCGAACGCATCGTCTCTTCGACCTTTTGCGACACCTCTTCGACCAATCGGCCCAGATCGGTCTCGCGACGATCAATCGCCAAGGCTCCGGCCTGCATGCGACTTACGTCGAGCAAATCGTCGATCAACTGCGAGAGCCGCACGGCTTCCGACTGAATGATGTTGTAGAATTTCTTTTGCGACTCGGCGTCGATATCGTCCACTGTCGCCAGCGATTCGGCATACGCTCGAATGTTCGCCAGCGGCGTACGCAGTTCGTGGGTCGCGGTGGCGAGAAAGTTGTCGCGCATGCCATCGGCAAGACGCTGCTGAGTCACGTCGCGGACAACCCAGACATGCCCCGCAATCTCCTCGCGAGCGCCATGGCGAGGCGACCGGGTCACCCGCAGCGTCCGCGCCGCTCCGTCCGCGGCGACGGCGAATTCGAACGATGTCCGTTTACCGGCTGCAGATTCGCCGAGTCGCGCAGTGCACTCCGCGGGCAGTTGCAGCGTCTCACAGCAATTCGAGCCGTCAAGTTCGGCGAAGTCGACCTTGCCGCACATCGCCGCAAACGGGGCGTTGGCCTGCACGATCCGGCCCGTCTCGTCGGTCACGGCAACCCCGTCCGGCAAGCAATCGATGACGTTGCCGGCGGCGGTCGAGTTGGCGTGCGACAATCCCTCGGCTACGCGCTGCTCCAGTTCGTGCAGCGTTGTCCACCGTTTGGCCAATCGTTTGAGCCGGCTCCAACCTTCGGCCGCGGGCGACGCAACCCCCAGGTCAGGCAACTCGAATGGATCAACGGTCCCCTCGCCAAGTCGTGCAAGCAGTTTCTCGACGATCGCCGTGGGTTTGAGTTGCCGCCGCAGACTGACGATGCTCATCGCCAACAACACGGCAAGGCCCGCACCGATCGCAGCGACGGTCGTCTCCCACGAGTTGCGGTGGCTGGCCAGCACCGTCCCCGCGCCCAACGCCACGGCGGCCGCGACGGCGGCTGCGTGCAACGTCACCGCGCGGGTCAGCACGCCTTGCGACTTGAAGGGCATGGTAGTCATAGAACGATCGTGCGTTTGCGTGGCGGTGTTCCGAGACTTGCGGCGCTTTAGCGCATTCGCAAGTCGCGCATCGGGGCGCAAGTCCCCCCAGAAACGTAGCTTACGACTGGGCGACGCGAACTGCGGCAGGCCGCGGGAGGCGCCGCTAGAACCCATGGGCCCCTACCCCTCCAGGCGGAGAAATCCGGTGAACCCGCGATCTCGGTCTCGGCGGTACAGAGCGCCTCGACAAGCGAGGCTGCGGACGGGCGCGCTAAACGCCAGCCCGCGCAGCGAGTCCGTCTTTCGCTGCGGCGGCGATTTCCGCCAGACTGAACGGCTTGTAGAAAACGGCGCACAAACCGAGCGCGTCTTTAAGGCGTTGGCAGTCCAGTTCGTACGACTTGGCCGAGCACAGCAGACACACGGCGTCCTGCGACGGACCGCCCTCGCGGATGGCGGTCAGCAGTTGCTCGCCGTTGAGCTTGGGCATCTGAAAGTCGCTGCACACAACGTCGTACGCATTGTCGGTCGCAAGGCGCAGTGCATCCAAACCGTTGCGAGCGACCTGCACTTCGAACCCGGCGCGAGTGAACGCCAGCCGCAGAACGTCGGCCAGGGCCGGGTCGTCTTCTGCAACTAAGGCATGCGGTCGGGACAAGGCGTCGGTCGTCATGATGGCGCCGTTTGATGCGTTCAATCAGAGAGGGACTTCAACTGGGGGACAAGCGCCTTGCGTTGCACGCACGTCGCTACCAACTGGCGCCGACGCTGTGGTTCACGATGAACTCGCCCGACACGTTGTCGTATGCCCAGCTTTCGGTGCCGCTGGCTGACAAAGCCGTCCCAGCCGTGGCGACCCGCACCGTGTTGCCGGTGTTGCCGACCGCTGCTTCGGGGAACGGTCCATTGAGCATGGTTGCCAGGTCGGCTTTGAGATCCGCCTCGGAGCCCGCCTCGCCCGGCAATGCGTTGTTCTTGGCGCGATACAACTGGATGGCGTCCCGCACCACCGTCAAGGAGTGACGCGTCGCGTTGGTTCGCGCGTCGCCGGCCGTGTCAAACATCTTCGGCGCAGCCACCGCGGCCAAGATGCCGAGGATCAGAATCACGATCACCAACTCGACGAGCGTGAACGCTGCACGGTGTTTCATACCCGTTTTTTGTGAGGTCATCATTGCCCTTGCCTCTCAACCGGGGTCCGTTCTCGACCATCGTCTGATGCGAGACTCGTTGCCCTTGAAGTTCAATTCTCTCTTATGTTGTTCCCCGCGGAACGCCAGCCGAGTTCCATCAAACCCAGCGTCCATCATCTATATCTAGGTTACGGTTCGTCGCCGCGGGCCTCACTGCGGACAACCACCATGAATTTTGTGGCAATTCCTCGCCAGTTTGTTTCGACGCCCCCGCAAGCTATACACATCGGGGACAGTTCCTCGCGTGACGGCAACGGGGTTTTCCCGCACTCAATAGATACGTCGCAATACGGCGCCGCCGCGCAACCCAGCGGCGCAATCCGAGCAATTCGCACAACACTACCTTCGGCAGACGCGAAACTTCGATGATTGGCGAATTCCCCCAGACGGCAACCCCGGACGAAGTGTGCGACGGCCTGTCCAGCATGTTTGGCGCGCCGTTCCATCGTTGGCGCAAACGTAACGGCACGTGGAGTTGTCTCGAAGATTCCGCCTGCCGGCCTGCGGACGCACTGCAGCGGCATCTCGATCGAGCGGCGACCTGCGAGCCGGGCCGTCCGACAATCACTCAGCTCGATGCGGCCAAGCTGCTGATCGGGGCCTGTGTTGTGGACGAGGGCGGCGGCGAGGTCGTCGTTGCCGGCGAGGCGCCCGCCGACGCGACGACTCTGGCGATGCATCTCGCCCAAGTCGCCGTCTCGACGCAAAACTCGATCCATGAACAAGCCGAGCAGCGCGTCCTGCTAGAAAGCTACGCCAACAAATTGGCCGACAGCTACGAGGAACTGTCGTTCCTGCGTCGGCTGTCGCAGCACGTCGAGTATTGCGACGCCTCGAACTCCCTGGTGGAAGTCGCCGAGGCGATGATCCCCTCGCTGCGCGAGTTGATGGCCGTCGAAGGCTTGGCGCTGTTCACCGCCGAATACGATGTTGCCGGTCGGCCGCGCGTGACGGAGTTGGCCTACCTCAGCGGCAAACTTTGCGACGCCCAGGAGGAGTGGTTTCATGCGATCGAATCGTTGACGGCAGCCGGCACGAGAATCGTCGTGAAGAACTTTCCGCCGCTGGCGGTGCGACACGCTTCGAACGTGCCGCTGGCCCGCGTGCGGTCGGTTGTGATCGCGCCGATTGTGAAAGAGAAGACAGTCTTTGGCTGGCTCGTCGGCATCAACAAGCGCCACGCCGACGATGAATCACAAACCCCTGCCAACTCGCTGGGGTTTGATGAAATTGGCACGATCGAGGCCACGCTGCTGCAGTCCGCCGCCGTCATGTTGGCCACGCACGCCGCGAACGTGCAGCTGTTTCAAGAGAAAGAGCAGTTGGTCGTCGACACGATCCACACGTTGGTCGGCGTCATCGAGGCGAAGGACTCCTACACCAGCGGTCACAGCGATCGGGTCGCTCTGTTGGGTCGGGAAATCGCAGAGCAGATGGGGTTGTCCGTCGCCGAGTGCCACGACATCTATTTGGCCGGACTGCTGCACGACATCGGCAAGGTGGGCGTGTCGGACGACGTACTGCTGAAACCCGGTCGGTTGACCGAACAAGAATTCGCGGAAATCCGCCGCCATCCCGAGGTGGGTCAGCGATTGCTGCAACGGCTTAAGCCTTTACGGCGCTTGTTGCCGGGCGTGATGCACCACCACGAATCGATGGACGGCTCCGGCTATCCGCATGGACTCGCCGGCGAGGACATTCCCCAGATGGCCCGGATTCTCGCCGTCGCGGACGCCTGGGACGCGATGACCAGCGACCGCCCCTATCGCAACGGCATGCCGGAGGAAAAGGCCGAGGCAATCCTGCGCAGCGGCTCCGGGCAACAGTGGGACGCCGACGCCGTGGCGGCGTTCTTCGCCGCTCGCGAAACCATACGCGAGGTGCTGGCCCAGTGGCGCGACGACTTGCGAAACATCCTCGCGGCTCCGTGGGACGCCGACACGATAGGCGGCGGTGCGCAACCGCGTCGCGAACCGGAAGCAGCCGCCGAAGCAGCGCAACCCGCGGCGCTGGAGCTCCCTGCGAATCCCGTCTGACGCTGCCCGAGGCGCCCTGCCATGTCCCTCCGCCGCTTGCCGTCGACTGCTCCGAAACGGACGCGCCGCGCATTCACCTTCATCGATTTGACGATCAGCGTGCTGATCCTCGGCATCCTGGCCGCGGTGGCGTCGCCCAAGTTCATCGCCGCGCTGAACAAGCAACGGGTCGAGGCCGCCGCCGAGCGGGTGCGCGCCGACCTGCAACTGGCCCGCACGACGGCGCTGGCGCTCAGCACCAGTCAATCCGTCGCGTTCGATCCCGCCACCGAGACTTACCTGGCGGCGGGCCTCGCCAACGTCAATCGCCCCGGCGCCGCCTACAGCGTGGACCTCAGCGACTCGCCCTACGCGGCCGACATCGTCTCGGCCGACTTCGGCGGCAGCGCCACAGTCGTGTTCGATCACTACGGCGCCCCGGACCACGGCGGCGTGGTGACGTTCGGTTCGGGTTCCTACCAGCAAACCGTCACGCTTTGGGCCGAAACGGGCCGGGCGTCGATCCCATGACGCAACACTCCGCCACACAACGCCAGTCGCATCGCGGCGGCATGTCGCTGGTCGAGTTGACGATCGCCATGCTGATCTCCTGCATCATCCTGGCCGGAATGTCGGCGCCGTTGTACTTGGCCCTGGAATCCAACAATGCCGCAGTGACGCCTGACGCGGCTGCCTTGGAATCGGCGCGGGTGCTGGCGGATATTTCCGGCGAACTGCAATACGCGCTGGCAGTGACAAAACAGAAGTCGGCCGAGTGTGAATTCACCGTCCCCGACCGCGACGGCAACCTTGTGCCGGAAACCGTCAAGATCAAATGGAAAGGAAAGGCGGGCGATCCGGTCACGCGCAAACTCAACAGCGGTGACGATGAAGTGCTCGTCGACAACGTTTACGACTTTGGATTTTCCTACTACGCGCCCGACGCGACGCTGGAGTACGTCCAATGCTGGATTCAGGTGGGTGACAACTCGCGGGCCGGCATGGAAACGATCACTCGCATGTGGAACGAACCCTAGGCAAACAGCGTGACCCTTCGCAAACACACCGCGCAACGCCGCACGCCGCGAGGGTTCGCCCTCTTGGAAGCCGCCATCAGTTCGCTGTTGGTCGGGCTGGTGTTCGTGGCTGCGCTGCGTTGCGTGGGCGCCGCGGTCGAGGGCCGCACGGACAACGCCGAACGCGTCCGCGGCATGTTGCTGGTGCAGCACATGCTCGCGGAATTGCAGACCGTCGCCTACCAAGAACCTTCATGGTATCTGTGGTGGGGTCCCGATTGGGGCGAATCATCTTCTAACCGCTCGACATTCGACGATTTCGATGATTATGACAATTACGTCGAAAGCCCTCCCAAGAACCTGCTGAACCAGGTCCCCCTGAACTGCAGCGACTGGACGCGCAAAATTGACGTCGACTGGGTCAACCCGGCCGATCCCAGCATCCAGATCGGCAGCGAGCAGGGCGTCAAGCGAGCCACGGTCCAGGCGATCCACAACGGGGTCGTGGTGGCGCAAGCGTCGATTCTCAAGGGGAACAATTGATGAACGGCGGACCTCGCCAGAATGTTGCCGGGAGATCGCCCCGACGGGCGCCCCGGCGAGGGATGGCGCTGTACATCGCCGTGATGGCCACCGCGCTGCTGGTGACCGTGCTGGGGCTCGCCGGGCTCGTGGCGGTGGGCATCCAACGCCGCGAATCGGTCGAACTGAGCGATCGCATCGCCGCTCGGTACTATTCCAAGTCGGCCGTCGAGTTAGCGCTGCAGCGGATCGCCGGCGACGCCAACTGGCGCACCACCTACCCTAGCGGCGTCGAGTCGGCCGGCCTCACGCTCGGCGACCCCGGCGGCGGGACCGTCAGTTGGATTGTCACCGACAGCGACGGCAACCTCGACGATTCTGACACGCGACTCACGCTTCGCGGCGTCGGCCGCGTGGGCGACGCCGTGCAGGTCTCTGGCGTCGAAGTCCTGGTGGCCGGCACCGGACCTGTCGAGTTGCGCAGCATGACCAGCACCTCCAGCGCGGCGACCGGTCAGTTGCTCAGTTCGCAGTGGTGGTGCCAATACGTCAAACCCACCCTGCCGGAGACAGCCGTCAGCTGGCGGGTCACTGGCGTCGAGTTCTATTGCGTCGAAAGCAATGACAAGAACATGAGCATCACGCTGTACGAACCGGTCGCCAGCAACTGGCCGTCGGGCACCGTGATTGACTCGCTGACCTTTAAGAGCAAAGTCGTAAGCAACTACTGGAGCTGGAATAGCTTCGCCTTCGCCGGCACGACCAGCATGCCGCCTGACCAAGGAGTGTGCATTGCGCTGACAACGACGGAATCCAGTGCTCCGATCCAGTTTCAGTACCTCACAGGCGGCGTGGCGGAGGCCGACTCGGCGCTGATCACCGGCACGCCGGCGTGGAGCGCGTACGCAACCAACAAGGCGCTGCGTTAAAAGTTGTACGGCGTGTACACGCTGGCCGAGTCGCCGTGCGAACTGGTCGAAAAAACGTGGACCTGGGAATCGGCGCCATAGAGCAGCCGGTTTTCCGATGTGGCGAAAACGCCACGCGCCGTGGCGAGCCGTCCACGGAGTCCACCGCCACTTGGCGCCGGTCGGCCAGATACAGGGTGGCAACAGGATCGCCGCAATCCCTTACCTAAAAACGAGTTGCGACTTGCCGCGGCGAGTTGAATGCGGCCTGCGCCGCTCTCCCGCCGCCCTGGGCGCCCCGCTTGCGTTTCCCCCCCGACGAACTGCTCTTCGTTCGTCCGGGAGATCGCCGTCGTGTCCCAACCCGCCGCTCGCTTCGCTCGACTCGCCCTGCTCTGCTGCCTGGCAACCGCCACGCCCGCGGCGGCCGCGCCGTGGTCGTCGTTCGCCCCCGACACCGACGTGGCGGTGCGCACTCATGACGGGCGCACACTGCGCGGGCGGATCGACCCTCGCAGCAGCGACGACACGCTGTGGCTGGCCGCCGAGGCGGCGGGCATCACGATCACCAGCACCACGCCGGCGGCAGACGTGCTGGAAGTCGTCGCCGCGACGCCGGTGACGCTGCCGCCCCTGTGGACTGAGATCATCGACGACCGCCCTGCCCCGTCGCCGGCAGAGGCGCCCATCGCTGCGAACGATCGCGTGCAGTCGCTGGAACTGTTCGCAATGCCCGCCAACTGGGACGCCGATCCTCAGATCGACGGCCTGCGCGTGTGGGTCCTGCCGCGCAACGCTCACGGCGAGCTGGTCGCAATCGGCGGCTCGCTGCGCGGCGAACTGCTGGTGGAAACCGGCGACGCGCGGCCGGCCAATCGCCGCTTTGCGGTCGAAGAACGTTGGCAGCGCGAACTCTCCACCACCGCATTCGGCCCCGAGGGCGCGGTGCTCGAACTCCCCTTTCGCCACTTGCGGCCCGAGGCTCGCACCGAATTCCCACCGTTGGGTGTGCTGCAAATGCGACTCATCGTGCCGGGACAAGGCGCCTACGACGCGGTGCTCAGCGACGTGCTGCTAACGCTCCCCTCCTGGAATCGCGACCGCAGCGAACTTCTTACCGGGAAGCGCTACTTCCCTGGCGAACCTCGACCGCAGCGGCCGTAGTCGCCCCTTGAGAGGGACGTTGCGGTCGAAAACGGACCGGCTGCTGCGGCGACCAAGGAATCGATTCCTGCATCTCCGTGGTGCGGACTCCGTCGGGCGCGGTGGGCGGCAACAATTCGACGGCCGGCTCCGGCTCACGGGGCGGCGGCAGCGGGCCGGGCGCTTCGCCCTCGATAGACTCCGGCTCGCACGTGCAACCCCTGTGCATCAACATCGGCCGATGCCCGGCGTCCGGCAACACCGGCTCCCAAGGACGCAGCGCCTCGTCAAGATGCGGCCGCAACAACGGCGTTGTGGCGCGCTCCAACTCAGTGCATGCGGTCGGTCCCGTGCAGGGCGGACAGTCGACGATCCGCGGCAACAGCGCCACGATCACCTCGTTGCGTTCTTTGTCGATCGTGCGGCGTTGGAACAGGCGCCCTACGACCCACAGATCGCCCAAGTAAGACAGTTTGCTTTGGTGCTCGATGTCGGTCTCCTGGATCAGGCCGCCGATGATGATGCCCTGCCCGCCGGGAACCAGGATTGAGGTTTCGACCTCGGTGGTCTCTTCCTCAGGCAGCGACGTCTCCGGGTTGATTTCGCCCTTCGAGACTTTGGGCTGCACGCGCATCAGCACCTGCCCGTCGTCTGTGATGTACGGCGTGACCGTCAGCACAATGCCGGTTTCCAGGAACCTGACGTCCTGCATGGTGCTGGTTTGCGTGGTGGTCGTGACAAAATAGCCGAGCCGCTGGCCGATTTGGATCCGCGACTCCTGGCCGTTCACCGCGAACACTTTGGGCGACGCGAGCGTCTTGGCGTCGGTCGTTGAGGTGAGGCAATCAATCAACCCGTTGAAGTCGGTCCCGTCGACCGTGAACACCATGCCCGGCCCGGCATCGCTCGAAAGGCCCTTGTTCCACAGTTGCAATCGAGCGCCGCTCAGACGGGCCAACCCGTCGAAGTTCACCCCGTGCGATCTGTCCTTGCCGAGCTTGACCTGCAGGATGTGCGCCTCGACCATCACCTGCCGCGGCATGGCGTCAGCCTGGGCGATATATTGGGCCGCCCGCTCGAGAAACTCCGGCATGTCCTCGACCACCAATTGCTCGATCGTGCGACGGCGGTCCGTCGCGTTGACCTCGCGAATGAACACCTTGCCCACAGGCGATAGCAGCCCGGTAATCACTTTCTCGATATCGGCCGCGGCGGCGTAGTTGAGCGTGAAGACCCGCACTTCGCGACCCTGAAAGAACGGGCTGCTCGCTTTGTCTTTGGATACCGGCGTGACGTAAATCACGTCGTTGCGGCGCATCCAAGTGCAATTGGCCACCGCCAACAAGGCGTCGAGTGCGTCGTCCAACGCCGTGGGCTGCAGGGTGACCGTGATCGTCTGCGTCAGGTCGCTGCTGGCGACGATGCTCAGGCCCTGCTGCTGCGCCAGCAGCGACAACACCGAGTTGAGCGGCGCTTCGCGCACCGCAATCGACACCGATCCATTATTTGATTCGACAGTCCCCTTGAACGACGGCCCCGACGCCAGCGGCACAAGTCGCACGGCTGCGTCGTCGGCGCCGGCCTCGGCAGGTTCTGCGCGTCCCTCCGCGGCGTCGTCCGCAGCCGCGGCGTTTGCTTCGGCCCGGTCCTGCGACGGCGGCGACACTGGTTCCTGCGGCACCGGCGAAGGTGCGAGCAAGAGCGTCGAGCCGTCTGCGGCGGGGACCGGCAGTTCCGTCGCCGCGGCGACCGCGGGACGCACCATGGGGTCAACCAACGGCCGCGCCTCAACGGGCCCCAGCGGCGCCTCCTCCGGCGCCTGTTCAAACGAGAATGTGGAAGCGCGCGCCAGCGCGGTCTCGTCGCCGCAAGTCGATTCGCATCGCGCCGACCAAACCAGGCCAGGCGCCTCGCCGGGCAGAGAACCACGTCGCGCCGCCATGAAACCTGCAAATCCCGTCAGAGCGCACGCGACCAGCGCCAAGCCAGTCCACTGGGACCGACCTAGGGCGTAGTTCGCGGCGGTAGGTTCTCGGGAGCGAGAGGAGGTCATAGCGCAGCAGACGAGGAACGAATATCCCAGCACGCCAGCAGTGATAGCGGCGCGTAACGAGGCAAACTCTTTCGGTTGTATCGGTTATTCGCTGGCGATCGCTTCGTCGGAACTGGGCAGATCGCGCCTGACTCGCCGCGGACCGAAGACCAAAACGGCACTCCAGCCGCTAGCAGCGCCGGCAATGGAGACCTCCGCCAAGTAACCGGGGAGTGCGAGGCTCTGCCGAGCCCGGAAGAATTCTCCGCGTCGCTGCCTCGCCGGAACTTCGCACCCTCCTTTGGGGAGAAAGCGAAGCAAATCGCCTGACGACTGGTCGCCAGGCGACATTGCGTCAACCGTCGGTTTCGATTGCCCGCAGCTTGTAGATCAGCGCGCGTCGGCTGATGCCGAGCTTCTTTGCGGCCTGGGTCCGGTTGCCGCCGGTTTCTTCCAGCGTGGCGAGGATTGCGGCCCGTTCCATCTGCGAGAGTCGGTGGCCGTCGCCGCCGTCCTCGGGGGCCGACGAGTTGCAGACGGCCGTGATTTTCGGCGGCATGTGCTCGGGAAGAATGACGTCGCCCCGTGCTAGCAGGCAGGCCCGCTGTACGGCGTTGCGAAGCTCGCGCACGTTGCCCGGCCAACTATACGTCAAAAGGCATTGCATCGTCTGGGGCGAGAGTCGCATCGGCCCGCGGGAGAACTCCACGGCGAACCGGCGTGCCAGCGGCAGCACGTCCTCGCGCCGCTCGCGCAGCGGCGGCACGATCAGCTCCACGACGTTGATCCGGTAGTAAAGATCCTCGCGGAACTTCCCCTCGGCGATCGCGGCGTCGAGATTGCGATTGGACGCAGCGACCAATCGCACGTCGACTGAGATCGCCGCATCGCTGCCGACCGGAG
Organism: Planctomycetales bacterium; assembly: GCA_020427145.1. Taxonomy (GTDB): domain Bacteria; phylum Planctomycetota; class Planctomycetia; order Pirellulales; family Lacipirellulaceae. Next base: position 32,449 of record JAGQOU010000008.1, on the reverse strand, counting down.
TGATCTGCCCCGCCTCCAACGCTCGCAACAAAGCCGGCTGCAGGTGGACCGGCAGCTCGCCGATTTCGTCCAGGAACAAGGTGCCGCCGTCGGCAGCGCGAAAAAATCCCTGCCGCGATTGCGTGGCCCCAGTGAACGCGCCCTTGGCGTGACCAAACAGCTCGCTTTCGATGAGCGTCGCGGGCAACCCGCCGCAGTTGGCGGTCAGCATCGGCGCCTCGCGGCGGGGACTCCACTGGTGGATCAGCTGCGCAACGACTTCCTTGCCGGCGCCGCTTTCGCCGCTGATCAGCACGGGCGCTGCCGAGTCGGCGACCACCTGGATCGTCTCGACCAGGCGGCGCATTGTTCGGCTTTCGGCAACGAACCATTCGGGTGTCGGCGCCGTTGGCGTCGGCGCTGAGAACGATTCATCGGCCGGCCCGACGGCATCGGCAACCGCCGCAGCAAGTTCATCAAGATCGATCGGCTTCGCCAGATAGTCGTCCGCCCCGCACTTTACGGCGGCCACGGCCTGCCGCAGGTCGGCGTGGGCCGTGATCAAACAAACGGGCAGCGCTTCGTGCGTGCGACGAATCTCCGGCAGCGCATCGATGCCGCTCATTCCCGGCAGGCGCACATCGAGCAGCATCATCGCCGGGGACTCGGTCGCGAGCACTGCCAAGGCGTCTTCCGCCGACTCCGCCTCGCGGACGCCATAGCCCAACCCACCCACGAAGTTGCCGAGCAACGCGCGTTGGGCAGGGTCGTCGTCGACAATCAAGATCGTGCGGCGCGGATTAGCCATGAATGCCTACCAGTGAAAAGAGGGCGCCCCCGCCCGGCCGCGGCTCGTAGCGCACCTGCCAGCCGTGGACGTTGGCGATTTGTTGCACAATGGCCAACCCCAGCCCCGTGCCGTCGGCGCGCGTCGTGAAATACGGGGTGAAGAGCGAGTCGACCGCCTCCGCGGCCACGCCCGGTCCGTGGTCGCTCACGTCAATGCGACACTGCCCTGCGGCGTCCATCGCGCTGGCGACGTGAATGCTCTCCCCGGCCGGCGAAAAATGAATCGCGTTTTGCAGCAAGTTGAATAGCGCCTGCCGCAGCAGCTCGCGATCCGCGCGAACCGAAGCGCACGCCTCGCTCAGCGATTGTTCAAGGCGCAGTTGTTTGTCATCAAGGTCGGGCTGCAACAACATGGCCAGCTCGGCAACCAGCGGCGCCAGCGGCGTGGCGACGAGATTGACGGCCGGCGGCTTGGCGAAGGCCAGGAACTGATTGATCCGCGCTGTCAGCCGATCGCACTCCTCGATCACCGCTTGCGCCTGTTCGCGCCGGGCTGGGTCGGCTTCGGTCTGAGCCAAGCGCTGCGTCCAACCGCGGATCAACCCCAGCGGATTGCGCGTCTCATGCGCCAATCCCGCGGCCGCCTGGCGGAAGTCGCGAAGGAAACGCGCTTCTTTTTTTAGTAGATCGGCGCGGCCCTCGGCAGCCACCGTCTTGACGCTCGCACGCCACGCCCACGCCGCCAGCGCCAAAACGAGTCCCCCCGCCAACGTCACTGCCAAGTGCGACCGGGCGGCGCGGCGAACCAGCGCGTCGACGCCCGCGCGATCCACGACCAGCGCGGCGACGTATTGCTTGGTCCCGCCCGCGTTCGGCGCGCCGTCTTCCATGGCCTGAAGAAGCCGTGCCCGCGGCCCCTGACCGCGACCAAAACGCCCTCCGGGACCGCCCATCCCGGGGGCATCGGCCGGCTCCAGCTCGAACTGCTCGATGAGTCGCAGCCCCGCGTTGTCCCAGTAGGCGCCTGGCGAATCGTCGGGGACGGCTCGCAGTAGGTCGCTCGAGCCGGCGGACGCCGCGATCGATCCGTCGGCGGCGAAGATTGCGGCCGCCAGTACGTCGCCCGAATCAACCAATTCGTCGAGCATGCCCTGCAGTTGATCCTCGTAGAACTGTCCGCGGCGACGATGCGACCCGGCGCCGCCGATCAACGCGTGCAACACCGAGTGCGTCTGTTGTCGCAACGACTCGCGCAGCACGTCGCGTTCGTGGCGATAGCCCGCGTACTGCCATGCCGCAAACCCGCACCACAGCCCCAACACGACCAGTATCGCAAGAATCGGCGACCATTTCCTGGCGAACATGATTTGATCTTTCTGGGCGGCGCCGCTGTTTCGTCTCAATAGACGCGGAGCACACGTCGTGCCGAGGCAGCCTCTCTCCCTGTGATCGTAGTCCGCCGTGCGCGCCTTGGCGAGCCGGCACGCCGCCGATCGTCGAGCGCTGCAATTTTTGCGCACCCCGGCAAGCTGCAAAGTGCAGCTCCTGCGCGGGTCGCCCCCGCAAACAGGGAAAACACCGCGGGAATCCCCGCCTGAACAACGCCGTTTCGCTGGTCCATCGTTTGCGTTATGCGACTGACGGCGATTCGTGCCGCGGGGACGACGCCGGGTCAGCTACTCATATTCAGCCGAGGAGGCATTCCCATGAGAACCTCAATTTTCACAACATTGGTCACAGTCGCGGCGGCGACCTTCGCCGCGACCGCTTGGGCCCAACGAGGCACGGGCGAACAGACCGGCGTGGCCCGCCAAGCCACACGGCCGGAGGTCGTTGAAGTGACCGGCACGCTGGAGGCAATCAACATCGGACCGTGCGAGCGCACCACCGGTCGCGCCGCAACGGGAGCTCACCTTGTCGTGGCCACAGCCTCGGGCGAGAAGCTCAACCTGCATCTTGGGCCCGCCGACGCCGTGCGCGACTTGCTGAACAGCTTGGTGGTGGGCGACGCCGTCGTGGCGAAGGCCTTCCAGACTCCCAAGCTCGGAACGGACGAGTACGTCGCCCAAAGCGTTGAGGCCGGCGGCAAAATCGTCGCACTGCGCGACGCCACGCTACGCCCTGAATGGGCTGCCGGCGCCGGCTACGGACGCGGCGGCAATCAGGGACAGGGAATGGGACGCGGCGGTCGGGGAGCCGGCGGCGGACGAGGATGCCGCGGCGGGTGCTACCGCGCCAACGCAGCGGCGGGCGCCAACTCAGTTGACCCGGCTTACGGGCAAACATTGGGGCGCGGGCCGGGACGGGGCTACGGCCGCGGCCAGGCCAGCCAAGTCGCCAGCCAACCGACCGACTCGCACCAAACCTACGGATACGGTCGCGGGAACGGACGGGGCCCTGGCCGGGGACCTGGCAGAGGACAAGGACGCGGCGGCCGCTGGTAATCGGCCCCGCCCTTTTGCACGGCGGATCGATTGAAACCGGCAGCCGTCGACCACTCGGCGGCTGCCGCCCACATCTGACATTGAAAGGAAACTTGGAGGTCAACAATGAAAGCCCAACGGTTCCACGCGTCGCGACGATCGCTCGTCGCTGAGACTCTTGAACGTCGCGATTTGCTCGCGGCCGACTTTTTTCAACAGGGAGCCGCTGCCGGAGCGGTCGATTGCACTGCCGCGCAGGTACAGCAACAACTCATAGCGCAATCTCAAGCAACAGCGCTGACGCAACTTCAGCAGCAACTGCAGACAGCCGTCGATGCCGTTCGACAGAACGCGACGCTGCAGCAGGACAAACTGCAAATCGGCGATCAACAGCAGATTTGCGACGCGCAGCAGGACCAACTTCGAACTCAGGACCAACAACAAGACCAACAACAGGATCAATCGCGGCTCCAGGATCCGCAGTGCGATCAGCAGCAACAACAGGACCAACAGCGCGACCAGCTGCTGCCGCGCGATCGCCAGCACGATCAGAAGCAGTTCCAATCGCAACTGCGTCAACGAGACCAAGTGCAAGATCCGGTGCAGATTCAGGCGTTGACGGACGCCGAGATTGATGCGCTGGTGTTCGTGCGCGAGGAAGAGAAGCTAGCCCGCGACGTCTACGCCACGCTGGGGGCCGCCTGGGGCGATGCCGTGTTCTCGAACATCGCCGTCGCTGAGCAGAACCACATGGATGCCGTGAAGACGCTGCTCGACAAGCACGAAATCGTCGACCCGGTAACCGACGATTCCGTTGGCGTCTTCACGAATCCCGTTCTGCAACAGCTGTACGACGACCTGACCAGCGATGCGGTGGTCGATTTGAGCTACGCGGGCGTCGACGTACAGATGCAAGGAGGCGCTAGTTCCTATCTGGCGGCGCTGCAGGTCGGCGCGTTTATCGAGGAGTTTGACATTCTCGACCTGATGCGCAATCAGGACGACATCGCCGCGCCGGACGTGGCCAACGTCTTCGCCAACTTGCTGGCAGGATCGGAAAACCACCTGCGCGCTTTCAACGCCCGCCTTGAGGCGGTCGGCAATCCTTACGAGCCCGTGCTGATGACGGGGATGGACGCCGAATTGGGCGATCTCGACGCACTCTATGCGTCGATCATCGGGGCCGAGCAGGCGACGGGGCAGCAGAATGCAGGGACGCAACGGCAAGCACGAGATGGAGCTTTCGCGCAGCTTGCGACGACCTGAAATGAATCCCGGGGCTGAGGGCTTGGGACCCTGACAACGGCGGTCCCAAGCCGTCTGTTCAAGACGACTCACGTGGCGGCAGGCCGAGCATCCGTCATCGGGCTGCCGCGGCGTTTTGCGCCAAGCGCTCGCTGCGGTCGCCCGGCTGTGAATCCAGGACGTGCTGTTCGTAGATCGCCAACGCATGAAGCGAGTGCCCCAGCGCCCCGGGGTGCCACTCGTCGTCGGCGCGTCCCTTCAACAGTCCGGCAACAAAGCGAACGGCGCGCTCGAATCGCGGGTCCTGCAACTGTTCGTCTGGCAGCGAAAATGCGAGCCACTCCAGGACGTGGCCGGTGGTGGTGAGTCGCCGTGTGACGTCGCCGCGCTGCTCCGCCTCGTCGAGCCAGGCAGTGCTGAAGCTACCATCGCGATTTTGCAGCTTGAACGCCCGCTGTTGGTATTTCACGGTCTTCAGTTCTGCCGCACGCCAGGGACCATCAATTGTCAGGCCTTCCCGTCGGCGGCGATCGACCGCGTAGTTGATCGCGAACAGCCGGTGCAATCCGCCGCATGTCGCTTCGTAGCGACCAATCGGTTGCTGTAGTTCCTCTTCCAGCAGGCGACGCACCGACCACGGCTCGCCGCGGGCGTTTTTCCAGACGGCCTCGGTTCCTTCGTAGTGGGCCAGACCGGTGAGCTTGAACGTCAGTTCCATCTCGCTACGACAGGTCGCCTTTTCGTACTCGATGAGGTCCGCGACCGTTTTCTCCTGGTCGCCGATTCGCAACAGGTAGCTGCGATTGACGCGCGACTGGGCGAGCATCGAGAGAAACTGCCCGTCGTGTCCCTGCCGTCCGGGGGCAATCGGCAGTTCGAACCGGTCGCCTTTGACCCCGATCAACTGCTTTCCCGCGGCGGGATAGTTGCAGCAGAGCCAACCGATCGCGGTGACCCGTTTTCCCTGCGGATCGCCAACCGACACGGTTGCATCGACGCCGTACGCAATTGACCAATGCAAGACCGACCACGGCGGATCGTCGCGCGTGTTGAGCGGCTGCTGATGATATTCGTCGAGCACCTGTCGTACGAGCGCGGCGAGCGGGGAGACGCTGACCGCGTCGTGAGACTCCTTGTCCGTTGAGTTGTCGTGATCGGCGTTTGCCTCGTTCAATTCGGCGGGCGGATCGTCGTCTGCCGCGGCCGCCGGCGCTTCCCCGCCGACCGTCGGCGCGCTGGCGCCCTGCTCGTCAACAACTCGCAACGAATTCGGTTGCGAAACGGCCGGTGTCGCGCTCGCCGCGCCGCCCCCGGTAAGAATTAGGACTCCAAGACTGGTCCGCGCAATCGCCCGCCACATGTTGGCCCCCGTCCGTTCTCTAGTCCACGACGGGCTGGCTGCCACGTCAGTGACACAATCGGCTGGCTTCGCAGCACAACTCAACGGGAATTGGGCGAGACTGCTCGGTCCATGCAACACCGTGCGGCGACGCACGAAGGCCCACGTATTGCGTGTCAATGCCGCACGCCAGCAGCGCGCCCGGGCAGGGCGCTACGTGAACATGCGTCGGCCGCAACGAACCCCGTGTCACGCGGCGTCAGCGAGCGACTAGTCGCCGCCGCGCCACGCAGCCAGCGGCTTCACGTTCAATTTCCCGGCGAGCGGTTCCCGGCACGAACCGGGCGTGGCCACAACGGCAATCGTCATCGCGCCGGACTCGGGAGCGATCGCCTCGCAGGCGATCATGCGGGTTCCCGGGTTCGGCGAATCCCACTCGTGGCGCGGTGCGGCCGTGTCAATCTCGCTCCAGGCAGCGCGTGGCGGCGAGAGCAGTTTCATCGCAAGTCGCCTGTCTTGGCGCTCAAGCACCGTGTCACGACGCCCCAACTCGCTCGGTGCGCCGGGCGTCACCATCCCCCACCGCACGCGGCTCCCGGGCGAAAGTCCGGTCAACTCGTCCTGGATCAGCACTTCGCCCGTGGGCAGCAACATCACGCCGCGGCGCGCTGATTCCACTTGCCCCTGATAGACGCCGGTCAGGTCGACGACTGAATAGGGCTCCGTCTCGCGGGCAACAAATTCGACGATCGGCGCCTTGCCGGCGGCAGTCTGCAGCTGATCGTCGATCACCAGCGTGTTGTGCCCAAGGCTCCCCAAGCGAAAGATCTTCCAGCGATCGGATTTCTGCGCGCTGCTCCACAAATTCATTCCGCGCGATTCAATGGAGTAGTACGATTCCCGCCCCAGATCGACGGCCCAGCGGACGCCATCGCTTTCCAACACGAACGAACCGCTGTCCATGTGGCCATGGCTCGACGAGGGGGAGCCTCCTTTGAGACCCACGTATGTCGCGCGGGGATCGGTCCAGGAACTCCGGTGGATGGCGACGGGAACGTCGTCGCCGCTGAACCATTGCAGCGGCAAGTCCGTCGCGGTCGACTCTCGCACGTCGCCCAACCACAGCAACATCAGCGGGAGAAACCGATGCGACTCGCCACGACGGGAGCGCGGATTGCTGAGCTCTTGATCCCAGCGGGAACGTTCGCCTTGCAACCAGTCGGGGCGATCATACCGTGTCGCAAACCACGCTAGCGCCGGTTCCGCCTCGCGGTGATCGTCGCAATCAGCGTAGTTGAAGTACCGACCCGACGGCCCAGTGGCCAACCGGGGAAAACCGCCAGTCTGCTCGAAGCCCGGCGCCAGCGACAAACCAAAGTCGCTGCCCAGTGCGTTTTCCAGCTCGTCAATCAAGATCACGTTGAATGTGGTCCCGTATCCCCAGTACGACGGCCCCTCGGGATAGCCGCCGCGAGGAGCGTATTTGTTCATGACCGGCACGATGTTGTGCAATGCATTGTGAACCGTGCGCGCCGCCAGCTCGGGCTCGTGGTCCATCACCGCCAACGCGCCGGCCGTGAGTCCGCCGTGGCACACCTGCGCCCAATTGTTGGTCAGTCGCTTCCATCCAGCGTGCCGTTGATCAAACGCCAACGACACGCCCTTCGTGACGATGGCCTCGCGAATCTCGCGGCGGGCGGGCTCGTCGAGCTGGTCGTACAACCAGTCGTACCCGATGGCCAAGGCCAAGGTCATCTCAGCGACGTCAAGAAAATGCGCGGGATTCCAATCGCTGAAACGAGCCGCCGCCAACATTTCCTGCTGGCAACGCTCCGCGTGCATCGGATCGCCCGTCAGGTGGTATGCCGTCGCCAAGATAAGGACGCGCTGCAAACAGCGGCGCGATTCATGGAGCAGTCGCTTGCCCAGCATGACGCGCTCGACCGGCTTCACGCCCTGCAGCGCGACCGCCTCCGCGACAACAGCATCGGCGATCTGTCGCCGGAGCGGATCGGCGCCGACCGACTGAGCCAACTCTGACAGTTCCTTTGCCGACGCGAAAAGTCGCGGGTGTGCGGACGAGCTCGCGTCAATTCGATCCCGAACCTGCTGGAGCGTCGCGTTCGGGGGGTAAACCGCATCCTGCGCCGCCGCCTCGGGGCGCCCGATAGCGAAGACCGAGACAATCGCCAGTGCAGTGAGAAGCGAAACTCTGCCCATGAAATAGCCCCCTATGACGCGCCGACATTGCGACGAGTCCACTCGAACGACAACGCCATAATAGAATGTTGATGCAACCCATTTTGAATCCTGAAAATAGCGTATGAGCTCGCCGCTTGCTCACAGAAGCCGCGGCGTGCGACGCTGGCCAACCTTCTTGAGAATTCTCACCGCTTCTTCCGTAAGATCGGCCCCTCGGCGGACATGTCCTGTCTTGAGGCGTCGTTTTCGCGTTGGGCTGCGGGGCCAGCGCCCTGCCCGTCTCGTGCCTGAACCCCGAGCGTTATTCAAAGGAGACCGCGTTTTTCGACAAGACTGGCGGATTCTTGAGGAATCGCCCTAAAATCCCGTCCCCCGCGGACATATCCCTTCTCGACTGACCCGTTGGGTCACGCAGCATCTCCCCACGACCATGGCGAAAAACGACGACCGTGTGATGGAGTTCAGCGAGCTGCTGCAAAAGAGCAGGAGCCGCGTGTTTGGGCTGATCTACGCGGTGGTGCTCAATATGGCCGACGCCGAGGACCTGTTTCAGCAGACCGCGACGTTGTTGTGGGAAAAATTCGACGAGTTTGAGTCGGGCACCGACTTCACGGCCTGGGCCCTGCGAGTGGCCCGATTCAACTCAGCCAACTTTGTCCGGGGACGTTACCGCGAGCGACGACGGCTCGCGACCGCGGCCATCGACGCGATTTACGAAACGAGTCTCGCCTCAGCGGACGCCGGCGACGAGGAACGGCTCGACGCCCTCAAGCACTGCCTGACAAAACTGAAAGACGCGGATCGCTCGCTGGTGCAGCGTTGCTACGGCGACGATCAGCAAATTGCCGATGTCGCCGCACAAGAAGGCAAATCGGCCGGATCCCTGTACGCGGCGCTCCACCGCATTCGTCGCGCCCTGATGGAATGCGTGAAAAGAACACTTTCGTCCGACGATCGACGATCGCCTTCGCTGAGCTAGAAACCGCAGTTCGAATCCAATCCGAAGCTTCATTCGGAAGCCATTGGTATTTCGCCATGAATTCCCAGCTCGACAAACTGATTGAACGAGTCTTTCAGGACCCCGGCGACGAAGCGGCGCTCCAGGAATTGAGCGTTCGTCTGGCGGAGCATCCCGACGAGCGCGAAGCGTACCTGCAATACTGCCGAGTCCACTGCGATCTGGCCTACTTGGCGTCCGCCGACGGGGCCGAACGGCGCGCCCTGGGGAACATTGCATCCCGGGCGCTGAGCCCCGGGACGGACGCCCCTGAGCCGCTCAACGGCCCCAAAAGCTCCGTCAAACGCAATCGGGGCGTCTGGTTCTTGTTCGCCCTCGCCGCAAGCGTCGCGATCGCGTTTCCATGGCTTCGGGGAGGCAATCGGCCAAGTCCGCAGGTGGGTCTGAGGCAACCAACAATTGTGGCCAGTCTCGTCTCGGCCGAAGACGCAATTTGGCAGAACAACGTCAAGAGTTACGCCGACGGCGAATCGCTGCGCATCGGCAGCCACATTCGCCTGCAACGCGGCTTGGTGAAGGTTAACACGCCCACCGGAGCGGAGTTGCTGATCGAAGGACCTTGCGACGTCGTGCTCGAAGCGCCCGATCGCGTCGTGCTGCACGAGGGCAAATTGACCGCCCGTATGGCCGATTGGGCGTCGGGCTTCACTGTTGAAACTCAATCGCTAACCGTTGTGGACCTGGGCGCCCTGTTCGCCGTGGCCGTGGACGCCAAGGGCAATGCCGAAGCGCACGCCCTTGAAGGCAGCGTGCGCGTGCAACCCCTGGCCGAGGTCGACACGTCGCGCACCAGCTTCCTGCTGACTGAAGGCGAGGCGGTGCGAGTGAACCGCGCCGCGCTGACGACGACCCGATTGCCCGCCCAGCAGGAACGGTTCGTGCTGAGCCATGGCGCATTTCGTCCCTACCGCCCCATCGAAATTCACAACACGGGCCGGGACCTGGCGGTCGGCGACGAGGACCCGAATTGGCGGATCGTCAACGGCGCCGTGGGGGCCAGCTATCAAGGCCCTCAATACGCCGTGGTGTGCGAAGCGGACGAGCGTTATCTGCCCAATCACGCCTTGGTCTCGCAATGGATGTCAGTGGCCCGGGATCTGCGCCCCGGTTGCTTGCCCAACTCGATCTACACCTTCCAAACAGAAGTTGATTTGACCGGCTACGATCTGTCGACCGTGACGATTCTGGCCGACATGCTGGCCGACAACGGCGTGGCCGAGGTGCGGATTAACGGTCGCACAGTCGACTTGGCGCCCTGGCGCGACAACGAGTACCTGCAAGAGTTCAGTCGCTTTCGCCGGGCCGAAATCGTCGACGGCTTCGTGCCGGGGCGGAATGTCATTGAAATCGACGTCCTCAACGGCGTTTACCACTTCGATCCCAAGGCCCCGAAGCAAGCGCCAACGCCGAATCCCATGGCACTTCGCGTGGAGTGGCAAGCATTCGGCACGCCACTACCTGCCGTCGGAGGAGATTCAACGATTTGAGCGAAGTGGGTTCTCGTCTCACGACTGAGAACTCCACGGGGCAGTCGCTCAAATCGAATCTTCCGCGGCAAGAGACCTGCAATTGAAGACCCGCACGGCCAGCTCGTTTGCTTGTCGCGCAATCGGGCGTTCGCCCGTCATACATCAAACTTATTAACGATTTGCCCCCTCGTTTCTCTGCTCGTCGTCTGCGGACATGCAGAAGCGGCGCCCGGTCTTGGTTCCGGTCGCTGCCGCGTTGTCCCCGCTGATTCACCACTCTTGGTCACGTTGACAAACTAGGAATGCCTCCCGTGAACGCATCAAGGACTCTTTTGTCGTCGGCGCTCTCCGCTTTTCTCGCGATCTCAATGACCGCCGCGCTGCAGGCCCAAACAACTCTGTATTCCGACACGTTCGGCGGCAGCGGCGCCGCTCTCAACGGCGTGCTGGTCGAAGGCGGTTCGCTGCAAACGGGCGCGGTCGCCTGGTCGGCGAACTCTGCATTCCTCGACAACGGCTCGATCGACGGAGCCAACGAAGGCAGTGCGATCCTGCCCTTCTCGCCGCAGCTCAATGCGACGTACACGCTGAGCATGGATGTCACCAATACCACGGATCGCTGGATTGGCTTGGGGTTCAAGAACAGCGCCCTGGCCACCCCAGGCGGAAACGACTTTGCGGATCGGTTCTCCAACGGCGGCGGAGTCTCCTGGATGCTCTACCGTGATCACTTAACTGACCCTACGCAGGACATTCAACTCTTCAGCGGCCCCAATGTTGACCCTGCCATCGCCGACAACGATGTGACCTTCAACAACGCCGTGTCAAATAACCTGAAAATCGTGCTCGATACGACAGGGAACGGCTCGTCGTATACGGCCGACTTCTTCCTCAACGGCGCTTCGATCTCCTCCGGACCGCAATTGATCAATCTGCCGACGTCGACGATCCAATACGTCGGCCTCACGTTTGACAATGCGACCGCCACGCCGGTTTCCTACGACAATTTCCTGCTGACCGAACTGATTACCGGCCCGGTCATCAACCAATGGAACGTGGACGCGGACGGCGTCTTCAGCAATGGCGCCAATTGGACGCAGGGCGCCCCGACGGCCAACTCCGACGTGTCGTTTGGTCCGATCATTACCGCCAACCGCACGGTCACGCTCTCAAGCTCGGCCTCGCTCAACAGCATCAACTTCAACAACGCCGGCGACGGCGACTACTTCCTCGTTCCGCAGGCCAGCGAAACGCTCACCCTCGCGGGCGACGCCTCGATCGTCACCTCCGGTCGGCATTGGCTGCGGATCCCCGTGGCCGGCGCCAGTGGCCTGAACGCGTCGGGCGCGGGCGAGTTGGTTCTCGACGCCGCGAACACCTTCACTGGCGGAGTGACCGTTGACGACGCCAATTTGGCGATTGTGAATACTCAGGCGCTTCCCAGCGGCAACGCCATCACGATCCAGAACAACGGCCAGGTGCAGTTCTGGGGCCCCGACAACGGCTTCTTCACCGACCAGGGCTCGACGGGCTACGCCAGCGGCACGATCAGCAGTGCAATCTCGATCGACGCCACGAGCCAGTTGGCGATCAACGACGGCGCGGTAATGACGCTTTCTGGCGCGATCACTGGCGCCGGCGGCGTGGCCGTCAACGGCGGCGTGGCGACCGTCTCCACGGCCAAGACCTACACCGGTCAGACTACGATCAACGGCGGCTCGCTGCGGCTGACAGGCGCCGGCACGCTGGGCGCCTCGGATGGAACGGCCGCGGCGCAAACCGTGATCACAGGCAACGAGGCGACAGGCCAGTTGCAGCTTCCCGGCGGCATTTCCGTCGGCGACGAGTTGCTCGTCCTCGGGGCGCGCCAACTGACCGCGGCCGACGCCGTTCATGTGACCAGCGCCGGCAGCAATAGCTGGGCCGGCAATATCAAGGGCGATGCGGGCGGTTCGCAGTACAACATCGAATCGACGTCCGGCACGCTGCAACTCAGCGGCATCCTGTCGGCGCCCGACAGCGGCGAACGCAATTTCGTGTTCAGCGGCGCCGGCAACGTCAACGTCACGGGCAAGATCACGGACCTTGCGACTAACGCCGAAGGCGATCCCGAGCCGGGCCCCGTCAACAACGCCAACAATGTGAACGTCGTGAAGCGAGGCTCCGGCACGCTGACGATTCGCACCGCCACGAACAACAACGACGATTTCTGGCTGGGCGATACCGTCATTGAGCAAGGCACGCTGGAGGTCATCTCCGACGGCGCCAATAACGGCGAGCTCAAGAGCGCCTCGATTGCCGTGCGGGCGGGAGCGGTGTTCGACGTCGACCACTTCGGGAATTACGCTCTGCAGGAATTGCAATCCTTGGGCGGCGGCGGCACGGTTGGCGCCACCGGCAAGACGGTGGATATCTATGACGACAACAGTCTCACGCCCGGCGACAACGGCGTCGGGACCCTCACGATTCAAGGCGCCGCCTCTCTGAACGGCATCAACCCGGCCACGCCCGGCACGCTCAACTACGACCTGGGCAACACCGCCACGACGATCGGCGGCACGGAAAACGACCTCATCAGCATCACCGGCGCCCTCACGACAACGGGTTCGCCAACGATGACTTTGAATGTAACGCCCGTGGAAGGCGATCTGGCCAGCGACAGCTATCGGCTGATCTCGCATGCAGGCGGAACCACCACGTTTGGCGGCGTCACTCCGCAGGTCGTGGACAACGCGGGTAACGTGCTCAATCCCCGGCAGAGCCTGTCGGTGAGCGGCGCCACGGCCGGCCAAGTCAATCTCGTTGTCTCGGGGAATGAGGCGGCTCTCACATGGAATGGCGCCGGCGCCAGTGCCGCATGGGACGTCAACTCGACCCCCAGTTGGACCGGCGGCGCTTCCACCTTCCGCGACCTCGACGACGTCACTTTCGGCGCCGGCGGGAGCAAACAGGTCGTGATCAACTCGGTCGTGTCGCCGGGCATGGTCACCTTCAACAGCGCTTCGACCTACGCGTTCTCCGGCACGGGCGGGATGACCGGGTATGGACCTGTCAACGTCAATGCAGGGACCGTCAAATTGTTCAACGAGGGCAACAATTACCGCGGCGCGACGACCGTTGCGAGTGGCGCTCGCTTGGAAGTGACGACCGCCTCAACCGGCGGCATGAACGTCAACGGCACGCTGGCTGTGAAGAACAACCTCAACAGCGCCGTCATCGACGACTTCAGTGGCTCGCTGGCCGCCTATACCAACACTCGCATCCTCGACGCCAACGGCGGCGCTTCCAACACTTACCAATGGCAAATTACCAACGGTTCGCTGGAGATCGCCACAACGGTTTACGACGGTATTCAGCAGAGCGCCCTGACCCGAACCGACGTGACGCTGGGGGTCGGCGAGGAGCTGCGGGTCGACTACTCGGCCGACAACGTCGATTCGCAGGACATCGGCCTGTACGTGGGCGCCGGCACGCCGACTGCGGACGTACGACAGAACTACGTCGCCATGTACTCCCGCAACAACGGGCAGGTCTTCTCGCGTGGGTTTGACGGCGCCACTGAGTTTGGGCTTGCCGGCGGCGAAACGCCCGAGAACCTAGACGGTCTGTTCGTCCGACGGCTCGCCGACGATGTGTTTGAAGCCGGCTACTACGCCAGCGGCGTTCGAACTGTGATCACGACGCGGACGATCACCAACGGCAACGCGGCAGGGATCGGCAGTTCCGTTGGGTTCTACTCCGACGTTCGCGGCGTCGGCGTTCGCGGCAACGTCGACAATCTGAGCATCGGCAGCGGCAGCGCCAGCAATGTGCTGAGCATCGATGGCGACTTGGCCCTGGCCGGGACCGGCATCCTGGAATTCGACGTCTCGGGGTCTGGCTTCACCTCGCTGGACCTGACGGGCACAGCCACGCTCGCAGGCACGATCCAGGTCAATCTGCTGGACAGCTTCATGCCGGCCGAGGGCGCCTCGTACGACCTGATCGCAGCCGCCCTCGGCATCGTCGATTCGGGATTCAGTTTCAATTTGCCCGCGCTCACCAGCGGGTTGGTCTGGGATACGTCAACCTTTGCCGACAACGGCGTGCTCAGCGTCGTCGCCGCCGGCTTGGCAGGCGACTTCAATACTGACGGATCGGTCAACGGCGCCGACTTCCTTGCTTGGCAGCGCGGCTTTGGCAGCACCTACGATGCAACCGACCTGGCTGACTGGGAATCGAACTTTGGCACGACCGCTGCGACGACCGCCGTGGGCGCCGTCCCCGAACCGACCTCGGCCGCACTGTTGGCGGTGCTGGCGGCAGGCGGCTTGGCGGTCGCGCGTGTGAGCCGCTTCCGGGCGGCCGCTTGATGGTTTTGTTTCGTAACACTTGCGCACTGCGTCGGTGTGCCCTTTCGCGTGTTCTACTTTTCTTGTTCCATGGAGATGTCTGATGAAGATGACAACGAGATTGACAACCGGAATCGCGGCGGCCGTGGCGCTGTCGCTGGTCTGCGGCAGTTCGGCGCGAGCCGCGCTGATCGACGACTTTAGCGACACGGACCTGTCGCAGTACACAAGCACCGTGATTCTCGACGCCGGCGGAACCGGCTCGAATACGGCCACGTGGTCAAGCCCCAGCGGGTCGCTCCAACTCGATACAACCGCCTATGACGGCATCGAGCAGTACGCGATGATCTACAACGGATTGAGCCTGGGCGTCGGCCAAGAGGTGCAAGTCGATCTGACCCACAGCGGCGCTTCGCAAGATCTTGGCCTGTACGTCGGCGGCACGACCCCGGTTGTTAACATGCGTCAGGACTATGTCTCCGTCTACGCGCGCGGCGACGGCAGCATCTATTCCCGTGGTTTCGACGGAACAAGTGAATATGGCTTGGCAGGCGTCGGCGTACAGCCGTACGACAGCCTGTTCATCGCTCGCACCGCCGCGAACACCTATGAAGCGGGCTACTACAACGGCGCCGTCCGGAACATCGTGACGACCCGTACTCCGACGACCCCGAATGACGGCGACGTGGTTGGTTTCTACGCCGACGTGCGCGCTCTTGGCACGCTTGGCAACCTCGACAACCTGCGGATCGTCCCGGAGCCGGCTTCGCTGGCGCTCGCCGGGCTCGCCCTGGCTGGCCTGGCCGTGGTGCGCCGCCGCAAGTAATGGAGAGCGACTTTCGTCGCCTAGCGAAAGTCGTGAGCGAAAGCGGTCTTGGCAGCCTCGCGGACGCACCAAGCGTCCGCGAGGCCTGCTGGACCAAACAAATGAAACGTCTTTCGATGGACGCCATTTCACGCACGATGGCGACCATCGCGAGACGACCCACTGCAACAACACTGCATCCCGGGCGCGCATCTCGGTTTTTTGTCGACAAAGCGAGTATCGGGCAACTTGATCCGTCGATTCTCGGACGAACCGAAGCCCCGATGCAACCCACTATCCCACGAGGGAAATCGTGACAATGAAAGCAAATAACGGACGGCTTGCCCCGATGGCCGCTAAGCGGGCGTTTACCTTGGTTGAACTGTTGGTGGTGATTGCCATCATCGGCGTGCTTGTGGCGCTGCTGCTGCCAGCCGTGCAAGCGGCGCGCGAAGCGGCGCGGCGCATGCAATGCACGAACAACCAAAAGAACATCGCGCTGGCGTTGCTAAACTACGAGGGATCCAAGAAAAACTTCCCTGCAGCGCGGCTCGGCACCGACGGCAGCGGCGGTACGGTCGATTGCGGCAATGGCGAAACTTACGTCGTGTCGACGTCGGGACCGTTGGCACGCAGCGGGGCGAGCGCGTTGGTGATGATCCTGCCCTACATGGAGCAGCAGGCGCTGTTCGACGCCTTGCACGCCGACAACGTGCCGATCTGGGGCCCCGACACGGCATGGCTGACCGCCTATCCGGAAATCGCCAACGCGTTGGCGCAAACTCCCGATGCATACATCTGCCCCAGCGATTCGATTCGCGGCGTTTTCGCCGAGTGGGCGCACAACGTCAACACCTCGCAGTATTCCATTGGCCTCGGCAGCTACGCCAACGTGTTGGGGACGCTCACGCCGCGGTCCGCCTTCGCCACCATCAAGTTCTGCGGCGATGGCGTGTTCTTCTATCAACGCAAGATTGGCATCCGCGAAATCACCGACGGCATGAGTAACACGCTCTTCGTGGGCGAAGTTCGCGACGCCAACCTGATGGACGGCGGCAAGGCGGTCAATTCCAACATCTGGTCGCACGGCAATCGAATGCAATCCACGATGCGGACCACGGCGACGCCGTTGAATACCTATCCCGGGCTCGACGGAGGCGCGGGGGTGATCGAAGAACTCGACGGCTCTGCCAAGAGCAATGGCGGCTTCGCCAGCCACCATCCCGGCGGATGCAACTTCGCCTACGGCGACGGTCGCGTGGTGTTTCTGACCGATTCCATCGACTTGGCCACCTATACCGCGATGGCGGGCCGTAGCGACGGCGGGCAGGGGCTGACGAACCTTGGCACTGGCAACACCGGCGGCTCCGGGCGGTAGCGCGCTGGGCGTCTTAGCTCGCGGCTGCGAGCGGAACGCCGACCGTCGAAAGGCGACGGCGACCACGCGGTGTGAGAGCCGCGACATGTTTAGTTCACGGAACGAGAAGCAATGAACCAACCATTTTCTCAGATTCACGCGGGGTGGACCGTCGTCGCTTTGGCGACGTGCGGCTTGGCGGGTCTGGCTGGCTGTTCCGACGGCCTGCCGCATCGCGTGCCCGTTTCAGGCATCGTCAAGATCGACGGCAAGCCGCTTTCGCAGGGCTCCGTCATGGTGATTCCTGCAAATGATCGCCCCGCCGGCGGCAGCATCGGTCCCGACGGCCGCTTCACGCTCACCTCCTACGAACCCAACGACGGAGTCGTCGTCGGCACGCACAAGGTCACCGTCGCGGCAACCGAGCATCTTAGCGAACGAGAGACGCGCTGGCTGGTTCCAAAAAAATACAACAACGCCGGCAGTTCCGGCCTGACCGTGACAATCGACGGGCCGACGGACGACCTGGAGATCAATCTCACGTGGGACGGCAAACACCCGTTCACCGAACGGATGTGACGGCCCGCGCTGGGGTAGACGCCGCCCGACGGATCGGGGGCGGTTGCGCGATGAGAGGCAAGACCAATCGCCCCCGCACGGAGCGACGGAAGCGTAAATGAACAGAGAGCAGGCGCCCGGATTGTGATGACACCTATGAAACGTATTGCTGTTTTCCGCACGCGATTGACCCTGCTGGCAGCATGGGCGGCGCTCTGGGCCGGTTCGACCGTCGCCGCCGAGTTGAACATGATCAACGACATGGTGCTCGACGCCAATGCGCTGCTCATGCCCGCGAACGCGACCTACGGGCGGGCGATCAACGGCGTGTCGTTTCAAACCGAGTCGCTGCTCACCGTCGGCGACTACCAATATGCCACTTGGTACCACCTGGGCGGCAACGAAGACGTGTACGCCGGTCGTCGCGCAATCTCCGGCACGGCATGGGAAGTTCTCGACACTGGCGCGAACATGGTCAACGGCGATGCCAACGCCTGGGACGCCCACAACGTGATCTCAATGGGCGTGGCCGGCGACGGCAGCCTGCATCTGATGTGGGATATGCACGGGAACACCCTGCGATACATCGATACCGCCGCGGGCGCTGCGACCTCCGGCGCTTGGAACGGCAGCCTCTTCGGCGCCGAACGCAACGCGCTGAACGTCGGCGGCAGCACGCTGGGCGGGGTCACCTACCCGCGATTCCTCACCGACCCGGCCACCGGCGACATGATGCTCACCTACCGCACCGGCGGCAGCGGCAACGGCGACATGCAATTCGCCACGCGCGACGACGCGACCGGGCTCTGGAATGCGCCCCACGAGATCATCAACGGCACGGATTCCACCTACGTTTACACCGACGCCTATGGAGCCCCCTCGGACAATCGCAACGCGTATCTCAACGGAATCGATATCGATTCCACGGGACGGCTGCATACAACCTGGACGTGGCGCGAGCAGGCCACGGGAAGTTCGAACCACGACATCGCCTATGCCTACAGCGACGACGGCGGCGACACGTGGCGGAACAACGCCGGTGCGGTGGTCGGCACAGCGGGCAACCCCGTCGACTACGGCTCGCCGGGCATCACCGTCGTGCCGATGGATCGCGGCAACACGCTCATGAATCAGCAAACCCAGGCGGTCGACGCCGACGGGCGCGTGCATGCGATCATGTGGCACAAGACCGACGAAGCGGCCCCCGTGACGGGGTTCACGACCGCCCCGGCGGCGTACTTCCACTATATGCGCGATCCCGTCACGGGCGCGTGGTCGCGCAACGAGTTGCCGACCGAACGGGAAGTCGGCTCGCGACCGGACGTCGCTTACGACGAAAACGGCAATTTGTACGTCGCCTATCTGTCGCCCAGCGAGAACGATCCGGGCGGCTACTATACCAATGGCGATTTGATCATTGCCGCCGCGTCCAAAGCGACCGGCTACGCCGACTGGCAAATCGTGTCGACCGATACGCGCGACTTTGCAGGCGAGCCCTTCATCGATCAGCGCCGTCTTCTCAACAGCGGCGTCGTCTCTGTCGTGATTCAGGAAAACGACGCAAACGAACCGGGCGCCACGGGCACGCCGCTGCGGGTGCTGGAATACAACAAACTGGCAAATCTCGTCGTCTGGGTGGGCGACGACGCCGGGACCTGGAGCACCTCGGGCGGGACGGACTGGGACAACGACAACGACGATGTCGGCGACGTTCAGTTTGCCAACGGATTTCGAGCGACATTCGACGACGGAGCAAGCTCGTTCAACGTGAACGTGGCGACGCCCGTCGCTCCCGCGGCCAGCGAGTTCCGCAACACGGTCGGGCACAACTACATGCTGACCGGCCAAGGCATCGGCGGCTCCGGCGGGCTGCAGATGACCGGCGGGGGGGCCGTCACCCTGGCCAACGGGACCAATACATACACGGGCGATACGACCATCGACAACGGCGTGCTCAATCTTGTGGGATCCGCGTCGATCGCCGCGTCGCCGAACATCAATGTTGCCGCCGGGGCTTCGCTCAACGCATCAGGCGCCGCGTCCGGCGGATTGACGCTAAACATTCAGACGCTCGCGATCGCCGGCCAGGTCGCCGGGAATATCGAGGCAACCAACGGCTCGGCGGTGCATGTGAACGCCGCTAACGCCGTGCTCGGCAACGTCGTCGGCAGTTCCAACTCGCTGGTGACCGGCGCCGGCAGCATCGCTGGAAGCCTGCAATTGCAATCGGGAGCGCGTTTGCAAGTCGGCGGACTCGGCCTGCCCGCGTCGATGCAGCCCAACATCACGGTCATTGACGATTTCAGCGGCGATCTGTCTGCCTACGCCGACACGCGAATTCTTGACGCCCACGGCGGGACTCCCAACGATTACCAATGGCAAGTCTCAGGCGGTGCGCTGGAAATCGCCACCTCCAACTACATTGGCATCGAGCAAGCGGCGCTCACGCGAACGGACGTCACGCTCGGCGTGGGACAGGAACTCCTCGCGGACTACGACCATGCAAATCTGGACTCGCAGGACATTGGCCTCTACGTCGGCGCGGGGACGCCGACGCCCGACGTGCGAGCCGACTACGTCACGATTTACGTGCGCAACAGCGGGCAGGTTTATTCCCGCGGCTTCGACGGATCGAGCGAATTCAACCTCGTGTCAGGCGGCTCGCCGGGGACGCTCGACTCGCTGTTTATCGCCCGGGTTGATGAAAACACCTTCGAGTTGGGCTACTACAGCAACGGATTGCGCAACATCGTCGCCACGCGCGACGTGGGCAACACGGCCATCGGCGACGCCATCGGCTTTTACTCCGACGTACGAAACGCCGGCGTCCGGGGACAATTTGACAACCTGCGAATCCAGGGCGAAGACTTTCTGGTGGCGGGCGAAACCCTGCTGGTCGACGGCGACGTCACCCTGTCGGCCGACACGACCCTGGCCTTGGACGTATTCAACCCGTTGATTGGCGATCGACTGGAAGTCGGCGGTCACCTGACCGCGGCGGGAACGATCGAGGTTTTGCTGGATGCGGCGGCCGCGACGCCGACGCTCGGCGACGTGTTCGACGTGCTCGATTTCGCGTCAGCCAGCGGGGCGTTTAACGCCTACCAGTTGCCATCGCTCGACGCCGGACTCGCCTGGAGCGTCACGGATCTGTTGGTCACTGGCGAGTTGTCCGTTGTCACGGACGTTGATTTAGACAACGATGGGCTCGTCACCGGCAGCGATTTCCTGGCGATCCAACGATCCAACCCGGCGCTGATCGCTGAGTGGCAACGGCAGCTTGGCAACCAACTGGTTGCGCCGACGCCGGCGCGAGCCCAGCCAGTGCCCGAACCGACCGCCGCCGTAATTTGTTCCCTGTTGGCCAGCGCGGTCGTGGCGCTTCGTCAGTTCATCGCAACGCGTTAACTTCCCCGTGACAAATCCGGCAACGCTTGCCATGGCCTGCAGTCGATACACTTGGAACACCTTGCCAATCTGCCTCGCGGTCGCGGGCGCTCTATTGCAGGTCGGAGGGATCGATTCGTTGATCGCCGCGGAACCGGCGAACCATTGCCCGGCGCCGCGCAAACTGACGTGCGAGTTCCTGCGGCGCCCCGATCGTACGCCCATTTATGACCCCGCCCCAGAGTTCGGCTGGCAGTGCGGGTCAGGCGAAGACGCGTTTCTCCAGACCGCATACCGCATCGAGGTCCGCAAAGCAGACGACGAACAAGACGCTTCCGTCCTCTGGGACACGGGGCGCGTCGCGAGCCGCCAGTCAATCGACGTCGAATACGACGGCCAACTCCTGCAGCCTGCCACGTCGTATGAATGGCGCGTCAAGGTTTGGAACGCCGCCGGGCAGCCGAGCGACTGGTCGGCCCCGCAGCGGTTCACCATGGCGCGGTTCTTGAACGTCGCCACGACGTCGCGGCATCAACTCCTTGAGATACCGCAGGCGGCCGAGTCCCTGCAATCGCTTCCCGACGGGACGACTTTCGCGGACTTCGGCAAAGCGGCGTTCGGCTACCTGAGACTACGCCTCGAACCGTGCGACTCGCCGCGGTCGCTAACGGTTCGTTTTGGCGAAAAGCTTTCGAACGGGCGCATCGACAAGAAGCCGGGCGGCTCGATTCGGTATTACTCTGTGGATGCCGACGTCCCCAGCGGGGCTAGTGAAATTGTCGTCCGTCCGCCGCGCGACCGCCGCAACACAACAGGCGACGCCGTCCGGCTGCCGGCCTCGACGGGCGTGCTCGCGCCCTTTCGTTACGTTGAGATTGTCGGCGCCGATTTGCAACTCAGAACGGACGACATGACTCGCATCGCGGTGCAATATCCGTTTGACGAAAACGCGTCTTCGTTCACGTGTTCCGACGAGACGCTCAATCAAATCTGGGACCTCTGCAAGTACTCGATCGCCGCGACGACGTTTTGCGGCATCTATGTCGACGGCGATCGCGAGCGGATCCCCTATGAAGCGGACGCCTACATCAACCAACTCGCCCACTACGGCGTCGACCAGGAATATGCGCTGGCGCGCTACTCGCACGAGTATTTGCTGCGGCGGCCCACTTGGCCCACCGAGTGGAAACAACATTCCGTGCTCATGGCCTGGGCCGACTACCAATACACGGGCAACCTCGAGTCGCTCGCACGCAACTACGAGGTGCTTTGCCGCGACAAGATTCTGATCGACGCCGAGTTGCCCAACGGTTTGGTCGATACGTCCACGGGCGAGTACCGAGATATCGTCGACTGGCCGGAGGAGGAACGCGACGGTCACGAAATGTTGCCGGTCAATACGGTCGTCAATGCCTTTCACTACGCCACGCTCGACAAGATGGCGCTCATCGCCGAGGCGCTCGGGCGCGATTCCGACGCGCGCATGTTCCGTCGCAAGGCCGACCGGCTGCACAAGGTGTTCAATGACTCGCTCTGGGACGACGCAACCGGCGCCTATGTCGACGGCCTTGGTTCCGAGCACAGTTCGATTCATTCGAATCTGTTTCCCTTGGCGTTTGGACTCGTGCCGACGGAGCGCGTCGAGGCGGTGCTTGAGTTTGTCAAATCGCGAGACATGGCCTGCAGCGTGTATGCGGCGCAGTTCCTGCTTGAGGGTCTGTATCGACACGACGCCGACGACTACGCCCTGGGCTTGTTGACCTCGCGCAGCAAACGCAGCTGGTACAACATGCTGCGAAGCGGGTCGACGATCACGCTGGAGGCGTGGGACATCGCCTACAAACCCAATCTCGATTGGAATCACGCCTGGGGCGCCGCTCCGGCGAACCTCATCCCCATGTACCTGGTCGGCGTGCGGCCGCTGGAACCGGGCTTCGCCAAGGTGCTCGTTCAGCCGCGGCCGGCCGACCTCACGCAGTTCGCCGCCCAAGTGCCGTCGATTCGCGGACCCATTGACGTGAGCTACGAGCGGTCCGGCAACGAGATCCAGATGGCGATTTCCATCCCGGGCAACGCGACCGCCACAGTCGCCGTGCCGCTGGCGGCGACCGACCGCATTGAATCGGTCACGGTCGACGGCGTGGATACGCCTATCGTTCTTCGCGGACGACATGCATGGATCGATAACGTCTCCGCCGGACCGCACGCCGTTGTCGCCACGCTGGCGCCGGTGATTACGCAAGCCGTCTCCGGAACTCCCGCGGGCTAGACGGCTGTGCGGAGGTGCGCAGTCTGGCCGCGGAAACACGACGCCTCTCGCCAAATACTCGGCTGCAAATTCGATCCGTGCTAGCGTGCGTCGCCGCACGATGACGAGTGCAACTGCCGCCCGACCGCACAGCGGCCTGCTATTTCTCGACTCCGCAACGGTTGGTGTCATCAACGCGTCGGACTCGTTCCGATAAGCGGCAATGAACAAGCAGCCGAGCCGAGGGGGCGCTCGGTCTCGCCTCGCTTCGCCCGCGCATGAAGCGAGTTCGAATCCAGCCCCAAACCTCCACGGATGCGCCGGCGAACGACTGCCGCGCCCCGCCCGCATGCCATGACGGTCCACCTTGCAACGCTGCTCACCGCAGCAGCGCTGGCTGCTTTGCTGCAGACGTTCCTCCTGGGATGTCAGTCCTGGGAACATCGTCGCCGTGCGCGAAAGCGGCTCAACGAGCCGCCGTCCCTTGGCCCGTTGCCGCGCGTCGTGCTGTTTGCGCCGTGCAAGGGTGTCGAACTAGGACTGCGAGAAAACCTGCACTGCCTGTTTCAGCAGGATTACCCCGAATACGAAATTGTGTTCGTGGTGGAGGACGCCCAGGATGCGGCCTGCGAGACAATCGCGTCGCTCATCGCCGCGTACCCCGACATCCATGCTCGGCTGGTCGATGCGGGACTCGCGCAAAGCGGCTGTCAGAAGGTTCACAACCTGCGCGCCGCAACCGCGTCGGTGGCAACCGACGCCGAGGTGTACGCGTTTGTCGACTCCGATGCGCGACCGCATGCTGGCTGGCTGAGGCAGATCGTGGCGCAAGTCGACGAACCCCGCGTCGGCGTCGTCACCGGCTATCGCTGGTTCGTGCCGCAGGAATTCTCGCCGGCCGCGGCAATTCTCTACAGCATCAACGCCACCGCCGCCTCGCTCTATACGCCCAAGACCTTTCAACCAATTTGGGGCGGCTCGTGGGCGATGCGCCGCGACGTGTTTGAACGGCTCGACATTGCTGCCGAGTGGGAAGAACGTCTTACCGACGACCTCGTGGCCACCAACGCGGTGACCAACGCAGGCCTGCGCGTGGCGTTCGAGCCGGGCTGCATGATCGCCTCGCCGCTGGAAGCCACCTGGCCGACGATGTTCGAGTTCCTGCGACGCCAATACCTGATCGGCCGGCTCTACGCCCGACGGTGGTGGACCTTGGCGCTGTGCGCCACCACCTTGACCGTGGTGGGGTTCTGGGGCGGTCTGGTCGCCGCGATCGCGGGATGGACGCTGGGCGCCGCGTGGGCGTGGGCGCCGGCCGCCGCGTGCGCCGGGTGGTACGCCATCAATTTGGCGCGCGCCGCCATTCGCCGCGACCTCTCACGCATCTACTTGCCGGAGCGAACGTCGCAACTGGCCGCCGCCAATCGCTTTGACGCCTGGGCCGCGCCGCTCGCTGCGACCGTGAATTGGGCGGCCATCGTCAGCAGTATCATCACCCGGCGGATGACGTGGCGCGGAATCGAATACGAGGTCCTTCGCGACGGGAGGGCGCGCATCGTCGGTCGCGACTTTCGTCTGCGGCTCGCCGACATCGACGATCAGTCGCCAGTCGCCAGGCCCGCTGACGCCGCCTCGGCAATCGCCGCCGCGCCGAAATCTGAAATCAGGCTCTCTCGAGCCGCCTAAAGGAGCTTTTCGACGATGCACATCGCACTGTGGGATACCCGCCGTCGCCACGTCACCAAGGAGTTTGGCGCCGGCTTCG
Source organism: Planctomycetales bacterium (assembly GCA_020427145.1). GTDB lineage: Bacteria > Planctomycetota > Planctomycetia > Pirellulales > Lacipirellulaceae. Next base: position 7,534 of record JAGQOU010000008.1, on the reverse strand, counting down.
GGATGGGAGCCTATCACGGCTTGGGCGGACTTCGCGGAAAGTTGATCCGCCGGTGGTACGTCCGCGATCGCCGGCCGGTCGCTCTCGCCTACGCCTACCTTGCGGGCATTTTTCGGCAGTTGGGGCACTCCGTCGAGTACGCCGAAGACTGCTTGCCGGACGCCGCCGATTCGTACGTCTTCCTGCCGTCGCTGCCGACGCTCGACCTGGAAGTGGCCGCAATCCGCCAACTCCGTGCAAAACGACCGGATGCTCCGATTCTCGTCGCGGGCGTCGTCGCCCATACGCTGCCCGATGAATTCGACGGCCTGAACGTCACCCTCGTTCGCGGCGAACCGGAACAACTGCTGTGGAAGCTCGACGAAGCGCTCGCCCACGGCGCCGGCGTGTTCGACGCGGGCCGAGTCGCCGATCTCGACGCGTTGCCGCACCCCGACTGGGCGCCATTTCGCCCCCGCCAATTCCGCGTCGGCTACGACTTCACGCAATTCCCCACGGCGCTGGTCCAAGCCAGCCGCGGCTGCGCGTTCACCTGCAACTACTGTCCGTACATTCTTGTCGAAAACCGCACGCGCCATCGCGCACCCGAGGCGGTCGTCGACGAGATCGCCCGCGGCATGCGAACGCATCGCTTTCGTTCGTTCAAGTTTCGCGACCCGCTGTTCGGCCTGAATCGCCGTCACCTGATCGGATTGATCGACAACCTGGGGCGTCTGCCGCACAAGATCCAGTTCTCGATTGAAACTCGCATCGACTTGCTCAACCGCGAGATCCTGCAGGAACTGCGCGACGTCGGACTCACAAGCATCACCGTCGGCGTCGAAACGCCCAGCGACGAGACGTTGCGCGAGTATCGCCGCAAACCGATCGCCGACGACCGGCAGCACGAATTCATTGCCGCGTGCCGGGCATTGGGCATCCGCACCGCGGCCGGGTTCATGATCGGCTTCCCCGGCGACACCAGCGAGTCGATCCTCGACGTGCTGCGGTACGCGAAGCGGCTCAATCCGACCTTTGCCAACTTCAACATCGTGACGCCCTACCCGGGCACGGCGTTCTTTGCCGAATCCACGTCAAACGTCAGCGACGCGCCGTGGTCGCACTACGACATGTACACGCCGGTGATGAACTACCAGCGGTTGACTCGCGCGGACGTTCTCCAGCTGCACGCGAAGTGCTTCACAAGCTACTACTCGCGGTGGCCCTATCTGTTTGACAACGCCCACCTGCTGTGGCCGTGGCTGCGAAAGCTCGGCCTGGGACGGCGTTTCCGCACGGCGCACGAGGCGGACGCGGCCGCTTCGTCCCGAGACCGGCGTCCCTTGCGCGGCCCCTGCTCCTGCGGCGAGCAGCGCGCGGCGTAACGCCAACTGCCACTACGAACGCACGGCGATCAGGGTTTGCGGAAGCGGAGAAAATAGTTTTCTTCGAATCCGCGGATTGGAACTTCTTCTTCAAACCGGAACCCCGCCGCAACGATTTCGTTGCGGAAGGCGTCCTTTCCCGCGCGCACGTGCCCCAGAGTCCATTCTCGCGAAACGCCGGGAATGCGCTCGAAGTCGATGACGACCAATTGCCCGCCTGTTTTCAGCGCACGGCGGATCGAGTCCAGTGATGACTTGGGATACTCGAAATGATGGTAGGTGTCGCAGATAAACACGACGTCAAGACTCTCGGGCGGCATGCGAATGTCGTCCTGCCCGGCGAGCACGGGCGTGACGTTGGTCAGCCCGCGTACGTCGATCATGGCGCCCACTCGCGCAAGAAACGCCGGAGCAATGTCCAGCGCGTAGACCCACCCCGTGGGCCCGGCGGCTGCGGAGAACGGCTCGACAAACAGCCCGGTGCCCGTCCCCACGTCGGCGACTCGGTCGCCCGGCTTGACGCCAAGTCGCGTCACGATCTCATTGCGCGCCGCGTAGATCTCGCGGCTCTCGATCTCGAATCGCTGCACCCACTGGTCGACGTCGAGATTGGGATCGAGAAACCGCTCGTTGATGCCCGGCTTGACGCTCTGTGCATCGCGGGCGGCAGTTGCCGGCTGAGCCGCACAAGTCCCGGCGCAGCCGACGAGCAGGCACAACGAACCGAGCACGCAACGCACTATCATTCCCGCTTGGCCGAACATGTCGCCCCCGATTTTTCTGGACAGCTGAGAGGCAAGAGTCAGCAGCAACCGACGGGCCCGCGGCACGCCCCGTGGCGTTCGCCGGCATTGCCGTTCTGCACGTTCAGGTCACCAACCCCTTGGTCACCAACATAAACACGTCTTCGAGCGTCGGCTCCTTGTCGGCAAAGCTGACCAGCCCGCAGTCAGCGGCCACGAGTTGCCGCATCAATCGCTGCACGTCGGCGTCGTCTCCCGCGAGTTCCACCACGCAGCTGCGACTATTCTCAACCACCTCGCGCACCTTGGGATCGCTGCGAATCAGGCTGATCCCCGGCGCCGGGTTGCCCGTGAATCGCACCTCGAGATGCCGATTGCGCTGGAGCTTGCGATAGACCTTGTCGATCGGCCCGTGCAGCAACAGCTGGCCCCGCTCGATGATGCCAATCGACGTGCAGCAGTCGGCCAGCTCGGTAAGGATGTGGCTGGAGATGAGTATCGTCTTGCCCATTTTGCGCAGCTCCTTGAGCAGCGCCTTCACTTCCAATCGCGCGCGCGGGTCCAACCCGCTCGCCGGTTCGTCGAGAATGAGCACGGGCGGATCGTGGACCAGCGTCTTAGCCAGGCAGAGCCGCTGTTTCATGCCGCGCGACAACCCGTTGACGAAATCGTCGCGTTTATGCGTCAGATCGAGCAACTCCAGCACGTCGGAGAGCACCGACTTGCGGCGCGCGCGCGGCACCTGGTAGGCCACGGCGAAGAAGTCTAAGAACTCCCACACCTTCATGCCGTCGTACACGCCGAAGTGGTCCGGCATGTAGCCCACTGCGCGGCGCACGCCAATCGGATCGCGGGTCACGCTATGCCCGGCGACCACGCCCTCGCCGTGCGTCGCCTTGAGCAACGTCGCCAAGAAGCGGATCGTGGTGCTCTTGCCCGCGCCATTGGGGCCGATGAAGCCAAACATCTCGCCGGCTTCGATCTTCAAATTCAGGTTGGCGACGGCGGTGAAGTCGCCGTACTGCTTGCCAAAGTTGGTGAGTTCGATCATTGAGCCGTGTGAATCCCTCGACCACAAAGACACGAAGAGCACGAAGAACGTGAACGGCGAGGCTGGCCAAAGGCCTCACAAGACCATTCGTTTGATTCCATGCTTCAGCAATGTCGTATTGAAGTTGATAATAATCCTAGTCGATGTCGCGAGAGCTTCATGTATGTGAGTAGCTGAGCCTCGTGTATCGGCAACACGTGTTCGACCGCCTTGAGTTCCAGCACGATCGACTCCGCCACGAGAATGTCGATGCGAAATCCACACTCGACGGATTCGCCAGCATACTTCACTGGCACGGCAACCTGACGTCGAAAATCGATTCCTCGCATCTGCAATTCCCTGCAAAGACACGCCTCATAGACCGACTCGAGTAGCCCGGGCCCCAGCGTTCGATGCACCTTCATCGCCGCATCGACAACGACGCGGGCGGTATTCTCTATCTCTTCCGATAATGGCTCAAACGTTTGCCCTGCGTTAGGCATCACTTTGTGCCCTTCGTGCCTTTGTGGTTCCCGGCGGAAGTGAGTCCTACTCAAAGAGATCGCTGCCTTGGTCTTCCTCGAAGGCGTCCCGCACTTCGCCCGCGGGCATCACGTCGCTGGGGGAGTTGGCGTCCGGCGTCGGGGGGGCCAGGGGGCCGTAGTCGAGGTGGGCCAACACCACCGTGGCGCCGGTTGATTGCGACACCGCGGGCTCCGGCCCGGCGCCGGGCAGCGCGCCGTCGATTCGGGCCACCAACCGCGTCTCGGCTCGTCCGCCATAAAGCGGATCGCCATCGTCGGGAAACTGCAACGCCACCTTCACGAGGTCTTCCACGTTCAAGCGGGCTTCCCCCGACTTTGCCGCTTTCTCGGCCGCGGCCTGACGTTCTTCGGCAAAGGGCACGGACTTCGGATCAGAACTGATTGGCCGAAACGACACGATGGTCACGTTGCCGTCGCGGAGATCGCCAATCCAGCACCCCAGCAGCGTGCCATCGGCCTCGCGACGAACCAGCGCCACGTCGCTGAGATGGTAGCCGGTGCGGTTTTCCAACTGCCGCATGCGATTCGTCGCGGTTGTCAGCCGCACGGCGCCCTCCAGCGGATGGATTTCCTCGCTGTGGACAAACTGCGTGCTGGCCGACGAGACGGCCAGGCCGCGCAGTTTCGTTTCGGCGTACTTCTCAAACGCCACCGTGGAGTAGCTGTCGCCGAAACCTAAGCTAAATTCCTCGTCGCGCGGAAATGGCGCCGCCACGGCCGTGGGCTGGTCGTACTCCACGTCGAACGTCGAGGAGAGCGACGTGTACAGCCCGGCAAAGCGGCTCAGGTGACCGCGCGGATGGTCGCCCTGCAATTCCAACAGCGCGATTTCGGTCTGCGAACTGACGAAGCCGATGTCGAGCTGAGCCTGATGCACCACGGCCGCCGCGCCAAGCAAGGCAATGATCGGCGCGGCGATCCACGCCCATTCGATCCGCCGCAGCGCGTGAAACACCATCCAATTGAACGGCACCAAGACCACGAGGTAGATCGCCAAACACCCGACGACAAACCCGGCGCCCGGCACGCGCACGCCCGCGGCCTCGCGCAGCGCGGCCCGCGCCGCCGAGGCGACGTCGCCGAATTCGCTCCACGCGCCCATCCCGCCGGCCCGATCGACCACCGTGCGCGTCTCGCCCGTGCCGCCCGCCATGCCCCAATTGACGGCCTGGGGATCGACCGGAACCGGTTCGTCGCGGGCATTCGCCTTGGCTCCGGCGTCGCGGGCGAACCAGCGCAGCGGGGTGGTGAAATAGGCGTCGAGTCGGTGGTCGGCCACGTTGAACCAATCGACCTCCAACCCGGTGAAGAACTGGTCCTGCTCCACGCGAAACACGCGCGGCGGGCGCCGCATGACGGCCCCGTTGAGGAAACTGTCGTAGCCCGGCCAGTTCACCAAATCCCGCTGAGCGAGCTGCATGGCCGACACGACGATGCTTCCCAACCCCACGCCGCGCTCGACCAGCAATCCGCCCGTTCCCGGCACGCGCTGGGCGCCGTCGCGAAGTTCCAATTCGATGCCCGACCAAGGCTTGGTCGGCGCCAGCGGCGAAACGACTCGGCCGCGCTCGCGAGCTGTCCACGTGTCGTTGAGTTCGGACAGGTCGGCGCTGCCAATTTCGCGCGCCTTGCCAGGGTAAGCCGGCAGATAGGAGTCGAGAAACGAACCCCGCAGCGCGTCGAGCGAATCGGGACCGTTGATCACCAGCCGCCCGCCCCAATGGAGCCAATCGACCAGCGCTTGCTGTTGCTCGGGGCTGATGCGAATGAGATTCGGCTCGTCCCACCACAGCTGCGCGACGCTCGTCCACTCCAGGGGATTGCTCGGCAGCGGCGGCGGTTGATCGCCGTCGGCCAGCACAACCCGGTAGTGCAACGCGTACCGCCCGGAGCTGCTCTCCCACGGCGCGCGAACGGAATTGGTCACTTTGAGAAAGGTATACTGCGCCGGCTCCGCGGCGAGCACGACCAGGAAATATTGATAGGACGGCATCGCCCGCCATGATGCTGGCGGAGGCGCCTCGCGAACGGCGCTCCCCGAGGCCCGCTCCAGCCGCGCTTCAACCTGAAACCGCCCCGACTGGTCAGGAATCAGCAACCCCGCCTCGATCCGTTTCTCCTGGCCCTTAGCGAGCACCGCCGGCCGGCTCGACACAAGATCGTAGGGCGTATGGGGCAGGGGCTGAGGTTCGCCCTTCGAATCGAGCACCTCCAAGATGGTGCGCGCTTCGAGATCGTCGGCATTCGCCTTCATGCGCTGCGACGTCGCCGTCCAATGTCCCGGTTTGGCCAGCGCGAGCGACTGTCCGCCCTCGGTTTCGACAATGGACTCGCTCAACAGCGGCGTCAGCGGCGTGATTTCAAAATCCGGGATCTTCTTCTTTTCCTCGTCCTCGTCGTCTTTCTCTTTGGCGTCCTCGTCCTTGCTGGCATTGTTTTTCCCGGCCGCATTTTGAGCGGCGTCCTGCCGACAACCACTGCACCCGCTGGCGCCCAGGCAAGCCGCCAGCAGCACCAGCAACCACCAACGGGCATTCTGCGGCGGGCGGCGGGCGGAACCGTAACGCGTCATCGGCACAACAAACGAATGGTGGGAGCGTGGAAAATCGCGACAGCGCCGCCGAAATCACAGCACGGCTCAATCGAACGAGCCAATCCAACGGCCGCCCCATTCTACCCGACCGACGCCGCGTCGGCATGGCATGCTCAGGATTTCGCCACATCGCGGCGCCGCCTGTTGGTCACCAGCCAATTCGCCGATAATCCCAGCGCGAGCACGGCCAGCAAAACCGCCAGCGACAACGCCGCCACGCGGTCGTCGACGCCGTAGTGCAGCAATTGGGAAATCCGCACCGACAAGGGCGTCGTGCCGGGCGGATAGACCAGCAGCGTGGCGGAAACCTCCCCCACGGCGAGGGCGAAGGCGCACAGCCAACCGGCCGCCAAGCCGGGAGCACGCAGCGGAAAGCCCACCCACAACCATCGGCCAACAGGCCCGGAACCTTCGCTGGCAGCCGCCTCGAGCAGATCGCGCGGCACGCTGGCCACTTGGTTCCAAATCACCAGCCCGGCCAGCGGCAACGCGCGGACAAACTGCGCCAATCCGGGCGCCAGAATCGTTTTGTCGTACAACGGCGTCAGCCACCACCACATCGAGTCGTCGCCATGGGCGAGAAGCGCAATGACGCCCACGCCCACCAGCGGTCCCGGAATTGCAAGCGCGGCCGCTGCGACGACGCCGGCCGCGAACGCCGGCCACCTTCGTGTTCGTCCCCAGACGGAGGCGATTGACGCGACGATCAAGACGGCCGAGGCTGCCGTGGCCGCCACTGCCAATGACCAAAGTATCTCGCGACCATGTTCCAGCGGTGCGCGAGCCGTCATCTGAATCGCCTTGCGAGCCGACCACTGTACGCTCGCCCCTTCGGCCGTGCGCTGCGTCGCGAGGCCGGCTTTCCACGCCAAGCCCGCAATCGGCAACGCGATGGCCGCGAGCGTGATCAGCCAACCCGCGGCTGCCAGCAGGGCGTTGAGTCGGGGGCTCGAGCGCCGCGACAACCGCCACCCGGCGTCGGGATCGCCGTCGCCAGGACGCGGCACGAGCGGCGCTGCCAGCAGCAATGTGGCGGCGCCCAGGAGAAAGTGAATCACTGTCCCGACAACGAGATCGCGCTGATCGCCCCACGCCCCGTCGCCGGCAACGCCTGCCAGCAACGAACCGAATGCGGCTTGCGTGTAGACCTCTTCGGCAAAGGTGCGCACTCGGAACAGGTCGGTGACGGCAATATCGGCGGCGCACAATGTCACGGTCGCCAACAACCCTGCCAGCAACCCGCCGCCGGCGCGCCGCAG
>JAGQOU010000256.1 GCA_020427145.1 Planctomycetales bacterium | reverse complement strand
AAAATCACGAGTTTTGGTCGTCGTGCCCGTCGTGCGTTGTGGTTCAATTCTCTTGTTGCTTAGCGAGCTTGGCGGCTCAAAGCACGACTTTGCAGTGCTCCTATGTCGGCGGGTGGCAGGGGACGACCAGCGGGAGCCCCCAGGGACGCAGGACCAGACGTGACGCCACTGGGGGCTCGCTTCGCTCGTCCCCAGCCACCCCCCATGGGGAACGCTGGCAATTGCAACTGCAGCGAGGCGACCGCTTCATTATACGGTCGTTGCGGCGAGAATCGCCCCGGTTCTTCCTTGGCAATTTCGCCAATGCCCTAGTGAAACCGCCCTGTTTTGCCCAGAATCACGGTCGCGCGGGCCGCAGTCGGCCCGTCGGACATCCAGGGCGATGTGTGCGAAGGAACGTCTCCAGGCGGGAACCTTCAGAACGCCCCTGCGGCCCGGCGGGCGACCAGCCCCCCGCGTCGATCCGACACCCCACGACTTAGCGGCAAACGACGCTTGTGAATCCTTCCCATTTTCGCGACCTGGTGAGCGGGCGTCGCCGCGGCGTCGGGGCGAGCTTGCTGCGCACCGTGCTGCGCGCGGGAAGCGTGCCGTACGGCTGGGCGGTGCGGCGCCGCAACCGGCAATTCGATCGCGGAGCCCGCGAAGTCGCTCGCCCCGAAGTCCCGGTGATCAGCATCGGCAACCTCACCGTGGGCGGCACGGGCAAGACGCCGTTGGTCGAGTGGTTCGCGCGCCAACTGCGCAGCCGCGGCGTTCGGGTGACGATTCTCAGCCGCGGCTACCGCGCCGGCGCCGACGGCCGCAACGACGAAGCGCTGGAATTGGAACTGTCGCTGCCCGACGTGCCGCACTTGCAGAACGCCGATCGCGCCGCGTCGGCCCAGGTCGCCGTGGAAGAACTAGCCGCCCAGATGCTGTTGCTGGACGACGGGTTCCAGCACCGGCAGCTGGCGCGCGACTTCGACGTGGCGTTGCTCGATGCCAGCGAACCGTTTGGCTTCGACCGGCTACTGCCCGCCGGTACGCTCCGCGAACCGGTCAGCGGATTGCGCCGCGCCCAAGCGGTCATCCTCAGTCGCGCCGACATGCTCAGCGAGCCCCAGCGCTCGGCAATTCGCCGTCGGGTCGAGAAGCTGGCGCCCGATGCATTGTGGGGCGAAGTCCAGCACCGCGCGGCCGCCCTGCTCGACGCCGATGGCGGTCGCACGCCGCTCGCCAAACTGGCTGGCCAGCGCGTCGTCGCGTTCTGCGGCATCGGCAATCCGGCAGGATTTCGGCACACGCTCGCCGCGCTGGGCTGCGAGGTCGCCGAACTGCGCGAGTTTCCCGATCACCACGACTACCCGCGCGCCGATGTGGACGCTCTCGCGACTTGGGCCCAAGAGTCCGGCGCCCAGCGCATCCTTTGCACCCGCAAGGATCTTGTGAAGCTTCGCACGCCGGCGCTTGGCGGCGTCCCGCTGGCGGCGGTCGCGATTGAGATCGACTGGCTCAGCGGGCAGAACGAACTGAAAGCGGCGATTGACCGCTTGGCCGAGGACGCGCTGCAAAACGACGTCCTCGCCGACTGGGCCGAGGATGCGGAAGAGTTGGGCGCCTAGAGCGCCGCGCCCGCTACCGCGGCACGCGCACTTCAATCTGATTGATCACGCGCTGCAGCCGCGCGACTTCCATGGCCACGTGCTGGGCGACCTGCTTCACATAGTACGACGACGCCACGCCTGAGATGGCCAGCGAGTTTCCCAGCAGCGGCTCGACGCGCAGGTCGCGAATGCGTCCGGGGAGCCGCTCCGACAGGCGGCAATACACGTCATGCACCAGCGCTTCGGAATCAGTGCGAACTTGCCCGCCGGCGAGGGTCCGGCGCACTTCGCCCGACTCTTCGCACATCGCCAGCGGGGGCGACGCGGCCAAGTCGACCGAGGTTTGCGTTTCGCGATCGCGCCGGTTGCTTTGGGCGGGTAGCAGGCTCGGCCGCGCTCGGCGAACTCGTTCGGCGCTGCGAAGTGCCGTGTCAGTCATAACCATCCCTCCGTGACAATGCGTCGCCGACGGCAATTCCCGTTGCACAACCGACGCCTGGCAACAGCCAAGCAGCGATCGCTAGCCAGTCCAGGCCAAGGGAATCGTCGGGGCGGGTGAGAAGAGTCGACGCACAGATAAGTCTTGTTCCAGGGTTGAATCTACGCTGGTCGACCAACGCGAGTCAACGTGAGAATCCTTTCCCGCGTACGGGGCCGTACTGAAGCAGGTTCCGACCCGTACGACGCCATTCTACGCCCCCGTGATGAGGAAATGATGAATTCGCCGCGTGAATTTGCCGCAAGAATTCGCCAGCCGCGAGGACTTCGCCGCTACCGCCCGCGCTGTGCGAAGGCGACAGGCGTCAACTCCGGCGGTGCTAGCTGAGTTTGCCGGCCGCTTCCAGGTGGGCGATCACGCTCCGGGCCAACTCGTCCGGAGTCGCCGAGCCCGCCGCCAGATGCAGTTCCGGCGCGGCGGGCGCCTCGTACGGAGCGCTGATGCCCGTAAAGTCCTTGATCTCCCCGGCCCGCGCCTTGCGATATAGCCCCTTGGGGTCGCGGGACTCGCACACCTCCAGCGGCGCGTCGACGAACACCTCGATGAAGTCGCCGACGTCCATACTCGCCCGCACCGCGTCGCGATCGCTGCGGTAGGGGCTCACGAACGCCGTGAGCGTGACCAGTCCCGCGTCGCACATCAGCCGCGCCACGGCGCCCACGCGGCGAATGTTCTCTTCGCGGTCCTGCTGGCCGAAGCCCAGCCCGAATCGCCCGGCGAATTCGTCGCCGTAGCGCTCGGCCAGGATCTGCGGCGTGGCGTTCAGCCCGTGGCGGACATTGTCGCCGTCG
>JAGQOU010000255.1 GCA_020427145.1 Planctomycetales bacterium | reverse complement strand
GCATCACGAGCACCGGCTTGCCGAGCGTCGGGGCTTCCTCCTGCACGCCGCCCGAGTCGGTGAGAATGAGCCGGCTGGCGGCCGCCAGGGCGATGAACTGCGAGTAGGGCAGGGGGGCGATGAGCCGCACATTGGCCAAGTCGCCCAAACGCTCGTGGACCACCGTTTTGACCCGCGGGTTGAGATGCACCGGGTAAACCCACAGGTGATCGGCAAAGCGGCGAGCGAGCGTTTCCAGGGCCGTGCAGATCTCCTCGAAGCCGCGGCCGAGATTCTCGCGGCGATGTCCCGTAATCAGCACGAGCAACTGCTGCCCGAACCCGCCGCCCACCAGGTCGGCCAATTCGGCTTGCAGCGCGGCTTGCACGGGCGGCTGCTGCTGGCGCTGCAGTTCCATCGTCAAGGCGTCGATCACGGTGTTGCCGGTGAGCACGGCGCGCTCGGGAGCGACTCCCTCGGCCAGCAAGGCGTCCCGCGCCGCCGCGGTCGGGGCAAAGTGAAGGTCGGCAATCCGGCTGACCAAGCGACGATTGGCCTCTTCGGGAAACGGCGATCGCAGGTTGCCGGTCCGCAGCCCCGCCTCGACATGCCCCACCGGGACGCCCCGGTAAAAGGCCGCCAGCGCCGCGCAGAGCACCGTGGTCGTGTCGCCCTGCGCCAGCACGACGTCGGGCTGCCATTTCTCCAAGGCCGCATCGATCCGCTCGATGAGCCGAGCCGACAGCCCGGCCAAGGTTTGATTTGCTTGCATCACGTCGAGCGAGTCGTCCACCGTGATCCCAAACAGGTCGATCACCTGCTGGATCATCTCGCGATGCTGACCGGCGTTGATTACGATCGGCTCGAAGTCTTCGGCAGCGCGCAGGGCGGCGGCCACCGGGGCCATTTTCACGGCCTCGGGACGCGTCCCCATCAGAACGGCCACTCGGTACGGCATGCCTTGGCGTCTCCCGGTTGAAATGCGGCAAACTGCTATCATGGGCAGCCGCCGAAACTCTCGCAAACGGATTGGCGGCACGCGCCGCCGCGGACGCGTCGCCATTGTTCGGGCGACGGGAAACTGCTAGCCTCCCCGCCCGTTTCCCGCATGCTCCTCGCCCGGCTCAGCGCATCCATGAACCTTGCCGCCCCCGCGACACAACGCCCCGGCCCGCGACCGAGAATCCTGATTGTCCGTCTCTCGGCCCTGGGCGACGTGGTGCATGGATTGCCCGTGGCGTGTGCTCTGCGAGACGCCTTCCCCGACGCCACAATCGGCTGGGCGGTCGAGGGTCGCAATGTGGACCTGCTCGCCGGCCACCCGGCAATCGACCATCTGATTGGCGTGCAACGGCGGTGGTTGAAATCGGCTCGCGCGGTGCTCGACCTGCGTCGCCGACTGCTTGCATTGCGGTTCGATATTGCCGTGGACCTGCAGTGCCTGACCAAGAGCGCGGTCGTCGCCTACCTGAGCGGCGCCAAGCGGCGACTCGGCGTTGCGGGGAGCGACGGGCGCGAACTGTCGAAAATGCTGAACAACGAACTCACCCCGGTGCAGGCCGACCATGTGGTCGACCACTATCTGGGCATCCTGCGGCCGCTGGGAATCACCAACCCGGCCGTGCGATTTGATCTGCCGGAGAATCGCGACGACGGGGCGTTCGCCGAGCGGATGATCCGCGCCGGCGGACTCTCGCCGCGAGGCTTTGCGGTCCTGAACCCGGGCGCCGGCTGGCCGTCGAAGCTGTGGCCCGCCGAGCGCTACGGCCAACTTGCCCAGCAGCTTTGGGCGGAGCACGACCTGCCGAGCCTCGCCGTCTGGGGCCCCGCCAGCGAACGAACCCTGGCTGAGGAGATCGTGGCGCACTCGGGCGGAGCCGCTCGACTCGCTCCGGCGACCAGCGTCGGACAGCTCGCCGCGGTCACGCGTCGGGCGCGACTCTTCGTCGGCTCGGACACGGGCCCCATGCACCTGGCGGTCGCCGTCGACACGCCGACGGTCAGTCTACACGGCCCCAGCCGGTCCGCCTGGTGCGGGGCGTACGGCGCCGCGAATGCGCGCGTCCAGGCGCACTACCAAGACGGCACGGCGCGGCAGCGCCGACAAGCAGACAATTCCGCCATGCGAGCGATCGCCGTCAAGGCCGTCGCCTCGGCCTGTCGCGACGTCCTCGCGCGAACGGCAAGCCGCGCGACGGCGTAACGCGACCGCTCGGAGACCGCGCGCAACGACGTCCCCGGCCAGAACCCAGCGGGGCGAAGGCTTGTGCAGATTGGTCTCGCGCGGCCTGGAAAAGCTTTGCGAGGCGCTCGCACGTCAATCCTTCGTGCCAATATCCTGCGAGAAAGCTTCTTGAAGCAGGGCGTTTTCTTCCGACTCATGCCGACTGATCTGTTTGGCGAAGGCGGCAAAGTCGCTTTGCACGCGGATCCACCACGCGGAGGACTCGACGCCCGAGTGGATCAGGATTCGCAGCTTTTCAATCTGTTCCTGCAACTCTTCGTGTTCCTCGCCGAGAGTGCGCGCCCGCGCGGAAAGTTGCGGAGCCTGCTGCACTGCTTCGCGCATATAGCCCCCCTCTTCCTCGCGACGAAAGTGCGCCTCGCACAACTCCGAAAGAGTTGTGACAATCTTTTCGAGTCGCCTCTTTGAGCGTTCTTCGGCGTCGAACTCGGCGCGAATATCGCTTAAGAGCCCGGCTAGTTGACGGTGATCGGCATGCACGGCGTCGGCATACTGGCGAGTTGTTGCGTCATGCGCCATGCTAATGACTCCTGTTTTACGGCAGATGACTTGAGTAGGCGGCAAGGCCCGAAGGCTTTGGGGAGGGAACGCAAGATGTGTGCCAAGATGCGGGAAATCGCTTCGCCGCGAGAAATCGCGGTCCCAGCGCGACGGGGCGCCAAGGCGGCTGCAGCCGGCCTGAGCCGTCGCGTCGAATAGCGTGTGCGGAGCCGCACACTCCGCCCAGTGACAGGCGGCGCCGGGCCGTTCCTGCCCACAGTGAGAAAGAGCGGCATGCGCAGAAAGTCGCACTGACGCCGCCTGAGAGAAGCGAGTCGCGTCGTTGGCGCGACGTTTGCAACGACGCTCGCTGGTTAGCAGCGGATCCGGGGTTTTCCCGATTCCGGCGCGTGCCGCGGTGGCCGCCCGCGGCGTTTCTGCTTCCCGAAGACATGCCAGACGACCCAAATTGCCGCACTCCTCGACCTTCGTGCCGCTCCGACGGGTTACCGTACGATTGTTTCCGTTCCCCCGCCCCGCCGCGGCGTGATAAAGTGACACCCGTTATGCCCAACTCACAGACTACCGCCGCCATTGAACTGCTGCTGGTCGACGACGACGACGAATTGCGTCGCGGCATGGTCCGCTACTTCCAAGAGCTGGGCTACCGCGTCAGCGACGCCGGAGCCGGCGAGGCCGCTCTGCCGCTGGTCCGCGACCGCGATTTCCAGCTGGCGGTCCTCGATATGGCCATGCCCGGCATGTCGGGCATCGACCTGCTTGAGAAAATCAAACAGGAAAGCCCCGACACCGAAGCCGTGATGCTCACCGGCGAGGGGACCGTGGAGACCGCCGTCGAGGCCATGAAGCTGGGCGCCTGCGATTTTCTCACCAAGCCGGTGCGGATGAAGCAGCTCGACGCCGTGCTGCGAAAAGCCTTGGAGACGCGCAAGCTGCGCCGCGAAAACCAGCAGCTGCGCACGCTGATCAGCCGCACCGAGGGCGAGCGCCAAATGATTGGCGAATCGGCCGCCATGAACAATACGTTCCGGCTGATTGAACGGGCCGGCCCCAGCGACAAACCGATTCTGATTCAAGGCGAAAGCGGCACGGGCAAGGAGCTCGTCGCCCGCGCCCTGCATCAAGCGAGCCCGCGCGCCGACAAACCGTTGGTCGTGATCAACTGCGCCGCGCTCCCCGAGCCGCTGCTGGAAAGCGAGCTGTTTGGGCACGAGAAGGGGTCGTTCACCGGCGCCAGCGCCGCCAAGCCGGGGCTGTTCGAGGTTGCCGACGGCGGCACGCTGTTCATCGACGAAATCGGCGAACTGGCTCCCGCCCTTCAACCGAAGTTGCTGCGAGTCCTGGAAGACGGTTCGCTGCGCCGCGTGGGGTCGCTCAAGGAACGACGCGTCGATGTGCGCGTCGTCGCCGCGACGAATCGCGACCTGGCCGAGGAGGTCGAGGAGCATCGCTTCCGCAGCGATTTGTTCTACCGCATCAACATCATGACGATCGACCTCCCGCCGCTGCGGCAGCGGGGCGACGACGTCATGTTGATCGCCGATCACTTGCGCGGCCCGGGCTGGCGGTTCGAGCCCGCGGCCGTGGAGTCGATTCGCCGGTATCATTGGCCCGGCAACGTGCGGCAGCTGATCAACGCGATCGAGCGGATGAAGATCCTGGCCGACGACGAAGTGCTGCGGCGCGAGAATCTGCCGGCCGAGGTGCTGACCGCCGAGAACGATCCGCAGGCGGCGATGCTCGACCCCGAGGCCGATTTGGCCGCCATCACTCGGGCCCATGTCGTGCAGACGCTCACCCGCGAACACGGCAACAAGCTGCGGGCCGCCCGCTCGCTGGGCATCAGCCGCCGCAGCCTCTACCGCCTGCTCGAGAAGTACGACATCAAGAAAGACGAGATCGCCACGTAGGCGCCCGGCGACGCCCTAGGGCCAGCTGGCAGGGGACGCAGCGCAGCGCTGCGGAGCCTCCAATGCGCAACGGTTGATCGCGATTTGACGGGGGATTTCCGTGGGTCGTCTCCAGGAGCCGCGGGCGCCGCTCGTCAACTGCAGCGCGTGGTTAGGTGCTGGTCTGGATGACGCTACCCCAACCATCGTATTCGAGCCCATAGAGTTTGCTCAAACATGCCATAAACCCTGATACGGAACAGATCACATGCTGAGTGATCGGCATCGTGACCCGAACGCTGACGCGATGTCCCTCCTCATCGCTCTCCGCATTGGCGTCTCCATAGCGGTAATCATTGATGAACGAGGCAAGTAGTTCAGCCTTTTCGGCCGTCGGAGCTCGAAAAGGAAATCGACCTCTCGCGGTGCGGCGAGATTGTCGCCGCGATTGGCGTTAGCGGCGAGTAACTCCGTGTCAGATTGAGCTGTCTGCACTAGAAGTTCGACAATGGCAGACATAGCTGAGGCGCCTAGCGACAGCCGCAACCGGACGGCCGTCATAAGACTATGATTTCAAAACCCGCGTCGTCGGCCGCTCCGGTTTACGGCCTGGTTCTGCGGCTTATAAAAAACTTCTTCAGAAACGCCACCATGCCTGCGGCCGTTTCACCGGCTCGCTAAGGACCTGGAACGGTTCAGGATCATCTCGTTCAAGATCCGTGTCGTGCCGAAAACCAACAACGCTGCGTCCCAATTCCGCAGTGAGGTCATAAATGTAGTCCGCGCCCGCGTCAGCTTGTTGTTTCGCTCGCAGGTCTTTGAGAATCTCGTGGGCGATTTGCGGCACGTCGCCGTTCATCGCTGGTTGCTTCGCATTGTTTTCGCAGTCGTACTGAATGGACCATGCTTCGCGACCGTCTCTGAAGCAGAGCATTTCGGTTGCCATCACGGTATCTGAGCACCAGAAGAAAATCGTTTCATTGCCGCCATTGGATAGCGACTGGGCTTGCGAGGACCCGAGATCAGCAAAGTTCTCTGATCCATCAGCAATCAGCAACACCCATGGCGATGGATTGTCGTGCGATGGTTCGAGCAAGTACCAGCCTACATCGGGAAATTCGTGGCGTTCGCCAGACAGGTTTCGGCCAGACAACTGGAGCAGTTCGTCAGTGGACCTTCCGGAGCGAGCTATCCAGGACACGCGATATCCCATAGAGAGCGCCTCTCGGTCGCGGGTGTCGTTTGGTTGCCGAAGAACGAAGAAGATCAGTTGCCCGCGTCAATCGAAGCGGATGATACAAAACATAACCGTGTCGAATGCCGCATTCAACGTCTGAGCGCCATCGCGAATGGCTTGCCATTGCGGACTATCGATCAATTCGGAATTCGAGATCGACTGGCGAGCGACTTGAGCATTCATCTCGAGGATTTCCGCGAATGCCTCTCAAGCGGCTCGCTGCAACGGCGTCAGGCCGCGACCCCGTGGGCCTGCTCGAACATCATCGACGAACCCTAAGGCATCATCTACGAGCTCGCCCGGCAGAATGGACTCTTACGCGGTCCCGTTGACGATGTATCGCTCCTGCAACTCTGTCGAAGCCAAGTAGTCAAATACGCTAGAATCCATGAGCTTAACTTGTTTATCGACTGACCAGTGTATCACGCAGTAGGCCACCAGGTTGGCAGCCTCATGCGCAACGGTTGATCGCGATTTGACGGGGGATTTCCGTGGGTCGTCTCCAGGCGCCCAATTTGGGACGTCGATCGGCCTGACGGCGGCAGGAGAACTGCAGAGTCCCTGTTTCCCTTGTTTCCAACCGCCAAGTGCGCCAAAAAGGAACCACGACGACACAACGAACACGATGGAAATTCACGAGTCTTGGTCGTCGTGCCCGGTGTGCCGTTGTGGTTCAATTCTCTTGTTGCTAAGCGAGCTTGGCGGCTCAAATCAGGAAATTGCAGTTCTCCTGCTGACGGCGGCGTTGCGCGAGCATTCCGGCAACGATTCTGCTACGATTGCCGCTCTTGTTTGTTGTCGCACTCGCGCGAATCCTTCGTCTGCAGGTTAGATCCGACTATGAGCGATGCGAGCTTGCCGCCTCGCGCCGCCGATGGTGCTGCGCCCGTTGACCCGCCGCCCCCTTGCGCCGCGTTGGAAGGCCCCTGGTCGCTGCGGAAGATGTCGCGCGTCGCGCGGCTGTTCGGCCCGGCGGCCATCGTCGCCTCGGTGGCGATTGGCGCCGGGGAAACCATTATCGTCGTGCGGGCCGGCGCCTTCTTTGCCTACGGGCTGCTGTGGATGGTCCTCGGCAGCGTGCTGGTCAAAGGCGTTTTTGCCACCTACTTGCTGGGGCGGTACGCGGCCGTCAGCGGGGAGCCGCTCGGGCAACGTCTGGTGCGCCTGCCTGGGCCGCGCGGCTGGCTGCTGTTGCTGCTGATGTTTTTGGAACTCGCCGCGGCCGGTCCCCTGTGGGCGGCGATCGCGCGGCCCAGCGGCGAGTTGATCGGCTATCTCATCTACGGTAGCAGCGTGGCGGACCACGCCGCCGTCACGCAACTGCTGTCGGTTGCCTTTCTGACCGCGGCGCTGCTGCTGAGTCTCGCCCTGACCTATGAGGGGCTGGAACGTCAACAGCTGATCATCTGCGGCTTGCTGGTCACGGGAACGATCATCGGCACGGCCCTGGTGCGACCCGACATGGGCGCCGCACTCGCCGGGCTGCTTTCTTTTGGAAAATTTCCCGAGGCGGTCGCCGGCGCCCCAGCCAGCGCCCGCGCCAATTCCGCCGCCATGTTGGCGGTCACGTTCGGCTACGTTGGCGGCAGCGTGATGACGTACCTGGTTTATCCCGATTGGATCGCGTTGCACGGCTGGGGCATGAGCGGCCATCCGCGGATCGATGAGATTCGCCGCCGCGCGGCCGCGGGCTCCCCGGGCGACTATCTGCCGCGCGAGCCGCACCAGGTGGCGGCGGTGCGGCGGTCAATCGCCCCGCTCAAGTGGGACGTTGCCGCCGGGGCCGCCGTGCTGCTGGTGGTGACGGCCGCGTTCATGCTGGCCGGGGCGGCGGTTATTCACCCGCAAATGGCGTCCGGCAAACTCTCTGGCGCCTTCGCAGGCTGGAGCCTCCTCACCAGTCAGGCGTCGATTTGGCGCGCCATCCACCCCTCGCTGGTGTGGGTGTATTACATCTGCGTGCTGGCCGCCCTGTGGGGCACGCTGCAGGCCTACCCGGACATCTACGCGCGGTGCGTCACCGAGTACTCCCAAGCCATTTGGCCGCAGCGCCGCTGGCGACAGCCGGTCATCCAACGCTGGATCTGCCTCTACGTTTTCATCGCCGCCACGGCGTTTATCTTCAGCGGCATGCAGTTCGACCTGCTCACCACGATCACCGCGTTCCTGGCCACGAATCTCGGCGTGGCCATTGCCGTGGTGGCGGCGCTGTATCTCAATTTCCAACTGCCGCCGGCCTACCGCACGCGCGGCTGGGTGCTGGCGGGGGGCGTCGTCGCGGCGGCGGTCATGCTCGCCGTCTCGGCAATTGCGGGCTGGGGCGTCTGGGCCGATCTGACGAGGTCGTAGAGCCGGCCACGCTACGCGCCGCGCCCGCTTCGGCTAAAATGGCCCCTTTGTCGTTCTGCTGCGGGATCGCCGTCACCACGTCAGGAACTCATCGCCAATGTCGCAACCGACCCTCAATATCGCCCTGATTGGTTATAAATTCATGGGCCGCGCACACAGTCAGGCGTGGGCCACCGTGAGCAAGTTCTTCGACCTCGACGCCCAGCCGGTGATGAAGGTGGTCTGCGGACGAGACGGGGCCGCTGTGAGCGAGTTTGCCAAACGCTGGGGCTGGCAGTCGTCCTGCACCGATTGGCGGGAGGTCGTCGCCCGCAACGACGTGGACGTGGTCGACATTTCCACGCCGGGCTACACGCACTGCGACATCGCCGTCGCGGCGGCCCAAGCGGGCAAGCATGTGTTCTGCGAAAAGCCCTTGGCGTTCACGCTGGAGGAAGCCCGCACCATGCGCGACGCCGCCAAGTCGGCGGGGGTCAAGCATATGGTCAATTTCAACTATCGCCGCGTTCCGGCGGTAGCGCTCGCCAAGCAGATGATCGACGCCGGCGAGATCGGCGAGGTGCGCCACGCGCGGTTCACCTACCTGCAAGACTGGCTCGTCGACCCGCAATTTCCCATGAACTGGCGGCTGCGGGCCGACGCCGCGGGCAACGGAGCCCACGGCGACCTGGGCTCGCACGCCATCGACCTGGCCCGGTTCCTGGTCGGCGACATCGCCGAGGTGGTCGGCATGAAGAAGACCTTCATCGAAGAGCGCCCCGCCGAGGGAACCTCCTCGGGCCTGACAGCCGTCGCGGGCGAGGGCACGGAGAAGGTGACCGTTGACGACGCGTCGCTGTTTCTGGCGAAGTTCGCCGACGGAGCAATCGGCAGTTTTGAAGCCACCCGCATGGCCCCGGGACGGAAGAACTACAATCGCTTCGAAATCAACGGCAGCAAGGGCTCGCTCGCCTGGTGCTTTGAGGATCTCAACTACCTGGATTTCTACGCCACCGACGACCCAGGTCGCGCCCGCGGCTTTCGGCGCATTATCGCGACCGAGGGCGAGCACCCCTACGCCGGCGCGTGGTGGCCGCCGGGGCACATGATGGGTTACGACCACACGTTTTCGAACGCCGCGGCGGACCTGGTGCAGGCGATTGCTCACGACAAGTGCGCCAGCCCCTGCTTCGGCGCCGGCGCCAAGTGCGTCGCCGTGCTGGAGGCGGTCGACAAGTCGATTGAATCGGGGGCGTGGGCGGCGGTGGAGTCGATCTGACTCAGGTCTCAATGAGATTGCCCCCTGTCCGGCGCATTGTCATACGCGGCAAATTGGCCGACAATTGTCAGCTCGCCCGCGGTCACTTCCTCAACCACTGACTTCGCGATATTTCCCATGCAACGCATTCAAGCTGGCATCATTGGCACTGGTTTCATCGGCCCCGCGCATATTGAGGCGCTGCGCCGCCTCGGCAATGTCGAGGTCGCGGCGGTCGCCGAGCGGGGGCAGGACCTCGCCGAGCGGAAGGCCAAGGAACTGTCGATCCCCAAGGCGTACGGCGACTATCACGCCCTGCTGGCCGACCCCGACATCCAGGTCGTCCACAACTGCACGCCCAATCACCTGCACTTTGAAGTGAACCGCGACATCCTGGCCGCCGGCAAGCACGTGGTGAGCGAAAAGCCGCTGGCGATGAACAGCACCGAGTCGCGCGAGTTGGTCCGGCTGGCCAACGCAGCGGGCGTGGTCCATGCGATCGACTTCAACTACCGCTACATGCCGCTGGTGCAGCAGGCGCGGCTCATGTGCCAGGCGACCGACGAGGTGGGCCGCGTGCTGGCCGTGCATGGCAGTTACCTGCAGGACTGGCTGCACCAGGCCACCGACTGGAACTGGCGGCTGGTGCCCGAGATGTCGGGCGACAGCCGGGCCATCGCCGACATCGGCAGCCACTGGTGCGATCTGGTGCAGTTCGTCACAGGACTGAAGATCGTCCGCGTGATGGCCGACCTGGTGACCATTCACCCGGTGCGCAAGCGGCCCAAGGTCGAGGTGGAAACTTACGCCGGCAAGGTGCTCACTCCCGAAGAGATGGAAGACGTGCCGATCAACACCGAGGACTACGGCTCGGTTCTGCTGGAGTTCGACTCGGGCGCTCACGGCGTGCTGACGGTGAACCAGTGCGCCGCCGGGCGGAAGAATCGTCTGTTCTACGAAATCGATGGCGCCAACTGCGCCCTGGCATGGGACCAGGAGCAGCCCAACGAGTTGTGGATCGGCCGCCGCAGCGGGCCCAACCAGGTGATGCTCAAGGACCCCAGCCTGCTGCACGCTGAGGCCCGCGAGTACGCTCACTATCCCGGCGGCCACAACGAGGCGTACCCCGACGGCCCCAAGAACCTGTTCCGCAACGTGTACGGTTTCCTCGCGGGCACGCGACCGGGCGGCGACTTCGCCACCTTCGAGGACGGACACAACGAGATCGCCATCTGCGAGGCGATGCTCAAGAGCGGCCGGGAGAAGAGCTGGGTGGAGGTGGCGTACTGACGCGCCTGCGCAACAGGCAGAACGTCGCGATGGCCGCGAGGACAACGGAGTTCGGCTCTGGCGCAAGCCGCACATAGTTGATGGTGAAATTCGGGCCGTAG
The DNA here is from genome assembly GCA_020427145.1 of Planctomycetales bacterium. Classification (GTDB taxonomy): domain Bacteria; phylum Planctomycetota; class Planctomycetia; order Pirellulales; family Lacipirellulaceae. The sequence goes on along the minus strand of JAGQOU010000255.1, from coordinate 979 downwards.
GTTCTACCGCCCCGCCTGATGCCCATGGTCACATAAGTTGGAGTCAGGGCATCCAAGTCCGACGGGAGCTGCTGAATGTGTCCAAAGAACCTGAGATGCACATCGACGAACTCAATCCCGGACCCCGCAAACACGCTGTTCGGCTCTGTGTGCAGGTTCCGGTACTCAAAACGAGTCTCCCCCGTCTGGAAGGAGATTGCTGTCAGGTCAGGATCGACGTTCAGCATCGTGTCGAGCCGCGCATGACCAGTATCGCCGGTAGAAACGTCGGTGTAGGTGATGTCCAGTTCCGCCCGTGGCGCCTGCTGCCGCGATAGGGTCACGGAGAACGGGAAAGGAGTCTCACCGGCGCCTGTCAAGTCGGCGGCATCGTAGCGGAAGGTTCCGCTCACCGTATCGCCCATGGCAAAGGGCAACAGCGACGATTCGAATGTGGCCAGAAAGCGATAAGTGACCAGTTGCGCACACGCGTGGTGTGTGCAGAACATTAACACAAGTAGCGTTAACACAGCGAGGGATCGCATTATTGTTTCTCAATTGATGCTGCAGGGGTTTGCCTGGGCTTGGCGAGCCGCGCTCGGCACGTCCTACGCCGAAGCACACGGCTGCTCCAATCCAGCCGGAAGCCCGGAAACCGCAAGGAGACTTGCGAGGGTGATAGAAGTCGCGTAGAGGGTGGCTCCCCAATACCTCAAGTGTCGAACTTGAAACGGGAAGCAGGATTCGCAGGAGAATCCTCATCTCATTAGCGGTGAGATCTATGGGGTTGAGTAACCATGGCAGTTTACTCAGATTGCCTCAGCCTTGGCAACCAGATAGCGTACAGAAAACGTGTTTAGCAGGGTCCGCTGAACGGACCGCCAAGCAGCTACCAGGCGACTAGAAACGGACCGCACAGCGGACCCTACCTGCCTTTGGCCACCGCCTGATCTTCCAGCCCCAGCCGCTTCATCTTCTTGTAGAGCGTGGTGCGGTTGAT
>JAGQOU010000254.1 GCA_020427145.1 Planctomycetales bacterium | reverse complement strand
TTCCCTTGGTTTCCAACCGCCAAGTGCGCCAAGAAGGAACCACGACGACACAACGAACACGACGGAAAATCACGAGTTTTTGTCGTCGTGCCCGTCGTTCCGTCGTGGTTCAATTCTCTTGTTGCTAAGCGAGCTTGGCGGCTCAAATCAGGACTTTGCAGTTCACCTGCGTCGTCCGCCGCGGGTGCGGGGTCGCTTCACGCTCTCTGTGAGAATACAGTACAAAGTCTGGGCGGTTGCTGATATAAGTTGTCCTGCGCGAACGCCAAACGCCGTGCCCGATCTCAAACGTGCGTCCGACGTCGCTTTCCGCAAACGAGCTGCTCTATCCGATCGAGGAACCTCATCATGCCGCGAAACAACATACTTCGTGCCATCTTGCTGACGACCCTGTCGCTGCTCGCGACGAACGCACCGGCACAGTCGACGACCGCCGATGCGTCGGCTGCACAGCGCGCCGCCGCTGAGAAGAAAGCCTTTGCGGCGTGGGCCGAAGCGTTCTTCGCCGAGCCGCATGGCAAAGTCGCGATTCCCGACGCCAAGACTTGGTTCGCTGAGCACTTCCCCGCGGATCTCGCCAAACCGCTCTCCGCGGAGTACCTGGAGCAGGTCAAGGGCATTGAGGGCCTGCCGGCGTTCATCGAAGCTGCGAAGCAGAAAGGCTGCGACACGGTCGAAGTCGCTCGTCACGCCAAGGCGATCGACATACAGGCCAACGGACTGCAAAACGCCGCCCTGCAGCGCATGACCAAACCAACCGCGTTGTACACGTTGCGGATGACCAGCAGCCACGGCGACGCCTCGATGACGCTGTGGTCGTTCGTCCGCGTCGGCGACAAGTATTACTGGCTCGGCAAATTGTCGGCGCTCAACCCCACTCGCGGCGACATGGTCGCCGACATCCTCTGCAGCATGCCGCTGGCGCAAATCGAACCGCTGCTGAAGGAAAAGGAACTTATCACGGGTTCGGCGGTCGATTACCTGCGCGAACAGGGCGTGTTGAAGTAGCCGGCCGTTCGGCAACTCCCCCTGGGCGCGGACCGTGGGCGAGAACACGAATGAGCGCCGTTCGCTGCGGGTCGGCGAACTGGAGCGATCTGGTCACTCGGCAGGAACAAGTTCCGGCTCGATCCGCTTGAGACGAATGTCGCGATACTCGACTTTCATCGGCGGGCCGACGTGGACTTGCACTCCGATCAAGCCGTCGAACTTGCGATGCTCGACATCGTCGTCAACCACCACGCTCATCACGCGCCCGTTGATGATGTGCGTCAGGACGTTGCCGCTCACGATGAGATGCATCGCGTTGAAGTCGTCGGCTTTGATTTCCTCGGCCAGCTTGTCCTTGTCGCCGACCGTGCCAACGATCCGCGCCGCGCCGTCGGCGTCGACCCGGGCGACGTCGCCCCGCAGGGCTAGAAAGGTGCGGCCCTTCTCTTCGTAGTTTTGGCCCGTGTACTGGTTCGCCGCATCAATGTCGGCCTGATAGCCGCGCAGGGCGAACTTGCCCGTCTCGGGAAACGGCTCGCTGCGGTAGTTCACGCCGCTGTTGCCGCCGGGGGAAATGCGATACTCAAGCTTCAGCTCAAAGTCCCGCGGCGCGCCGCCGCGCCAGATGACGAATGTGTTTTGCTTGAGAATCGTCGCGGGGGTGACCTCGCCCACCAGGCAGCCGTCCTCCACGCGCCAGTAGGTGGGGTCCCCCTCCCACCCGGCGAGCGACCGCCCGTCGAAAATCAGCTCGAATCCCGCATCGAGGTCGCCGTCGCGGGTGGGATAAACCTGTTGGGCCCAAGCAGTCGGGGCGACCAACAGCAGCAGCGCCGCCAGACGTGCGGATCGTGTCGGAGTCATCTGTCGCCCTCTTGTGAGTGTTCCAACGATGGCAAGCGTCGACGGTCATTGGAGGGACGCGGCCCCCGCTTGGCAAGCGGGCCACGCGCTCGCCCGTTTCCTAACGGGCGCAGGGCCGCCGTGACGTGCTGGGAAACGCCCCTTGAAATCACGCACAAAGCGCGCTGCGACGGCCGGCCAATACTACGACAAGTACCACTGCAGCCAGAATCACCGCTGCGGGCTCGGGCACAGGGGCGGCGTTGGCCGTGGCAGCGCTCACGCCATAGTCGCTGCCCCAAGCTGCCAGGTCGGCGGCGTCGACGTGGCCGTCGCCGTTGGCGTCGCCGTTGGCGTTGGTCGTTTGACCGGTCAGCCCGAAGCCGCGTTGCCACACGAGAAAATCGGCGCCGTCAACGAGCAAATCGCCGTTGAAGTCCGGATCGGTCGCCCCCGCTGCGACGACCGCCAGGACGCCGGTGCTGAGCAGTTGCGAGGCGTCCCAGGCGAGGCCTGGCGCCAAGGTCGGCACGGACACGCCCCAGGAGCCGGCGGCGGACGAGAAGTCCAGCAGGTCAAAACGATCGCCCAGCACGGGGGCGTAGCCGACAAGCGACACGACCAGGTCCCCGCCCGCGGCAAAGTGACCGTCGATGATCACGCGATCGTAATCCCCCAGAATGGCCCCAGCCACGTCGATGGCGATTCCCCCGGCTTGCAGCGTGAGATCGCCAAAGACGTGCGTCTCGCCGACGCCCATCCCCGGAGAAATGACGCCGCCCGCATCGACCAGCGAAAAGGCGACTTCATCGGCGGAAAGCGTCCCGCCGGTGAAACTCATCTGCCCCGCGGCGCCCTTTTCCACTCGCCCTGTGCGTAGCATTCCCCCGGTCAATTCCAGGGTCGCCTGCGAGGCGGCTGTCCCGCCGATCGTGACGCGATCCTCAGCGACCAGCCACCCGGCGGTCAGTGAGAGCGTGGCCGCGTCGGCCGAGCCCGACGCGATGATCACGCGTCCCGCGTGCTGGCCGACGGCGTCGACGACGGCAGTCCCGCTGTTGATCTGAGCTTCGTCGAACCGGGACGGCTGCCACGCGGTGCTCCAACTGGAGCTGAGGGCGTAGCGGGCCGTGGTCGCGGTGTTGAACGTCAAGGGACTGGGGGCGGGCCAGGCCGCGATTTCGTTGATGTATTCTTCGAGATTCGTGTATCCGTCGGCATCAAAGTCGCTGTTGTTGTCGGCGACGTTCGGGTTGAGATTGTGAGCCGCCTCCCAATACCCCGGCATGCCGTCGCCATCGACGTCCCAATTGGCGTCGCGATTGTATGGGGCGGCCCCGGTCGTCGGGTCGGCCCGCAGTGCGAGCAAACTCCGCCACTCGGTCCCTTCGTTGGGGTCGTTGTTGAACGGATCGTCGGCCCACGCCATGATCTTGCCGGTCCCCGTCCGCACTTCATTAACAATGCGCTGATCAACGGCGTCGCGGTTCCACCAATTGGCGCCCATGTAGTCGAGCACGTAGTCGTAAGCCTCGGTCGCCGGGAGCGTAACGCCCGCGTAAGGGGTTTGCGAGTAGGGCGTCGCCTGAATGCTGGACGAGGGAAAGTTGCTGTTGGTCAGCAAGACCCCGTCGAGCGCGTCGCCGTCTTTATTCGAATCGCGAATGTTGCCGGATTGATAGACTCGCGTCGCCGAGGAGCTGGCGCCGCTGAAGACGCTTGTTCCCCCCGATTTGGTCGTCACGGCAGTGCTCGTTCCTCCCACGGGATTGTCGCCGCCGGGCCCAGCCAGGTAGAAGTTTCCCACGAAATTGTTGAAGCTGGGCTGTCCGCTGGCGCCGGCGCCCGCGGTGTCGAACCAGTTGTAGAAGACGTTGTTGCGGAAGTCGTTGTACGCTCCCGTGCCGACCTCGCTGCCGACTCGCGGCAGGCGTCCCTTTTGATGAGCGTAGAGGCTGTCGAGTACGCTGATGTTGGCGTTCGAGCCCGCCTGCAGCAACGACCCCAAGGCGTGCCCCGTGTATTTCACGCCGCTGGCCTCGGCGTCGGCTTGGGGATAGTTCTGCCCCTGCGAGATATTGCTGTACTGAATGGTGACATCGTCGGCAAATTCATTCGCCGAGATCGTCTCGTCGGTTGCATAGTACGTACTGACGTGGTCGATCATCACCCGCGTGCCCGAGATGTCGATCGCGTCGTAGACATACGAGTCGGGGAAGTCGCCCGGCGTGGGAAAGACTCCGTCCTCGGGTTTGGAAAAGCTGCGCATGCCGTAGCCGGGCGCGATCGAGACGTTGCGCAACACGGTGTTGGTTCCGTTGGCTTTGACCACGCCGCCCATGATGTAGACCGGGCCGGGCGCCGTCTGGCCGGCGATCGTCACGTTGCTTCCCAAGTTGTAGCGCGACTGCGTGTCCCAGCCGTTGTCGTGGTCCTTCTCGGCCCCATATCGGCCCAACCAAAACGTCCCCGCCACGTCGAACACGATCGTCCGGGCCTGTCCGGCAAAGTTGCCGTCGTCCAGCCCGTAGCGCAGCGTGCCGGGGCCGGCGTCGTTGTAGTTGAGGTCGAGTTTCGTGACATGGTAGACCAGCCCGCCGCGTCCGCCGGACACGGTCCGACCGGCGCCGTCGGCGCCGGGAAACGAGGGGATCTGCGCCTGGGCGACTCCAACGCAGCTGGCGGCCGCCACGAGGAGGATCCCTACCCTGAATCGCCGAAACATCATGAAGAAAGACCTCGCGGAAGCAAATCGCGACCACGCGTTCGAAACAAAAAGTGGACAAGCGCCGGCGATGAAATCAGGCTACGCCAGCCGAGCAGGACCACCCGTCCGTCGAACGGCGATGACTGCACTCCCTGTATTATGGGCAGCGGCAGGGCGAGCTCCCACGAAATGGCATTGCAATCGTTGCCCAAAAAACGCACCACGACCGTGGGCGCCGAATCTGAGCCAACGTGCGGGAGGATTCGATAGCCTCCGAGTTTGCCGCCAATCAACTGAATGCCGCTGCCGGCAACTCAACTGACCTGCCACGGCGAACCGCGCTCGTCGGCAGCAGAATGTCGGTCGGCGCGACCGACCTGAGCCCGCCGGCCATTCCGGAGAGCGCCCCGGGTAGGCTTTCAGAGTAGAAGCGGCCCTGGAGTCGGCTTGCCCGGATCGATGGTCAGGGGCCGATGCACGCGAGGCGTGACGGCCCGACGAGAAACGCATGACCGCGCGTCGCACGCGACGTTGTCGCATGTGCTGCGACGATTTATCAGTGCCAACGTCACATCACAAGAGGGGCGGCCGCGATCTCCGTCCGGCAAACTTGTTACTTTGTTTGCAGTTCGCTGGGAATTTCGTAGTCGCTCAGGAACTTACTGCGTTGTTCGGCGAAGCCGCGGAGCGATGAATCCGTAGCCTCGCCGTCGACCGCGGTCGCCTTGAGGAACGCTTCGGTTGTTGACGTCTTGCGAGTGTCTTGCTCGACAACCGGTGCGATCAGGTCACGGTAGTGCTGGACGCGCGGCCCCAGGTGCGCCCAGTCGAGCTGCTGTTCGGCGATGTCACGGACGTACTGCAGATATCGCTCGCGCAACTCAGGTATCTTCAGCAGCCGACTGCGCAGCGGCATCCGGTCGTCGTCGATGCCGACCAACGGGTCCAGATCCGGCCCTCCGCCGTGCGGACCGAAACCTCGGCGCGGGCCGCGCCGATCATTGCCCCGGCCGCGGCGCTGAGGGGCGTCGCCATCGGGTCGTGCTCCGAACGCATCCTCCGGGGGCCCGAAGTCCCCCGGCTGACCGAAGTCCCCTGGCGGGGGAAAGTCTCTCGGAGGCCCGAAGCCCTCTGGCGGGCCAGATTCGCGAGGAGGACCAAAATCCCCCGGCGGGCCGAATCCGTTCTGTGGGCCGAATCCGTTCGGCGGGCCCAAACTGCCCGGCGGCGGGCCAAATCCGTTGGGCGGCGGGCCGAAACCGCCCGGCGGACCGAACCCTGGCGGCGGACCGCCGCTCGCGGTGTGAAACGCTTCGTTCATGTCGTGCGGGATGACGTGAAACACGCCGTCATCGTCGCGAAACAGGTAGTAGTCGCTCGCTCGAGTCCAGTAGCCGTCGCTGTTCGCCAGGGCGACGTCGTAGGCCAAGAACCGCAACACGCCGTCAATGTCCAGCAGCGGCTCAAGCTTCTCTTGCAACTGATCGACGGGCGTCTCGTTGAGAACCTGGCAAAGTTCAATCAGTGCCAGCCACGCCGTCTTGCCGTCGTCCGATTTCATTTCGAAGCGGGCTTCGTACTCGTCCAAGTCGTCGCCCAGATAGCGGAGCCCGGCATCGGCGCCGGGGTTGCCGGGCGCCTTCCAACGGGTCCCCGCCGACGAGCCGAAGTTCTCTTCGGTGAAGATCTTGTCGAACTGCTGCACGTTGGCGAACACGCCCCAGCTGGCGCCGTTGATCACCACTTCCACAAAGTTCGCCTTGGGCGCCGGCAACGCCTTGCGCGCCAGCTCCGAGTAGAGCACCGCGCTCATCATCGACGGGTCGCCGTTGCCGTTGAGCAGGTTGAGCGTCTTGTAGCCGTACAGCCGCTGATCGGGATCGACCGTGTCGAACGACAGGTTCAGCGACCGCTTGAACCCCGCGGGAACCATCATGTAGGACGACATGCCGCGAAAGTGAACGCCCACGCCCGGGTAGGTCTGGCCATCGACGATCACGGTGGCCGGCACGTCGACGTCGGTCTCCTTGAACGCTTCGAGTTCGGTTTCCCAATCGTCAGACTCGAACTCAATAAACACGGTGCGCATGACATCGGGGCTGTAGAGTTCCGCATCGGGGTACTGCGGAACGTCGTCGGGCACGAGCGGGCGCCCCGGCTCCGGCGTCGGGCGGTTGCCGCCGCGACCGAATCGCGGACCGCGACCGCGCC
>JAGQOU010000253.1 GCA_020427145.1 Planctomycetales bacterium | reverse complement strand
ACGGATCCGGCGCAGGCAACCGCAACGATCCGCTGGCGCGCCTGGGTCGCACGGCGCGGCGCACCTATAGCGTCTCCGGCAAGCGGCTGGAATTGGTCGGCGTGGTCCGCGACGGCAAGCCCGACGTGTCGCAGATTGAAATGAGCGATCAGGTGGTGTTCGAGGAGGCGCCCGACCCGGGGGCCAAGGAAGCGCCGCTGCAGGTGAAGGCGGATCGGCTGCGCGTCGTCGACGCCGACACGCCCTCGGCCAAGATCGACATCATCGGTCGCGCGCCCGCGGGCGGCGACGCCGGTGAAATGGCGCAGATCACCGCCCGCGGCGCCACGCTTCGCGCCCCGCAAATCGCCATCATCCGCGGTCGCAGTCAGGTGCAGATCGAGTCGCCCGGCGAGGTGCAACTGCTGGTCGACCGCGACCTGTCGGGTGAGCCGTTGGCGCGGCCCGAACCGCTCACGATCACCTGGACCAAGTGGATGCGGCTCGATCGCGATCGGCTGATTTTCCGCGGCGACGTGCTGTGTGAAAACGCCTCGGGCTGGCTCCGCACGCGGCAACTGGGGGTGGGGCTGTCCCAGGAATTGACGTTCGACGGCAGCAAAGGCGGCGGTCGCCCCGAAGTGATTCAAATTGATTGCAGCGAAGGCGTCGTTGCCGAGTTCGACCAGCGCGACGCGACCGGCATCACGTCGCACCAACACGTTGAACTGGTGTCGATCCTGGCCAATCAAAAGACGGGCGAAATTCGCGGCGAAGGGCCGGGGTGGATCGAGTCGGTTCACCTGGCCAAGGGCAAGAATCCGCTGGCGGCGATCGCCGCGCCCGGCGGCGCACCAGCGGATGCGCCAGGCTCGGCGGGACAAAAGTTGCGCCACCTGCGCGTCGACTTCGCCCGCGGCGTGGGCGGCAACGTTCACCAGCGGATGGTCACGCTGCTGGGCGACGTGCGCGCCGTGTACGGGCCGGTGGATTCGTGGGAGCAGCGTCTGCAGCGGGCCGTCGGCGCCGGGCCGGGGCCGAACGTCGTTTGGCTTTCGAGCGACGAACTGCGGGTGGGCGAAAGTCCGCTGGCCCGCGTCAATCGCCCCGCCAATGCGTCAGGACTCGCCGAGTTGGAGCTCAGCGCCTTGGGCAACGTGACGATCGAAGGGCAAGTTCCTGGTCGCGGGCTGTTTGCCGCCAATGCGTCGCGCGCCTCGTACGACGAGTTCAAGGCGATGTTTATCTTGGAGGGCGACAAGGACCATCCGGCCATCATTCGCCATCAAGCGTACGTCGGTGCGCCCTACTCCGAGAACGTGGCTCGCAAGTTGACGTACTTTCAGCGCACCGGCGAAGTCACGGAAGAGGGCGTCCACAAGATGGAGTTCAACCAGTTCGACATCGGTCGCCCGCCGAGCGCGACGCAACAGCGCTAGCGGACCGCGCTCAGCGTTGCGGCCGTGGCGAGCGCGATGGCCGCCGTCTCGATCCGCATAATCTGCGGCCCCAATCCTACGACGTCCCACCCGGCATCGACCGCGGCGGCAATCTCGGCGTCGGTGAATCCCCCTTCGGGGCCGACCGCCAGCAACGTGGGCGCCAGCGGTTGTCGGGCTGTCTCGCAGAGCGCGACGCCGCCGGGATGGGCGACCCAGCGGCGAGATTCCGCCGCCGCGGCAAGCCACTCGTCCCACGCGGCCGCCGGAGCAATCTCCAGCAGTCGATTGCGGCCGCATTGCTTGCTGGCTTCGACGATGTACCGCTGGAGTTTGTCGCCGCCTTTGGCGCCGCCCGCTTCGGAGCGCTCGGTTTGCAGCGGAACGAGTCTCGCCACGCCGATTTCGACGGCCTTTTCAATCAGCCACCGGGCGCGATCGCCCTTGGGGAGCGGGGCGGCGAGGGTCAGCGCGAACGGCAGCTCGCGTTCCACCGGCAGCCGCTCGCCCACCTGCACGTCGACCGTGTTGCGCGATTTCCCGACCACCGCGCCGGCGAATTCCCCGCCGGCGCCGTCGAACAGCGTCAGCGCGTCGCCCGGCTTCACGCGCAATACGTGCAGCAGGTGGTGCGCTTCGGAATCGCCGATCGCAACGACGCTTGCCGGCGAGATGGGATTTTCGGAGAAAACGCGTCGCGACATGCGTGGCTCACAGGTTCGGCTAGCACCGCTAGCGGCGGTCGTTCAACGACGAATGTCAAAGTTTGCCGTATCTGCGGGCCGATGCAACTGGTGGATACTCTGCGCCGCGCCTGTGCGCTGGCGCCGCCGTCTCTTCTGGCCTTGCTGCAATGTACCTGACCCACTGGCATCTGGAGCGACCGCCGTTCACCGCGGGCGTCGACCCGGCGGCGTATTACGAAGGCGCTCCACAGGTCGAAGCGCTCGCGCGGCTCCGTTTTCTGGTGGGCCAGCGGCGTCAGTTTGCCGTGCTGCTGGGCGAACGAGGCAGCGGCAAATCGCTGTCCCTGGCCGTGTTTGCCGAGGAGTGTCGCGCCGCCGGACGCATCGTGGCGTCGCTGAATCTGGCGGCCCTCGCCCCCGGCGAGTTGTTGTGGCAGATCGCTAGCGGACTGGCCATCGGGCCGCGGGCGGGTGAGGATCCGAGTCGGGCGTTTCGGCGACTCGCCGATTGGGCCCGGTCGCGACCGGCCGACGCGCCGCCCGTCGTGCTGCTGGCCGACGACGCCGACCAGGCGGGGCCGGACGTGCTGGCTCAACTCGTGCGGCTGTCGCGCGCCGCCGGCCGACCCTGGCTGTCGAGCGTGTTGGTTGCCACGCCGGCGCGCGTGAAGCGCCTGGGCGACGCGCTGCTGGAGGCCGTGGACCTGCGGATCGATCTCGAGCCGTGGGACGACGACGATGCAGCCGGCTACGTGCAATTCGCACTGTTGGAAGCGGGCTGTGATCGCCCTTTGTTCGACGATGAAGCGATCAGCGTGTTGCACGCCCTCAGCGGCGGCAACCCCCGCCGCATCAATCGGCTGGCCGACTACGCCCTGCTGGGAGCGGCGGCCGAAGGTCTGGAGCAGGTCGACGCCGGCACGGTGGAAGCGGCGCACGACGCGCTGGGCTGGACCGCCGCCGCGTGAGCCGGGCTCAGCGGCCCGTGGAAAAACGGGACTGGCTCGCGGAGTTCCGCCGCGAACGCCGAGAAGTAATGTCTTGGGGAGCGTGCCTGTCCCGCTTTTCCACAGGCTCTGCTAACCGAACAGACGGTCAAAGTCCCGCGCTGCATCGACAACTCTCAAGACAGCAATGCCGTCGGCGTGGGGCTGATAAAGCACGACCCAGCGTTTGAAAGTAAATCGCCGGCACGGTTGTGGCAGCCGTGGTTCTGCCTGGCCGATCTCCGGGGCGGCGGCGTACGGCTGGCATGCCGCCCTCAAGTCGACGGCGAGACGTTCGGCAACCAGCGGCCGCTCTTGTTCGACGGCAATGTAATGCAGGATCTGTTCCCAATCGGCGACGGCCTGTGGCGACCAGACGACGTGACGGGTCATGCCTGATCGCCGCTTGCCGGTTGCTGACGAAGTCGCGTCAGCATGGCCGCCACGTCCAGCTCTTGGCCATCGCCCTGCGCGATCGAGTGCTGGGCTTCGCTGACCATGGTCCGCAACTTGGCGAGCTGCTCGCCGTACGCCTGCAGGTCGGCCAAGACCTCCGCGGCTGGCGCGCCGGACGGATTGGCGGCGATCTTCTGCCCCAGGTATTCGTAGAGCAACTGCGCGTCGCTCGGCAAGTGAGATGCTCCTAGTGCCATTACGAGATCATACCATCGAGCGCCCGTACCCGGCAACTTTACCGCGCCGAGGCAACGGGTCAGCACGAAGCAGCATTGTCAGCAAGCGTCCGGGCGAACACGACCGAGTCGGCGACTGTTCCCGACGGATCGCGCCGATGTTGGGCGAGCACGGCTTCGCGACGAAACCCCGCGCGCTCGGCCACGCGTTGGCTGGCGTGATTGTCCGAGCTGGCCCAAATCTCGACGCGCAGCGCGCCAAGCTCGCGAAAGGCAAAGTCGGCAATCGCCCGCACGGCCTCCGTGACGTAACCCTGGCCGCCGAAGCGCGTGCGACGCCAGTAGCCGATCTCAAATCGCGGGACCTCCCAGTCGAGGCGCGGCAGACCGCTGGAGCCGACCAGCGCATTGTCGCCACGGCGGAACAGCAACATCTGCAGTTCTTCGCCGCGGGCGTATATTTCGGCGGCGTCGGTCATCCGAGCCTGCTGCTCCTGGAGCGTCGACAGCGTCTGCGCCCACGGCATCCACGGGCGCAGCTCGTCGATTGACTCGGCGACGGCCTCATGCATCTGCACGGCGTACTGCGGGTCGACGGCGCGGATCAACAGCCGCTCGGTTTCGATCAGCGTCGGAATGACGTCGGGGGCAGACATCGGTCAAAATCAGCGCGGGTGGGAGACTGGCGGGAGCTCACGCATCACAGAGGCCGCACCGGGTCAGAAGAACTGCAGAGTCAGATAATAGGCCTGAAAGGCCGCGCGACGAAAGCCCAGGGCGCAGCCCTGGTAAACGTCGAGAGCGGGGCCCCGAGCCCTGAAAGGGCGCGCTACGGTCGCCAGTAGCCCGCCCTTTCAAGGCTACCGCGGCGTGGCGCACAGGCCCAGGACTACGCCCTAGGCTTTCGGAGCGAGGCCTTTCGAGCCTGTCTTCCGACTTGGCAGTTTTCCTGGGGACGATCCCCCCAGAAGAAGTACCGCGGGAGGCGACGTCCTGGGGGCCGTGATTCAGGCCGTTCCCGGCCACGCCGGTTTGGGACGGCAGTGCGTATGCTGCCCCACGTTTTCTCGGGTGATTCCCTTGCTGGGGAAGCCGGTTCTCTTTGGCCCCGGCCGCTCGCTTCGTCTACACTGGGGGTAGCGCGACCCGCCGCGGCGCAGGGCGCTGCCGTTGCGCCCAGTCGGCGTTCGCGCCCGACTTCAATCGACCGTTAAGCTCGGCCCCGGAACATTTGAGATGCGATTTTCAACTCTTTCGTCACGGCACTTGGGATATCTGGCCGTTGCCTGTCTGGCAACGTGGCTGGCACTCGGCGCCAGCGGCCGACAAGCCAGCGCCCAGCCGCCCGGCGTAACGCCTGAGCAGATCAAGGAATTCCAAGAGTTGCAGCGCCGCGACCCGGCGAAGGCGCAGCAGATGATGGAGCAATTCATGAGAAGCCGCGGCGGCGGCGGCCCCCCCGGCGGCGAACAGCCGAAACCCGACGACAAGCCCAAAGACGACAAACCCAAGGAAGAGGGGGGCGACAAACCGTCTGCGGGCGATGCCGAAACGGTCAAGCGTCCCGACAAGCCCGACGAGAAGGCCAACCCCGACGAACTGAAAGCGGCGCCCGATAAGGACGGGCTCGTGCAATTCAGCTTCCAGGGTCAACCGTGGCGCGACGTGCTGCAGTGGTACGCCGACGTCGCGGGGCTAAGCTTCGATTGGACCGAGCTGCCCGGCGGTTATCTCAACCTGACGACCACCCGCAAGTACACGCTCGACGAGACGAGCAACTTGCTGAACCAACACCTGCTGGCGCGCGGCTTCACGATGATCCAGCGAGGCGAGGTGCTCTCGGCGGTGAAGATCGACAAGCTCGACCCCAGCCTCGTGCCGCAGGTCGACCCCGACGAGTTGGAGGATTACCCGCCCTACGATTTCGTGCGGGTGCGATTCTCGCTCCCCGAGAACATGGATCCAGAGAAGGCCAAGGAGGACGTCAAGATCCTGCTGAGCCCCAACAGCAAGGTCGTGCCGCTGCTGGCCTCCAAGCGATTGCTAGTGATCGACGCGGTGGTGAATCTGCGCGACGTGCGCGACCTGCTTTACTCCGAGCAATTGGCGATCAAGTCGGACGTGCGACCGCAGCCGTTTATGATCCGCTACCAGCGCGCCGATTGGATCGCCGATCAGGTGATGATCGTGCTGGGGCTCGACCCCGCGTCGCGCAAGGGCCCGCAGGAACTGCAGCTTGAGCAGCAGAAGATGCAGCTGATGATGCAGATGCAGCAGCGCGGCAGCGACGTTTCGAAGATGATTAAGCAGGACGGACCGCCGGTGTACATCGCCGTCGACAAGCGTCGCAATGCGATCCTGGTGAACGCCCCGCCGGAGCAGATGGCGATCATCGAACGCACCATCGCGGAGCTCGACGTCCCCGCGGGCGGCGGAGAAGCCGCCAGCTCGGGCCAGATGGAGATGCGCAAATACCGCACCGCCACCGCGAGCCCCGATTCGATCATGTCGGCGCTCAAGGAGATTGGCAATCTCGACCCGCTGACTCAGTTGCAGAGCGATAAGAAGTCCAAAACGCTCTTCGCGTACGCCACGCCCCGCGATCATGAAAAGATCCAAGCGATGATCGACAAGCTCGACGGCAGCGGTCGCGGATTGCGCGTGATCCCGCTCAGCCGCCGTTCGCCCGCCGACCAGGTGGCCGGCACGATTCACGCCCTGATGGTCGGCGAAGAGAAGAAGGAAGACAACAACAGCCGCCGCAATCGGATGTACTTCGGCTGGGGAGGCTACGGCAACGAAGAGGAAGAGACCGAAACGGGCGATTTCCGCATTCAGGCCGACGTGGAAAACAATCGCCTGCTGCTGTGGTCCACCGACGCCGAGTACGACGAAGTGATGGGCCTGCTGACCACGCTGGGCGTGGTGTCGTTGCCGGGCGGCGGGGGCGATCGCCTGCGGGTGATCGAGGCGCGCGACCCGGCGTCGACCGCGCGGCTGCTGGAGCGGCTGCAGCGTTCCTGGAGCGGCGACAACCCGCTGATCATCAACGGCCCCGAGAAATCGGACGAAGACCAGCCGGATGCCAAGCCGGACGACGCGCAGCCCCAGGACGACGAAGCCGAAGATCGCCTCACCGGCGCGCCGGACCGCCGCGTACGCATTGCCGGCATGACAACGCCCGTGCAATTCGTGCAGACCACCACGGACGAAGCCGCGACGGGCGCCGCAGCCGCCACCGAAAAACCCGGCCCGCCGGCGCCGATTCACGTCACCGTGACTCCCGACGGTCGAATTGTGATGAGCAGCGAAGACGCCGCGGCGCTCGACGAGTTGGAAGACTTGATGCTGGAGTTGGAGCCGCCCGACGACGACTTCGCCATCTTTCAACTTTATAACTCGCGCGCCAGTCTCGTCTCGCTCAATTTGGAAGAGTACTTCGAGGAGGAACTCAAGGGCCAAAAAGAAACGATCTACGACTACTGGGGCGACTACGCCGGCACGAAAGACAAGAACCAAGGTTCGATGACGCTGGGTCGCCGCCGTCCGCTGCGCTTTATCTGGGACAGCGACACCAACACCATCGTCGTGCAGGGGGCCAGCCGCTCGCAGTTGAAGGTGATCGAAAAGCTCATCAAGATCTACGACGAGCCGGTGGGCGAGGACGCCGTCGCCAGCCGCCGCACCGAGGCGATTCCGATTCTCTACTCCCGGGCCGCCGACATCGCCACAGCGCTCAAGGAAGTGTACCGCGATTTGCTGAGTTCCAAAGACAAGGAGTTCGCCAACGGCAAGGACGGTCAGAAGACGTCGCGCAGCGAAACCTACTATCGTTTCTATCGCGGCGGAGATGACGACAAGAACAACAAGAAGTCCGCCCCCGTGAAGATGGCGTTCGAGGGGGCGTTGTCGATCGGCGTCGATGAAATCTCCAACACGCTGATCATCTCCGCCGAGGAACAGGTCTGGAGCAGCATTCGCGAAATCGTGCGGCAACTCGACGAGGAAGCGAACCCCAAAACGACCGTCGAACTCTACGCCATCGACGGCGCCGTCAACACGGCGGCGCTCAAGACGGCCCTCACGCAGGCCCTGTCGCAGCCCTGGCCCGGCGGCAAGCCCCCGGGGCAGGCGGGTGAGAACCAGGGCGGGAAGAAGAACGGCGGCGACAACAACGACAACGGCAACGACGGCAACAATCGTCGCAACCGCGGCGGCAACAACTAGCTGGCCCCAGCGAGCGGGGGGCGTCAGCCCCCTGTTTCTCCAGACCCTCAAACCCGTGCGTCCATCCGCACCGGGGACCAACCAGGGCCCCCTACCCCCGCGTCCCCCGGCGCCGCCCCAAAATCCGGGCGATTTCGTGCGGCGAGCATCCGCCCCAGGAGAACTGCAAGGTCCTTTTTCCCTTGGTATCCAACCGCCAAGTGCGCCAAGAAGGAACCACGACGACACAACTAACACGACGGAAAATCACGCGTTTTGGTCGTCGTGCCCGTCGTTCCGTCGTGGTTCAATTCTCTTGTTGCTAAGCGAGCTTGGCGGCTCAAATCAGGACTTTGCAGTTCTCCTGGCATCCGCTCCCCAGCCATTGCCGGGCGGCGGCGGCTGCGGTATCTTACTGGGCTAAACTTCCTCCGCCGCGCCGCGGCACAGGAAGTGCCGTAACGTGCCAGCGTAGCTTCAATTGGCAGAGCACCGCATTCGTAATGCGGGGGTTGTCGGTTCGACTCCGACCGCTGGCTCTCGCGACTCCGGTCGCACGCACCCCATTCGGCCGGCAGCGGGGCGTTAGCCCGCTGTTTTTCTACGCGCCGCGGAACCAAGACCCACCGAAAGGCCACCGATGTTGCAGGCTGCTGAAGTCGACCTCAAGCAGATCGTCGTCTCCAACTCCACTTTCGGACCCAACGAGATTCTCCAGATTCGCGCCGCCCTGGCGTCCGACCCGGGCAACCTGCGGGTCCTGCGCGAAGCAGTCGGCGACCTCGAGGATCAAGAGGGACGGTCGCCCGCCGCCTCGGCCCGTCTGGGCGTTTGCCAATACCTGCTGGGCCGCTACACCGATGCGGTCGCCACGTTGCGCGCGGCCGACGGCGGGGCGCTCACCCATTACTATCTGGGCAAGAGCCTGCTGTCGCTCGACCAGTACGCCGACGCTCTGGTGGCGTACGAGTCGGCGCAAAAAGCCGGCTACAATCGCGACGATATCGCTCTGGCTCAGGCCGAGGCCCAGCGCTACAACGGCGACCCCGAGGCGGCGTTGGCCACGCTTGACGCCCTGTCCGGAGCCGTCGAGCAGACCGCCGAGTATCTCTATCAGCGGTCGGCCACCGTGTCGGCGCTGGGCGGCGGCCGCAAAGAAGTGGTCGCCCTGCTCGAGCGGGCCGTCGAGGCCGACGACAACCACGCCGGCGCCCTGTTCGGGCTGGCCCTGCAAAACGACCGCCACGGCAACGACACCCAAGCCGTGGAACTGTACCAGCGCGCCGCCAAGCAGTTTCCCACGCATGTGGGCACGCTGCTGAACCTGGGCGTGTTGTACGAGGATATGCAGCACTTCGAGCGGGCCAAGCAGTGCTACAGCCGCATTCTCGAGTCGTACCCGTCGCACAAGCGGGCCCGGCTGTTCTTCAAGGACGCCGACGCCTCGCGCGACATGTTCTACGACGAGGAAGCCCGCCGGCGTCAGGACCGGTTGGCTCAGATCCTCAGCGTGCCGGTCACCGACTTCGAACTGTCGGTGCGCAGCCGCAACTGCCTGCAGAAGATGGGGATCATGACCCTCGGCGATCTCACCGAAACGACCGAGCAGGAGTTGCTTTCCAGCAAGAACTTCGGCGAGACGTCGCTCGTGGAAATCCGCGACATGCTCACCTCCAAGGGCCTGGAACTGGGGCAATTCGCCGCCAACAAGTGGAAAGAAGAGCCCGTCTACGAAGACACGTCGATGAGCGAGGACGAGCGGGCGCTGCTCGACCGGCCGATCGCCGACCTCAACCTGTCGGTGCGGGCCCGCAAGTGCATGGTGCGGCTGGGGCTGACCACCATCGGCGAGTTGCTGCGTCGCACGGGCGACGACCTGCTGGAATGCAAGAACTTCGGCGTGACCAGCCTCAACGAGGTCCGCGAGAAGCTCACGTCCCACGGCATGAAGCTACGCGGCGACTGAGCCGCTGCCGCATGGCGGCGCATGACCAATTCTCCAAGCCCCAATGACCCCTTGTTGGCGTGAAACTCGCCGTCAATTGGTCATTGGGGCTTGGTCATTGGGATGAACGTGTTTTGGTTCCCCCGACGATGAGCCCGGCTTGCGCGTGAACAGTTCGCCGTTTCGTTTCGACCTGCTCGCCACCAGCGACCCCGCTGCGCGACGGGGGACGTTTCATACGCCGCATGGCCCCGTCGAGACCCCCGCGTTCATGCCGGTCGGCACGCTTGGCACGGTCAAGGGGGTCGACGTCGGTCGGCTGCGCGAGACGGGCGCCCAGATGGTGCTGGGCAACACCTACCACCTCGCCCTGCGGCCGGGCGAGCAGGTGGTCGCCCAGTTGGGCGGGCTGCACAAGTTCATGGGCTGGGACGGGCCCATTCTCACCGACAGCGGCGGCTTTCAGGTCTTCAGTCTTGCCGAGCGGACCAAGGTCACCGAGCACGGCGTCACCTTTCGCTCGCACATCGACGGCAGCCCGCTGGAACTGACGCCGGAGCGGTCGATCGCCATCCAGGAAGCCCTGGGCAGCGACATCGCGATGCAATTCGACCACGTGGTGGCGCTGCCCAACTCGGCCGAGGCCGTCGCCGACGCCACGTGGCGCAGCGTCCGCTGGGCCGAACGCTGCCGGGCTGCCGCGACGCGCGACGACCAGGCTCAGTTTGGCATCGTGCAGGGGGGGCTCGACCCGGGGCTGCGTCGCGAGAGCGCCGCGGCGTTGGTCAAACTCGACTTCCCCGGCTACGCGGTCGGCGGCCTCAGCGTGGGCGAGCCGCCGGCCGAGATGTACGCCATCCTGGAGCAGACGACCCCCGTGCTGCCGGCGGATCGCCCGCGGTACCTGATGGGCGTCGGCCGGCCCGAGGATCTGGTCGAGGGAATCGCTCGGGGGATCGACCTGTTCGATTGCGTGATGCCGACCCGCAACGGCCGCAACGCCCTGGTCTTCACCGATCGCGGTCCGGTGCGGCTGCGCAACCTGATTCACGAGCGCGACGGAGGGCCGCTGGAGCCCGGCTGTCCTTGCCCAGCTTGCCAGCGCAGCCGGGGCTACCTGCGACATTTGTTCCACGCAGGCGAAATGCTGGGCCCCATCCTCGCGTCGATCCACAACCTGACCTACTACCAGCGGCTGATGGCCGAGGCCCGCGAGGCGATTGCCGCGGACGCGTTTGAGGAATTCCGGCAGCGGAAACACCGCAGTTGGGCTCCAGCAGCTCCGTCAGGCGAGCGGGGGGCGTGAGCCCCCTGTTATCCCACAGGTTGTGAGCGATACCGTTTGAATTCAATCGGGGTGGCTGGGGACGACCGCAGGGAGCCCCCAGTGGAGTTCCTGGGGGCTTCGCTGCGCTACGTCCGAGAGCCACCCAACTCCCCTGGGCAAACGGTATCACCACCGGTCAACAGACGCCCTTGTTGCTGGCGGGGCTTAGATTTAAGATAACTCGATTGTCGTTTGGCGTGAGGCCCGGCAGCGTGGTAGCGCGTCGGGCCGTTTCTGTTCGGGGGCCCTCGCGCGGCCGGTTCACCGGCCCGATGGAGACCCGCTTTTCAGCACGCCAGCGACCCCCGAATTTGACACCGCCACGGCGGCCCGCGATGCGCGAGCATGACTCGCACAGCCGTTGCACACGGCCGCGGCGCGGTCTGGCGTTTGGCGACTGACGACCCGGTTCTTTCATGTACACGACCTTCGGATTGTCCTGGCTGCTGCTGGCCGCCGATGCCGCTGCGCCAGCTGGCGACGCCCCGCCCGAGGCGCCGGCCCTTTTCAACCCGTTGGTGCTGGGCGTCATTTTCGCGCTGTTCTACTTCATCATGCTGCGCCCCAAGCAGCGTGAGGAACAAAATCGCCAGCAGATGCTCGCCAACCTGAAAGAGAACGATCGGATCGTCACCGCGGGCGGCATTCACGGCGTGGTGACCAACGTGCAACGCGACGCCGAGCAGGTCACGGTCCGGGTCGACGAGTCGACCGGAGCCAAGCTGAAGATCGGCCTGTCGGCGATCGCCCGCGTGGTGACCGACGAAGACAAACTCAAGAAAGATATTAAGTGAACCGCGACCTGGCCTCAGCCCGCGAGGCAACTCGCCCGGCCCGCCGCGCCCGCGGTCAATCAAGCACATCGTCACAAAGCGACGTTTAGGTGGATCTCGATGGAAAGTAGTCGTTCGCACTCAGTCTCCCGTCGGTCCGGATGGCGCGGGGCCCTCGCGACCCTGCTGGTGGCCTGCACCGCCTGGCTGTCTTCAGCCGCCGCATTAGCGCAAGACGCCGCGGCTAAAACGGCAGCCAAACCGGCGGCCGGCGCCGCCACAGAGGCCGCTGACACGGGCGTCTCCCGCGACGCGGTCATCAACGTGATGATCGTGTTGGCGATTTTCATCTTGCCGATGATCATCGGCAGTTGGCTCGGCAAGCGGCTCCGCATGCCCGACCATGGCTGGAAGTTCGCCGTAGCGATCGGCACGCTGGCGGCGGCCGCGGTGGTCATCGCCCGCGGCGAGATCAAGCTCGGCCCCGACCTGAGCGGCGGCATCACGCTCATCTACGAACTCGATCCCAGCGCGGTCGAGGATCAGCTCGCGCAAAACAGTTCCGAACAAGGCGGCCCGAATTACACGGCCGATCAGATTGAGCAGAACCTGGTCGAGATGCTGGTCACGTCGCTTTCGCAGCGCGTCGACCCGTCGGGCACCAAGGAAGTGTCGATTCGCAGCTACGGCCCGGGCCAGATCGAAATCATCATTCCCCGCGCCAGCCAGGAAGAACTCGAGAGTATCGAGAAAAGCATTTACACCGCTGGCGCCCTGGAATTTCGTATCGTCGCGTCGCGCAACTTCGCCCGCCATCGCTCGATTATCGAGTTGGCCGAAGCGTTGCCCAAGGGCAACAACATCGTGCGGCTCGATGACGGCACGGAAGTGGCCCGCTGGGTTTCGTACCGGGCCGACGAATTTGAGAACAGCGACGGCACGCTCAACGACAACACGCTGGTCCGTCGCGAGGGAGCCCGCGGCAAGCAGCTGCTGATTCTCACCAACGACGGCCAGAACGTCACCGGCGACGCGCACGTCAAATCGACTTACGCCGGCGCCGACCAACTCGGCAAACCGGCCGTGCATTTTTCGATGAACGCCGCCGGGTCGATCGCGTTCGGCGAGTTGACTGGCAACAACCTGCCGACCGCCTCGGGCCAGAAGTACCGCTTGGGCATCCTGCTCGACAAAGAGTTGCTCAGCGCCCCCAACATCAACAGCCGCATTTCGAGCCAGGGCATCATCGAAGGCAACATGGGGGCCAAAGAGGTCAAGTTTATCGTCGATGTGATCCAGGCGGGCAGCCTCCCCGCGGCGCTCAACAAGGACCCCATCAGCAAAGAACAGATCAGCCCCACGATCGGCAAACTGACCATTGAGCAAGGCAAGCTGGCGATTGGCGTCTCGCTGATTGCCGTGCTGATCTTCATGGTGCTGTACTACCGCTTTGCCGGCGTCGTGGCGTGCATCGCCTTGGCCGCCAACCTGTTGCTGATCCTGGGTTGCATGGTGCTCATCAAGGGCGCCTTCACGTTGCCGGGCCTCGCCGGCCTGGTGCTCACCGTCGGTATGTCGGTGGACGCCAACGTGCTGATCTTCGAACGCATCCGCGAGGAACTGGAACGCGGCGCCGCGCTGCGGATGGCCATTCGCAACGGCTTCGCGCGGGCCATGTCGACCATCGTTGACGCCAACGTCACGACGCTCATCACGGCCATCGTGATCTACAAAATCGCCCCGGACAACGTGAAGGGCTTCGGCGTCACGCTCATCCTGGGCATCCTGATGAGCTTGTACTGCGCGATCTTCCTCTCACGACTGATCTTCGACGTCGCCGAGAAGACCGGCTTCATGAAAAAGCTGTCGATGGCCCGCGTCATCGGCCACACGCACGTCGATTTCCTCGGCGGCCAGAAAATCGCGATCGCCGCCTCGCTGCTGATGATTTGCATCGGCATCGCGGGGCTTGTCTTGCGCGGCAACGACATCTTCAACATCGACTTCACCGGCGGCAGCTCTGTGACCATGGTGCTCAATGACGCCATGCCGTACGCCGACGTGAAGCAGACGATTGAAGACAAGACCGACCTGGACGAAAAGAATCTCACGCTGGTCGAGGTCGGCGACACGGGCACGCGGTACACGGTCACCTCGGTGGAGGAGAACGTCAACGATGTTGAAGAAACGCTCGGCAAGACCTTTGGCGATAAGCTGAAAACCTATCGCGTGGAGGTCAAAGACCTGAAAACTGTCGGCGACGACGAGCAAGCGTCCGTTGGACCCGCGCGCAGCAGCGCGGCTGCATTGTGGCCGGCCAACCCGCTGGCCTGGGTCACGTTGCTGCAGGCTCCCGACGCCGAGATCGAGACGGATAGCGAAGCGATTATCGCCGACGCCGAAACAGAATCGGCGCCTGACGAGGACGCTACGGAGAGTGTCGAAGAATTGACCGTCGAAACGGAATCGCCGGCTCCCGCGGACGATCAGCCTGCCAGCGACGAGGCGGACGGCGCGCCGGCGGCCGCCGAAGACTCCGACGGCAAGCCGCCGGAATCGGCGTTCGTCGGCGGCACGACCGCGCAGCTGACCTTCGACCTGGGCGAAGGCGACGAGGATGAAGAGGGCAGCGACGGCGTGAACTACTCCACGCTGGAATCGATGCTGAAGGATTCGCTGGCCGCCCACAACGCCAGCGGCGCCGCGTACCGGCTGGAAAGCACGGACCCCGGCTACGTCGACGGTAGCCGCCGCAGCTTCAAAAACTGGGAAGCGACGGTCGCTCTGCCGCTCGAACAGGCCCAAGGGGTGTTCGACTCGCTGCAGACGAAGATCAACTCGCAGCCCATGTTCCCGCTGGCCAGCAAGATCGGCAGCAAGGTCGCCGGGCGGCTCGGTCGCGACGCCATCGCGGCCATCGTCATTTCGCTGGTCGGCATCATCGGCTACGTCTGGTTCCGCTTTAACGGCGTCATCTACGGCCTGGCCGCCGTGCTCGCGCTGGTGCACGACGTGATCATCACGCTGGG
>JAGQOU010000252.1 GCA_020427145.1 Planctomycetales bacterium | reverse complement strand
AACCGTGTGAGAAATGCAGGCTAGGTCGGCGCGGTGCGACGCACGCGTTGGTCGTTCCCAACCATGCCGCGATCGACCAGCGCGCTCTTACTACGGCGTCCCGGCGGCGGGCGACATTGCGACGTAGCTGGCAATCATCGCCCCCGCGTACGCGGCCAGCAGCAGCACGCCGAACGGTCGCCGCATGCGATCCCCCGACATGGCGACGCTCACGCGAAACACGACCAGCACCAACATCATCGCCGGAAACAGGACGCGAAAGAAATCGGGGCCGGCGACCAGGCCCTCAGGCGTCACCGCGGCCGAGAGTCCCGCGACAAACAACACGTTGAGAATATCGGCGCCAATCACATTGCCAATCGCCAGATCGCCATGCCCCTTGAGCGAGGCCGTGACGGCGGTGACCAACTCGGGCAACGACGTGCCGAAGGCGACCAGCGTGGCGGCCACAATGGCTTTGGGCACGCCGAGTCGCTCGGCGGCGACGCTGATCGCTGGAATGAGCAGGTGACTGGCCAGCACGACCGCCGCGATCGAGACAAAGAGTTTGCCGATGACCAGCGGAAGCGGCTGAGCTTCGTCGCCGGCTTCTTTTTCGATCTCCTCGAGCTCCGCCATGATTTCGGCAGCGTTGCCTTGCCGCGCCCAACGCACGCTCAGCCACAGGTACCCGACGAGCAGTGCGACCAGGATGAACCCGCCGAATTGCGGGAGACGCCCGCCGTCGACCAGCGGATTGCCGCCGTGCCACGGCCAACAGAATGCCACGAGCAACGTACCGGCCAGGAACTGCAGCCAGCCCTGGCGGTTGACCAGTCGCCGCGGCAACATTGGCGGCGCAATCAGGCATGCTACCCCCAGGATGAGCCCCGTGTCGCAAATGATCGACCCCACGGCATTGCCCAGCGCGAGCCCCGGATCGCCTTGCAGCGCCGCCAGCACCGAGACGGCCGCCTCGGGCGATGTGGTGCCGAGACTGACAATCGTGGCGCCGATGACCACCTTGGGCAGCCCGGACCGCTCCGACAGAATTACCGCCTCGCCCACCAACTTGTCGGCCGCCTTGCCCAGCAGCACCAGCAGCAACGCGATCAGCAGAAACAATAGCGGCGTGGCCCGGCCGGCAAAAAACTGGTGCAGTGCCTCGTCGCCCAGCACATTGTGGAAAAAGTCAAGCATCGTGGCACCGCGGCGTGTGTGAAGAATGAACGCATCGGTTCTACACGGCGCCGGGATGTCAGGCAATGCACCACGCAACGCCCTCCGCCGACTTGGCCGCCACAATCTCGCGGAAAGCCAAGGCGCTCAATTCACTCGGCAGGTTCGGACACGGCCGCCAGCGTGGGGATAAGCTACCGCTGGGCCGTGGTTTCCCCGGATCGGATAAGCAGCTCGGGCCGGTCGATAATGAGATAATGGCCGTGATCGGCAGTGACGATCAGCAGCGACTCGTCCCAATTGCTGTTTTGCTCGACCCAATCGGTGATGACCCGAACCGCGGCGTCGCCGCTGTTGACCGCCCCGATCGAGTCGTCCAGATTGTTAGCGTGATTGGCCCAATCGACGTCGCCGGCCTCGACCATCAACCAGAACGGAGAATCGTCAGCGGCAAGCACCGTGAGCGCCGCAGACGCCATGTCGGCCAAGGCGGGATTCTCCTGGAGATCAGCCTGTTGGTAGGCAATCGTAAAACCGTCCGCATCAGGCGCCGGATCGTACTTTCTGTCGGCGGTGGCAAAGGGCAGGTTCCCGCTGCCATGACTGCCCTGGTCAAACACGCCGAAGAACCCTAGCAGCCGCGCACCTTTCTCGACCGCTTGGCGCGCCGCCGTCATCAGGCCGTCGGCGCCCGGGACGCCGACGGTCCGCTGGGCCACGACGTAGCGACCGCCGTTGGCGACGTCGACGGCGTGCAGATCGCTCTGCGTCAAATACTTGTTGCCGGGCACGAAGTTCTCGCCCTGGCTGCCGTCGGTCTGCACTTCAACGCCGTACCCGCCGCCAATCAGCAGATCCAGGCCCTGCAGTGGCTGCTCGGGGTGGCTGATCGACGGCAGCCCCAAGAGATCGCGGCTGATGTCTTGATAGTCGTCGCGATGAACGTTGTGGGCGTAAGTCGCCGCGGGCGTGGCGTGGCTAATCGGCACGCTGGTCACGGCGCCCACCTTGTAACCTTTGGCCTGCGCCAAGTGAGCAGCGCTCAACGCCGGTTGCCCCTGGGGTCCTACGCCGATCGCGCCGTTGTACGTCTTGATGCCGCAGAACATGCTCGTCGCCGACGCCGCGGAATCCGTGTAGGCATGGCGCACGAGCGCTTCCTTCGGGCCGGCCACCAGGTACTCGGCAACGCTCGGCATGCTCCAGGGAAAGGCCCCGCCAATGCGTGAATTGTAGCCGCCCGCCAAGCCGCCGCCGGGGTTCTTGACGCGTTGCAGATTGACGTCTACTTGCACCCCGTCGCTGGCGGGACTGGTCACCATCCAGCCGTACTGCGTGGTTCCGTCGGCTTGATACTCCTGAAAGTGCGTCCCCGCGCCGCGTCCTTCGTCGTAGGCGACGCGTTGCAGATTCCAAATCGACGCGGCACGCGTGGTGTGCCAATCCATGCCGTCGAACACGACGACGAAGACATGCTTCCGACCGGACTCGAGCGCCGCCCGCTGCAGGTCGAAGACGTTTGTCTGGTCCATGTACGGCGCGTCGGCGTCGACCGTGTTTTCCGCATCGCTGCGGTACAGTCGCTGCAAGCGCGAGCGATCGCGGTAGACGCTGTTGGCGTCGGTGTAGCTCGACAGATCGATCCCCGCCCCGCCCCCCTTCGTGCCGAACGTATAGACCGGGATCAACCGATTTGTGTGCGAGGTCCACGAACTGTACAGGCCGTCGACCACGCCCCAATGCGCCGCATCGCATTTCCGGGAAGAGACGGCGTTGGTTTGCAGGTCTTTGAGTTCGTCGGCGTCAGCGACCGAGACGATCGACAGACAGCACGCGAGACAAATGAGGCGGAACATCGTTGTGAGTTGCGCTTTCACTGAGGGGGGACAACTTGGCGGGATTCTAACTGGCGGGATTCAACTCGGCTTTCTCTCCGCGCGATCCCCAGGAATTGAATTGGGGGAGGGCGACGACGCCGCCAGCGCTTTGCCAATTCCAAAATCAGCAAACGACAAAGCACTCGCTTGTCGGCCGACCTGTCCAGCGCAACCAGAAACAGGCCGACCCGACAACAACAACTGCGGCGTGGCGCCGCCGTTGCAGGACCCCTTCGCTCAGCGCCGCGCCCAGAAATTGAGCACGACTGCGTCGCGGGAGGGAGCCAAAACACCTCTTATTATTACCAGCCGCTGCGGGGGCGGGCAATGCTCGCCGACAGGGCCATGGGGAATCGTCTAGCCGGGCAGCGAACGCAACAAACTCGCGATCATCGCGCGAAACACGGGCCCCACTTGTTGCAGCTCGCGATCCTCGGCCTGGCACATAATCATGTACAAGCCCTGGGGGGTGCGGATCGCGCGAAGCCAAACCGCAACCACCAAATCCAGGTAGAAGAAATTGACGTCGTAGCCGTCCAACTCGCGATCGTCGATCGACTCGACGGCCGGCAACACTTCGATCTCGCGGTACTCCTTCCGCAGCGTCGCGATGGCTTCGTCGAACAGCGCCTCGGCGTCGGCGTCGGCCGGATGCTGACAGAGCTGCCACATGCCCGTCCCCGGCGCCATCACCGTGGCCTGGGCCAGCGGACCAGGGGCAATGTCTTCCAACGCCCAATTCTCAGGGTACTCGAACCGGACGCCCGGGAGCTCGCAAACGGCAGGCATGGCGATAGCAGTGACAGCAGGGACGGAGAATTCGTGGAGAACCGCACCGGCAAACCGCTGGCCCGAGTCTCCCCAGTCGCTGCAGCCTACCAATTACGCCCGCGCAGGCCTACCGGCGCCCAGCCGCCGTTGCCGAGGAATCCGCCGCCTTGCTACTCTTGCCGCCCAATCTCAGCGGACTTGCGGGGCGCCAAACGCCGATGCAAGTCCCAGGCGGCTCAAGTCGCTATCCGACGGGAGTCGCCAGAGTACGAATCGAGGGCTGTTTTTTTGAGTCTCGCGCCGCTTGTCGCCCGCGCCCTACTGCTAATCGCCGGAGCGCTGCTCGCTTCGGGCGGGTGTGCGTCGCTGCGCAAGTACAAACCGGCGCCCGACTCGCTGGCGACCTGCCGCACTCTGTCGCGCGACGGGGTGGCCGCGCTGGAGCGGGGCGAGTGCCAAACCGCTTGCGACCTGCTCCACGAGGCCGTCGAAACCAACCCCAGCGACATCGACGCCCGGCGGCAGTTGGCCGAAGCCCTGTGGCAACGCCGCGAGTACGCCGCCGCCGCCGACATGATCGAATCGGCGGTGCGCCTCGACCCGCAAAATGCACCGACGCTCGTGCGCGCCGGCGAGATGCTCCGCGAAACCGGCGTGACCGTGTCGGCGATGCAACGTGCGGAACAGGCGATCGCGCTCGACGGCACGCTCGCTTCCGCGTGGGCGCTGCGCGGGCGACTCTACCGCGGGCAATCGCAACCCGAGCGGGCATTGGCCGATTTGCATCAAGCACTGCGTTACAGTCCGCACGACCAGACGGTGCTCCTGGACGTGGCCGAATTGCAGTACCAGCTCGGCCGACCGCAGCGTTGCCTGGCCACGGTACACCATCTGCTCGATTCCTACGGTCCCGGCGACGAACCGCAGCGCGGGTTGTGGTTAGAAGGCCTGGCTTACAGCGCCGTCGAGCGCCCCGGCGACGCCGCGGCCAGCTTCTACGCGGCCAGCAACCGCGGCGCGCCCAACGCGGACCTGCTGTTCCAACTGGCCAAGGCCGAAGCCGAGGCGGGCCGCCCGCAGGCCGCGGCAAACTCCGTCCGCCGCGCCCTCGCGCTGGACGCCGGCCACCAGCAAAGCCGCGTCCTCTTGGCGCAACTCACCGACGGCACCACGCCCGCCCCCGACGGCGTCATTCGCCGCTAGTTGGCCGTTCCCCAAGCCGCGCAAGCAGCGGCGCCGCATCAGCCGTCGCAAGCGGCGCGTGCCGCCTGACGGGCTCGAACCGGCAAGCTCCTGCTTGCAGAGCCGCCCAAAGCGCCGCAACAAGTGCGACCCCTCTCGCGGTTTCTTGACCTTACCGCGTTCAGGGAATCGCAGCAAATGGCTCCGTTTTCGGCAATTGATTGCGCATTGTGTGCGCTGCGAAGCCGACTGGAACAGCGGCAAGTTGGCCCAGCGATAGCTTTCAATGTGTCGAGTCGTTGTTCGTTTCCTGGCCATGGAGGTACATTGAACCCAAGGTGGCTCCTTCTCCCCATGCGAATCGTCTCCCATGGCACGGAAACTGATCGCGACCATTCTCTTCTCGGTCGCCGTTTTGGCTCCCATTCTGGCAAATCGGCAAGGGGTGTCGTCGAGAGTCAAGGCGGAAGAGCCCGATTCAGAGATGTCTCCGCGCCTGACCTCCACGCGTCCAGTACGTTCACTCGGCGAATCTGAGTTTCGGCTGCCTCGCAGGAGCAGCAATGAGAGGATGTTCCAGTTTTCACCGGACGGTTCGCTGCTAGCGGCCTGTAATTGGAACGAAGTCAAGGTGTGGACGTTCCCCGACGGCAAACTGAAATTCGACCTTTCAGATGAGATTGACTCTGACTGCATCTCGTTTTCACAAGATGGCAGAGAGCTTCTTGTACTAGATCGGCGCGATAAGCTAGCGGTTGAAGTCGTTCGCTTCAGCATGACTACTGGGAAGTTATTGCGAAGAAACACACTCAGCGAGCTAAGCACCCAGGGAGCTACCGATTACACCTTTCTGGATCATGGCAAGTGGGTCTGCGCGGTCGACAATCGCTCAGTTGCCGCAATCTGGGATGCCAACACGGGAAGACTCCACCTGGTGAAGCCTTCTGTTCGTACGGTGAGGCGCCCGATTGCGCGCAAGGATGTGTTGACTGTTTGGGATCGGAACTACGTCGCCAATCATGACCTTCGAACGGGCGACCGTTTGAGCACATTCAACAACTACCAAAAAATCATTGACCCAATTTGCGCGCCTGATGGAACCGTCATGGCGGGTTATTCGACGGAAGATAAAGCAATCGTCTTCTGGAGACCTGATACACAAGATCGCATCGGTGGCAAGATCCCCGCAGAGCAAAAGGAGTGGCGGCCAAATCAAGCGGCGCTCTCGGCAGACGGCAAAAGGTTTGTCTACTGGACACCAAACGGCTATTGGGTTTTTGATCGCAAGATGGCGGTATTCGACGTCGAGACAGGAGAGATTCTCAGCGAATTCGCTCCGCCGGATGCGTATTTTCTCGAAGAGCCGGTAATAAGTCCTGACGGGAAATGGGTGTTTCCATCTGGCGAGCGTGCAGTTTTCACTCCCGTCAATGCAGAAACTGGCAAGCCCTTTCGAGACACTCCTGATCACGTCCTACCTGTTGAAGAGCTTTCATTTACGCCCGACGGGTCCACTCTGGTAGTGGGCAGCCGCGACAAGCGACGGGCCTGGAACGTTGCAACTGGACGCCCCGGGCAGGTTTTCGTGGAGTACTACCACCAACCCTACATAGCCGCAGTAGACAACTCCAGGGCGCTTGTTTCTGGCCTGAGAGACGGCGGAATAAGGCTACAAGACATCGCTACTGGGGAAGTCGAAAGGTTTTATGACCTGGGTGAGAACATGCATCTCAGCAAGTTTCAACTCGGAGCGGATCGTAAGAGTTTTGTCGGCCAATCCGCACTCATGTTTCGTCGTTGGGATATCGACTCCGGCGACGTGTTGAACGAATGGGCTATGCCGGAACAGCGTTACGGGGCAGAGCTGAAGCCTTATGGGCGATACAGTTTTGGCGGCCTGGCTTTGGGTGGTACTCGACTTTACCGCTTTGATCAGGTGAAACCAGGCAAGCGACTGCCGGACAAATCAATCGAATGGGGAAAGTACGACTTGCTGTTGGAAGACTGGACGACGCAACAGATCACCAACCGACTGGCGCTGCCCTACCCTGGAAACTTCGCAATCGCAGAGTCTGTTGCCGACGACACTCTTGCGGCAGTAGCGGCTGATGATTGGCACACGCGAGCCTCACTGCACTTAGAAGAGGGCTCCACTTATTTGATGGTCTGGGACGTCGCCAGCGGCTGGGAACGCATGCGAGTCGAGCTTCCAAGAACCACGTATTTCGACGCATTCTCGGCAATTACGATCACTCCAGACTCCCGACTCATTGCTACGGTCAGAAAGGTCACACAGGTCGAAATCTGGAACGGGTTTACAGGCGAGTTGATGCAGCGTTTCGAGGCTCCTATTGATGTGACGAAACTCGCGTTCTCAAACGACGGCACGATTCTCGCCAGTGGACATATTGAAGGCAGCGTTCATCTTTGGGACACGCGAGAAGCCTGTTCACTTGCCATTCCTGTGGTTCGTCTCAGTGAAGCAGAAGCAGAGCAATGTTGGGTTGATTTGGCCGGAAAAGGCACGGCTCCATCGGTTGCCATGCAAAAGCTCCGCGGAGACCCACAGGCCGCAATGGCTTTGTTCAAGAAGAATCTAAAGCCATCCACGACAGACCTAAATATCGAGGAAGAGATCGCGGCATTACTCGATCTCAATGATGTTGATGCAGATGCGAAAGCGAAAGCTCTTGGCCCTGCAATAGTCGACGGACTGTATGAGATTCTTGAACAGATTGACTCGGAGGATTCCAAGAGTCGAATCGAGCGACTCATCGCTATCTCGACATCTCCCGTCAATTCGGCTTTGAGGCGTCGACTTCTCGCGGTCAATGTCACGGAACATATCAAAGGGGTCGAAGCCGGCGATCTTCTCAAGGCGATAGCCGACGGCGCACGATCGGCTCCCGAGACAAAGGCTGCTAACGCGGCTCTGGTTCGTCGAAGGGACTGATCTCCAAGGCGAACATTCTTAGGCGGTCAAATCGACATAGAAGTCATACCCCGCTTTCAACGGACCAGTCGCTTCACTTCAGGGCTGCGCAGTACATGGTGTGAGTGTTACGACACTCTCGCACTAGGAAACTGCCCCGATGAGCCCCCACGTCGAATTCGCCGACGTGTACGCCTACGTCATTTCAGCCGACGGCAACGGCTTCGACATCGCCCGCGCCGACTGGGAACGCCCCAAGCGCTTCCGTGAGAAATCTGCACGGAGCTGCCTCGCCGGAAGGACCAATGCGGAATCAATCTCCGCTCCGCCCAATCCGCTTTGAACGACTACCGCCGAAGAAACCAATGACCGCGATTTCCCTTGGCTGCGAACCCGCGCGAGGCGCGATCTTCGACGAGACGATAAATCCCATTCTGGACTTCTGCTTCAACGACCAGAGCGAGGCCTCCGCGTTCCCCAATTCAGCGGAGCGAGTCGGCTTGGACCTGTGGCCGGGAATGCCATGCGCCGAGGTACTTCTGGCGCCGCTTGTCCGGTGCGGGCAGCTTCTTGCTGCGGGAAGAGATCGAGAAACGCGCCAACCAGGGCGGCGGCCTCGACCGAGAAAAGCAAAGTGGAGCCGGACGGGATCGAACCG
>JAGQOU010000251.1:8559-9019 GCA_020427145.1 Planctomycetales bacterium | reverse complement strand
TGGGCATCATCATGGCGTTCAACTTCGGCGGCAAGCCGCAGGTGGTCATGCCCATGGTCTTTGGCGGCGCCCCCGTGGTGAACTCGTTTCTGACGATCTACATGGCCCGCAAGCTCAAGGAAATCGGGCCGCTGTTTATGGCCGGGCTGGTGATGGTGGTGATTGGCGCCGTGACGGTGCTGATTTTCGCTCCCACGAAGGACAAACCCGCAGCGGCCGAAGCCGCCGCCACGGCAGACGCGGCCGCGGCGGACTCCCCTGCGACGGAAGCTCAGGCCGACCAACCTGCCAAGAAACCGACGACGCTGCAGCGCGTGGAGAAAGGCGCCTCGAATTTCGTCCTGCAGATCCTGTCGATCCTGACGGTGGTTGCCTGCTGGGGGGCCTACGGCCCGGTGCTGCACAAGGGACAGGCAGCCATGCAACACAGCCGCATGCGACCGCTGATCTGCGTGGGGCT
>JAGQOU010000251.1:7584-8422 GCA_020427145.1 Planctomycetales bacterium | reverse complement strand
TGGGCATCATCATGGCGTTCAACTTTGGCGGCAAGCCAACCTATGTGATGCCGCTGGTCTTCGGCGGGGCGCCGGTCGTCAACACGCTCACGACCACCATGGTCGGGGGCCTGTGGCACAAGATTCACCCCCTCTTTCTGGCAGGTTTGATCCTCGTCGTGGCGGGAGCGGCCATGGTGTTGGTGTTCGCCCCGCGGGGCGGCCCGGCGCCCAAGCCCGTGCCGCCTCCAGCGGAACCCTCCGATGTAAAGAAGGCGGAGGAAAAGGCGCTGGCCGCAGAGGATGAAGGCCCGAAGAAATCGTGATCGGGCCGTGGCGCACGCCACGGGCAAGATGTTGCGGCACTCAATGAGGCGCCGCCGCTCACGTGCCGCGCACGGGGCCAAACCACTCGAGTTGCCGGCGCGGACAATACTGCCACCCCTCGCGATCACAGAGCGGCTCGATCCAAGCGGCGCGCTCGTCCACTTCTTCGACAGTGCGGCCCTGCGGCATTAGCAGCACGCTGCGCGGATTGACCCCGGGAAGTTCCGCCAAGAGGGTCCGCAGTTCGGCCACGTCCGCTTCGACGTCGATCACGAACTTCAACTGACAGTCGTACTCGGCAAGCAGCCGCGCCAGTACCGCGAGCTTGGTGCGCTCGCGTTCGTGACGGCGGCTCCAACGCGGATGCTCGTCCGCGGCGGGCCCGCTGCTGGCGAATTTCGGGCTGATCGACATCAGATCGCATTTCACCGGCAAGAACAGCGTACCGGCCGTCTCGATGGTCACATGCATGCCGCGGGCGCGCAACCGCTGGCACAGCGGGATCAGTTCGGCAAACAGCATCGGCTCGCCA
>JAGQOU010000251.1:6974-7458 GCA_020427145.1 Planctomycetales bacterium | reverse complement strand
GCTGGCGCGCACAAACACGCTCGGCGTCCCGGTGAGACGACCTTCGCCCTGGATCGACTTGTAGATTTCGGCGATTTTCATCGGGCGATGGGCGATACCGTCATTGTTTGACCACGGATCTCACGAATTCGATTTAGCCACAGGGACCACAAGAGGTGAGGATTTCGCTTTATTCGGTTGAGGCGGGCAGAGGTAGAACGATTCGAGTTCGAAACCAATTCCCTTCTGTGCTTTCTGTGCCTCTTGTGGCTATCTCAATAATCCGTAATGTCCGCGTCATCCGTGGTCCAAGCACTTGGCAACGACTGCTAGGTGGCGTATTCAACCGGGTCCACAAGCCCCGCTTCCGCGAAGCCTTTGAGCCTGAGCTGGCAGGCGTCGCAGCGGCCGCAGGGTTTGCCGGCGGGGTTGGGCGCGTAGCAGGTGTGGGTCAGTCCGTAGTCGACGCCCAGGTCCATGCCGCGGCGGATGATCTCGGCCTTGG
>JAGQOU010000251.1:0-6875 GCA_020427145.1 Planctomycetales bacterium | reverse complement strand
AGTCGGGATAGCCGCTGTAGTCGACCGCATTGACGCCGATGAACACGTCGGCCGCGCCGCTCACCTCGGCGTATGCCAACGCCAGCGACAGCATCACGGTGTTGCGGGCCGGCACATACGTCACGGGGATACCGTGCGACATTTGCTCGTCGCTGCGCCCCTGCGGCACAGCGATGTCGGCGGTGAGCGCACTTCCGCCCAGCGAGGCCAGATCGATTTGCAGCACGCGATGGTCCGCCACGCCCAAGGCCGCCGCCACGCGCTGGGCGCTCTCCAGCTCAAACCGGTGACGTTGCCCGTAGTCGACGCTCAAGGCGTACAGCGAAAAACCTTGCTGGCGCGCGATTGCGCCCACTGTGGCCGAATCCAATCCGCCAGAGAGCAGAATTACGGCGCGGCGGGGGGTGTCCGTTGGGTCCTGAGAGGCGGTCATCGGCGGCAAAGGAGCGGCGTCCACGCAAGGCGAAGGAATCCAGCCGCGGGCAATGAGGCCCAGCGGCTATCGGCAAAGCCCCTATCATGCCACAATGGCGGGTCAGAAAACAGGCAGGCGCCGGCCCGCCGCGATTTTCCCCTGGTCTGGAACAGCGTGAGATGAGCGAATTCCGCAACCTGTTGGAAACTTTCGAGAACAAGTTTCCCCACCGCGACTACAAGATTGAGATCGTGGCGCCCGAGTTCACCTCGGTCTGCCCCAAGACCGGGCAGCCCGACTTCGGCACGGTGACGCTCAGCTACACGCCGGACGCCAAGTGCGTCGAGCTCAAGAGCCTGAAGTTCTACCTGCAGAGCTACCGCAACGAAGGCATCTTTTACGAAAACGTGACCAACGTGATCCTCGAAGACTTGGCGGCCGTGCTGCAACCGCGGTGGCTGAAGGTCGAGATTCACTTCAATGCCCGCGGCGGCATCACCGAGACGGTCGTCGCGCAGTACTCGGCGGTCGCCTAGCGGATCGACCTCCACGTCGAGTCCGTCAGGTGCTCCGCGAGATTAGCCCCGAAAGAACAGCGACCATGGCGACGCCTCCCCGCGTGATTCTGTCCGGTTTCGGCGACGAAGCTGCGATTCATAAAACGGCTTACGAGCAGTTCGCTGCCTTCGCCGCACTTGGGCTGCAATACTACAGCTTGCGTTTCGTCGACGTCGGCAACGGCGTGAAGAACGTCATGGAGCTGACCAAGAGCGAGATCACCAAGCTGCGGCATCAGGAGGACGAGTTTGGAATGAACGTCGCGTCGATTGGTTCGCCCATCGGCAAAGTCAAGCTGCAGGACATCGACGACGGCACGAAGAATCGGTTTGTCCCCTTCAAAAAATACCTCAAGAGCGAAGTCCAAAAGGCGTGCGAACTTGCCCACGCGTTCGAGACGAAGCTCATTCGTGGATTCTCCTTCTATCACCCCAAGGGGACCGACCCCTGGGAGCACGTGCCGCAGGTCGTGGATCAGTTGGGTCAGATCGCCGAGGTCTGCCACCGCAGCGACCTCACGTTCGGCTTGGAGATTGAAGCCAATCTGGTGGGACAAACCGGGCAGCTGCTCGCGGAAATTCACCGCCAAGTGAACCACCCGGCCGTGGTTACGATCTTCGACGGCGCCAACATCGTCTGCCAGGGCTACGACACGCAGCAAACGTACGAGCAGTACCGAGTGATGAAACCCAGCATCGGCTGGATGCACGTCAAGGACTACCTGGCGCCAAAGGTCGATCGCCCCGTGGGGCACGTCGACGAAGACGCGTTGTCGAACTTCGTTCCCGCCGACGAGGGCGACAGCGGCTATGCGCAGATTTTGACCGATTTCAAGGATGAGTTGCCGCGGCTGGAAAAGCGGCTCAAGCGGCGCGGCATTCCCGGCGTGTTCCTCGACCTCGAGCCGCACCTCAAGGGGGGCGGTCAGTACGGCGGATTCAGCGGTCCCGATGGCATGAGCGTCGCACTGCGAGGGCTGACGCGGGTGCTCGATTTCGTGGGCATCGAGTACCACTTGTGCGATTTCGGCGACGTGAAAGCCGTCCGGGGGTTCTGACCCGATGAGTTCGCCCGACCGCGATTGCACGGCGTCGAGCGATGCCGCCGGACGTTAGTCGTTGGGCATTTCGTCGTCGGCGCCGATTCCCGCTTCGAGGGCCTCGGCAATGACCGCCTCGGCCGCACTGCGGGCTCTTGCCGCTCGAAACAGCTCGGCGAGTTCCGAGATGACCAGGGCCACCACGGTGCCCGTCGCCCAGGCGCCGACGACGGCGATCCCGGCGCCGAGCATGAAGTCCGACGTGCCGATCCATTCGGCCGACAACATCAGATAGCAGGCCAATCCAATCGCAATGACTCCCAGGGCGAACCGGCCCCAGGCGGCCTCGGCGAGCCGCTTTTTGTGATGCTTGGCAATCGCATGGCGGGCCGACGAATTGGCCAATTCGCGCATCGCGCCGATGTCGGCGGGCAGATCCGTCTTCTTGGTCGAGCGCTTGAGCGATTCCATGTCGATCAAGTCAACCGGCTCCGCGGCAGCGACGGGCGCAGCATGCTGAGCGTGGGATTGCTCCGCGGGTCTTGCTGCGGGCGACGACGGCGCATACGACGCTGGCTTGTGGCTGTGGCCAAGCTCCTCGCTACTGGCACTGGGCTCGCCGCGCATCCGCCGCATCATGTTGTCCATGTACGCCTGCAACGCAGCCTCATCGTCGCAGCCGTCGGCCACAGCCTGCTGACCGCCAAGATCGAGGGCGGCGGACGGGACGGGCGCCACGGTTTCGACAGGCGTGGCCCCCTCGTCGTCTTCGTCGAGCAGGTGCCGATACTGTTCGATGAAAGACGGAGCGGACTCTCTCTCACTGCCCGACGGAGTCGGGCCCTGTGACGCGGGGGCGACCTCTGCCGATTCGGACGAATCGTCATCCTTCCAGATCGCGGCTGCGCGCAAGTGGGCAATCGCCTCGTCGGTCGATGCGGGCAAGCCGTCCTCGGACAGTTCGCCAGTCGATTCCGCCGCCTCGGTTGCTATATCATCGACCGCCGAATGAGGGGCCGGGGACGCGAGTTGCTCGTCCCGTTGCCGGTGCAACCGTTCGATTTCCCCCTGCAGCGTTTCGAGTCGCTCGCCGAGCACCCGCTGCTCCGCTTCCGCTTCGGACGCCCGTTGTTCGGCTGCCTGGAGACGGGTTTCCGCTTCGTGGCACGCGGCGTCGGCCCGCTGTTGATAGGCGGCGTACTCCGCTTCCACGGCGGCCAACTCGCGCTGGGCCGCGTCCAGATCCGCGGATTCGGCTGGCGTGTTTAGCAGTTTCTCGCGCAGTTCTTTCAGATCACGGCGCGTCGCGTCGTGAGCGGCCGCCGCTTCTTGCGCCGCCTGCAGCGCCTCGCGGGCCTCGTTGAGCTCGCTTTGCAGGGCTTCGTAGTCTGCGACGGCGCCCTCGGCCGCCAGCAGATTCTCGCGCACCACTTCCAGCTCGGCGGCCAACTGGGCCGCCTGCTCGTCGCTCTGCACGGCTCGCGCGACGGCCGCGTCGCGTTCGGCCTGCACGTCGGCCAGAACTTGTTGCAGCACCACCACGTCGTCCGCCGCCGAATCGGTCGCGGTCGGGACGTTAACAGCCCGTTCTGCCTCCGCGGCGTCGAGTCGCGCTTGAATCTCTGTTGCGAGCAGACTGTGGCGTCGCGCGTCGTCGCGCGCCTTCTCCGCTTCGCAAATGGCCTGAGCGACGTCCGCTTGGAGGGCGTCGAGTTGCAGCCGCTGAGCGTGCGCGGTCTCTTCGGCGGCTTGCAGCGCTGCCTCCGCCTGCGCGACCGCCGCGGCGAGCGACTCTTTCTCGGCATCCGCCACACTCAGCTGCGTCGACAACTGCTGCTCGCGCTGCGCATATCGTTGCAGGTCCTGGCGGGCCTCAGCCGCATCGCGACGCGCTTGTTGAGCCTCGTTGCGCAGCGACTGGAGTTCTTGTCGTTCTGCCGCCTGTAGGTCTTCCAACGAGCGCAGCGCCTGCTGACTGTCGGCGGCGGCGGCCAGCGACGCGGCCTGTTCGGCCAGTTGCGTTTCGAGCGCCGTGATTTGCTCCGTTAGCTCCGTGGCATGCGCTTCGGCGCGTTGGAGTTGCTCGGCGAGTCGGCGACACTCGGCCGCTGACGTCTCGGTTGCTTGGGCCGCACTCTCGGCGTCGCGAAGCGCCTTGCGCAGACGCAAGATCTCCTCGTTCGACAACTCGTGCGCGGTTTGCGTGGCGGACAACTCGGCGGAGAGCTTCGCCAGATGACGCTCACGATCCTCGACCGCTTGCCTGGACTTGCGGACGTCGTCGGCAAGCTTGCGGGCGCGAGCCTGGTTCGCGTGATTTCGCGTCCACAGGCGGGTTAGCGCGCGATCTTCGAATGAATGGCGCGACAACGCGGTCGGTGGCGCGGCGGGCGCATGCGGCGCGGGGGCTGCGGTCGCGCTGTGAGTCGCTGGAATCGCGGAACGCTCGCCTTGTGATGCGGCAACCGGGGTCGCGGCGACTGGCTGCGGGCGCTCGGCCGACAACGATCGGGAATTCGGCGGACGGTCGGCGGCCAATTCGAATTCGTAGGAACCGAGCGTCAGCTTGTCGCCGACTTCCAGCAGGCTCTCGACGAATTCACACCCGTTGAGCAGCACCCCCGGCGCCCATCGATTAGCTTTGACCGCATCGTCGTCGACGGTCAGCAGACAATGCAGCGGACGAATGCCGGCGCCGGCGAGTTGCACGTCGCAGCGGCGACTCGATCCCAGGGCGTACTTGCCGGGCTTCAGCGCAACGGCCTTGCCGCGCGCGGGTCCCCCCACGCAGCGCAAGATGAGCGCAACATCGCGGCAGAGCGAGTTTGAGGACGGCGGGGCTTGGTCGATTGTGAGAGTCAAGGCGGAAGCGTCGGTAAGTATTGGCAAGGCGTCGAGGAGGACGGCCAGCGCACCCGCTGTACGCCGCAAGGCGGCCGCCCCGGTAACCTCGGATGTGAAATGTATACGTCACTGATCGCGGTTTGCCCGGGCAACAAACCGCAGCTCGTGAGATTTCCCGCGACAGGGGCGACGTCGATCCGCCGGCCCGCGACGCGCATCTTGGGGAAAACCCGCACATCCTGCAGAATTGGCTCAAGGTGAAACCAATGCGAGACGATCATTCGAGTTGGTTTGTTGCGACGATTGGCCCTGTCCCCGGCGGCGGCTTTCCGCTGGCGGACATTGTCCAAGCGGGTTCGGTCTGGGTCGCGGCGCCTGCTTGCCGTGGGTTGCCATGGCCGCCTCCAGCGGGCGTTAAATTGCTCAGCAACAAGGGGTTAGATACCGGGGATGCCGGCGGGGGCCGAAGCGGCTGCGCCGGGAATCGAAATCGATTTTGGCGGCGCGACCCTTTCCCCGGCGGTTGCGTACTATAGTTACGGTGCATTGGCAGCATGGCCCGCCTCGCGTCCGCGCAATTGTCGTTGGCCAAACGACTTAGCGCGTCCCGCAGGTCTGCCTCGCGGCCTGCGCCCCCACCGGTCGTTTGGACCGATTCGCAACCACACCCAGAAGCAACAGGCGGAGACAACAATCGCTCAGCATTCGCCGCCTGGCGGCGACGACATGGCGAAGCGTTGAATCGGTCGGCCCCGCGTAGAAGAGGTACTCATCATGGCCCGTAAAGACGCTTTGCTGAAGCTGCGAACCACATTAGTGACCCGGCGCGACGCGCTCCGCCAGGCCTTGGCGGGCGACTTGAGCATGCTCAAGTCGCTACGCGACCAATTTGGCAGCGACTTGGTCGACGCCGCGCTGGATTCGGCGCAGGACGAGATCAGTTCGAAGCTGGCCGAGGTCGAGAGTCGCGAGTTGGGCTCCATCGAAACAGCGCTGGAGCGGATGCGCGCCGGCAACTATGGGCTGTGCGAGGTCTGCGACGCGAAGATCCCGATGGCGCGATTGACCGCCCTGCCGTACGCCACGTACTGTATCGATTGTCAACGGGCCTCGGAGGAAGGCGGCCCCGAATGGCGCCAATCGGTTGAATCCGGCTTGCCGAACCTGGATGTCTCGTACAGCGACCTCGAAACGTCTTGATTGCCGGCTGTTCGCGGCGGCGCGAGCGGGCGTTGGTCGATCCTCGGGCGCTGTTGCGACATTTGCCGGATGATGGTTGCCGGCCCGCACGAAACAGTCGCCGCAGGCGACGATCCATGACCGCCCCGCCGAGACTTCGTTCATGCCGCACAAGTGGTTCTCTTGCGTTCGTCTGCGCCCTGCGGCGTACCTGCTGATGGCGGCGGCTTTGTGCGCTCCCGGCGCGCCGGCCGGTGCGCAGGTCATCCTGAGCGATCACTCGACCGCCACGGACGAAGCCGCGCGCGACCAGCTCTACGCCGACCTGCAGCGCGACGTGGCAGCCCTGGACCGCGAACTCGGCATCTACAAGCGCGTGGTGCAACTGGTCTCGCCCTCGGTCGTGCATGTTGAAGCCCGACCGCTGCCCCAGTACCGTTTCCGCCGC
This sequence comes from Planctomycetales bacterium, assembly GCA_020427145.1. Classification (GTDB taxonomy): domain Bacteria; phylum Planctomycetota; class Planctomycetia; order Pirellulales; family Lacipirellulaceae. The sequence goes on along the minus strand of JAGQOU010000251.1, from coordinate 392 downwards.
GACGTGGAAGAAGCGGGCTCAGGGGTGATCATTCGGGTCGGGGGACGCGACTACGTGCTAACGAATCGGCACGTGATCAAGCATTCCGACGAGGACAACATTCGCCTGGAATTGGTCGACGGGCGGCAATTTCACCCGATCCGCATTTGGATGGACCCCGAAACCGACGTGGCCGTGCTGGCGGTCGCCGAGGCGGATCTCGTGCCGGCCCGCATCGGCAACAGCGATCTCATGGAAATCGGCGACGTGGTGTTGGCGTTTGGCAGCCCGTTCAACCTGCGGCAAAGCGTCTCCCGCGGCATCATCAGCGCCAAAGGGCGATCGAACCTGGAGTTGGGCGAGGGCGAGGTCCCGTATCAGAACTTCATGCAGACCGACGCGGCCATCAACCC
>JAGQOU010000250.1 GCA_020427145.1 Planctomycetales bacterium | reverse complement strand
CGGTTGCCGCCGCGACCGAATCGCGGACCGCGACCGCGCCACGGCCCGCCGCCGCTGGCCGCGTTCTGCAGCGCCGCCCGGGCCGCTAGCCGTTCCTGGGTGTTGAGCCAGCCGTCGTCATTCTCGTCGTGTTTTTTGACGAGCTTGGTTTCCGCGCGCCCCATGCCCCCGGGCGGACCGGGGAATCCGCGACCAAATCCCCCCCGACCGGCGGGGGGCTGCGATTGCGCCGGACCTGCCAGCAGGAAGCCGGCGAACAGCCATGTTGCGGCGAAAACGATTCTGAGCATGCGACTCACTTCTATGCAGATCGACAGGAGCACCGAGGGAATAACAAACGAGCGGGCAGCCATCGCCCGACGCCCGCAATGGGAACGGGGGTGGTTGTACCTATTGAACTCGCTTGGCGCCCTGGAGTTCCGGGTGCGGACCTCGTTTTTCGAGATCAATCTCGACTTGTCAAACCTTCGCAAACCCCGCGTCAGGGGGGCCCGTCGCGCCGGGGACGTTCCGCCGACCTGCCCCGCTTCCCATCGTCCGTGCGAACGCTGTCTTTTTTTCGGAAATCTTCCCGAATCGCCTGTTCTGACGTCCGGTTGCCGGCGGGTTTGTTGATCTCCTCGGTGTCGGGGCGACTTGTGCCCCGGCTTATTTCTGCGACCTATCGCCCGCGACGTCTCACGGACGGCGGTCGCCCAAGACGCCAGAACATCAGAGGAGCAAAGTCATGAAACGTCACGCACTTCACGTCGCGGTGGCCGCATTGTTGATCGGCGGGGCCGCCAAACGCCAAGCCTGGGCGGAAATCATCCTGCCGCCGCCGGGGGGCGCGGTCGTCACCTGGACCGACGGCGCCGCAAACAACGATTGGCACGACGCAGGGAACTGGAACCTGCACGTCCCCCAAAACGGCGACGCGGTGATCATCAACTCCGGCAACCACAACGTCTGGCTGACTGACGACTCGGCCGAGATCCGCAGCCTGTATGTCAGCAGCGGAATCGCACTGTACAACTTCTACCACAAACTGCAGGTCCGCAACGACGCCAACGCGGCGACCACGACCGTCACCGGCAATGGAACCGGCCTCGTCGTGTCGGACATCGGCGGTTCGCAGCAGGATTTTAATACCGACTACCTCGCCATCAACAACGGCGCCTACCTGCGACTCGACGGCGGCAAGGCGCACGCCGATCGCGACGTCGACACCACCGGCGCCGTCGAAATCCGCGGCCACGGGATCTTGGAAGTCGGCGGCGGCGGGGCAAACGCGCTGAGCTTCAGCGGCGACTCCGAGTTGCGACCACACGACGGCAACCTGCGGATCGACATGACAGGCGGCGGAACCGTCTACTTCGGCGGCGCCTTTATCGACGTGACCGACGACAACAGCGATCTGATCGTCGAGGGAGCGCATGCCAGCGCCATGAGCGACACGCTGCAAATCGGCGCCGGCAACACGGTTGACTTCGACCACCCCTGGGAGGTCTCCGGCTTGCTGAAGTTCATGACCGGCGGCGGCGAGATCGTCGGAGCCGCGGGCGAAGTGAGCGGCGAGCTCCGCGTCAACGGCAGCATTCCCAACGCCACCATCGAGGGCAACCTGCACCTCACTGCCACCAGCGAAGCCAACGTCCACAGCTACAGCACGCTGGAGTTGGGCCGCGTCACGGCGGACGCGGGCCACACGTCGACGCTCAACTACGGCGCCACGCTCAGAATGAACATCCCGCAAGCGGGCCCGCAGTCTGTGGCGTGGAACGGACACATCGATGCCAACGGCAGCAACATCGAAGTGAACAGCTCCGGCAACGGGCAGGTCGGCCTGTTCAATCTCAACGGCAGCATGAACGTCGGCAGCTGGCAGGGCGGCTTCGGCGACCTGGGTGTCACCGACCTGCAAGGCACCGCGGCGTTCTCGCAAAACGGCACGATGAACGTCACCGGCAACGGCGGACGCGTACTCGCTGACGGCGGCATGCGGTTTACCAGCGGCTCGACGACGACGTTCGCCGCCGGCGCCAACCTGGAGGTGCAGTCGATGGTTCGCGTGGACGACGGCGCTGGGTTCAGCGGAGCCGGCGACCTGGTTGTCGCCGCGTCCGGCCAGATGTTTGCCGAGGACAACGCCGTGGTCGACGTCGACGTGGTCAATCACGGCAACGTCCGCGTCGGCACGCCATTTGACAACTCGGCGCATCTGAACCTGGCCGACAACTACACGCAATCGTCGACCGGCACGCTCTCGATCGATCTGGCCGGCACGTTCGCATCGCAGTACGACCGCCTGATTGTCGACGATCTCGCCTCGCTCGACGGCACGCTTGACGTGACGCTCGCCGGGGGATTCATGCCGAGCCTGGGCGACGATTTCCTGGTGCTCACGACCAGCGGCGGTCTCTCTGGCGCCTTCGCCAATGCGATGTTGCCGAGCTTGGCCGACGGGTTGGCGTGGTTCATGGATTACTCCCCCTTCGCGTTGACGCTAAGCGTCGTCGAGGCGCCCTCGGCTGACGTCAACGGCGACGGCCATGTGAACGGCGGCGATTTTCTCGCCATGCAACGCCAGTTCGGCCAGCCGGGACCAGCGTCCGCCGACGTCACCGGCGACGGCGTGGTCACCGGCGCCGACTTCGACGTGTGGCAAAGCCAGTACGGCACGGGCCCGCCGCCGGCTGTCGCCGCCATGGGCGCGGTTCCCGAACCAGCCGCAGCGACGATCGCCGGCCTGCTGGTCCTCGGCTGCGCCGCCTGCTTGCGGCGGAACGGGACGCGGTAATCTGTTCCGAGCAACGCGGCAATCGCGGGCGGCCTCGATCTTGGCATCGAGGCCGCCTTGTTTTGATATCGACGTTCTCGCTGCGCCAGCACCAGCGACGGGGGGTGCTCCGCCGCCTGACGATGGCAAATCGCCGCAACATTCGTAGGCGCTAGCATTGTCGCCGTCCGTGGCGGAAAATGGATCAGCGACGTCGGCGGAACGCGCCGCCACTTTCGCTGCCGCCCCCGTCGTCCCGTGCATATCGAAGGAGCAGTCCGATGCAACGATGTGTTTTGGCCATCGGCGTCTTGTCGGCAATGTTCGCCAATAGCGCGTCAGCCTACAACCTGTTCGGCCCCTATCCCTGGGGCGACGACGCCACGTACTACGAGAAGTGGGGCGACATTTTCACCGTCGGCGAGCCGGCCGGCACGATCACCTGGAGCATCATCCCCGACGGCACCCCGCTTGATCCATCGTTTCCCGACCCCAACATCACAGGCACAAGCAGCCTCGGCGCCATTTTGAGCGAGCTTGGCGAGGCTGAAGCGGTGGCGACAATCGAACGGGTGCTCGCAAAGTGGTCGACAGCGGCTAACATCTACTTCGTGCAGGTTTCCGACTCGGGCGAGCCCGTCAACAGCGCCGGCGCACAGCCGCGGGCGACGGGGCAGATTCGCTTCGGCGCGTTTGAGATCACCGGGACCACAGGCGCCGTGGGTTATGCGCCGTTCCCGGGCGGCGAGTCGCGAGAAGGCGACGTCCTGCTGAATTCCAACAATACCTTCTTCTTCGATCCCGGCGGCGAAGGGGATCCGATTCAAATCTTCAACGACCTGGAAAGCCTGCTGCTGCACGAGGTGGGCCACGCCCTTGGCATGGCACATTCCGACGTCTGTGCCGTCATGTCAGCCGACTTCAATTGTTTCCAGTACGTCAACCGCGAACTCGACCCCGACGACATCGCCGGGATTGAGTTTCTCTACGGACCAGCGGTGAAGTCGGATTTCGATCATGACAACTACGCCACCGCCGCCGACCTGGCCGTGTGGGAGACGCACTTCGGCTCGACGACCGCCACCGCCATCGCCGGAGACGCCACGGGGGAGGGCCTCGTCAGCGGCGATGACTTCCTCCTCTGGCAGCGCGAGTACGCGCCGCCGCCGGCGGAACTGGCCGCGACGCCGGAACCGACCTCAGCGCTTCTGGCGACTCTGGCATGGGTTGGCCTTGGGCTTCGCCGATTCCTGACGCGATCCGCGGTACGCACTGCATAGCGCCAGCACCGCCGGCCGTCGCCGCCACGGGCGCGGTTCCCGAACCAGCCGCAGTAACGATCGCCGGCCTGCTGGTCCTCGGCTGCGCCGCGCTCCTGCGGCGGAGCAGGACGAACTAACCAGATCCCGTCCGCTGACGCCAATCGCCACGCCCGCGCCGGACATCCGGCGCGGGCCTATTTCGTTTTGAATATGCAGGAACCCGCTGATCGGCAATCTGCATCGGGGCCCGGGAGCTATTTGAATACCACAAAGGTTTTGGCAACCCGGTCGCCGAGGCGCTGTCGGTGTTTGTTGGTGATGATGGCGATCGCCGCGGGCAGCGCGCCCAGCAGCAGGGGATTGACCTCGATCAGCCGGGCCAGCGTGCGAATCAGCACTTGTCGTGTTGTGCAGGGACTGCCATCGCGACCCACGACCTTCAGCCCCGTGAGCATCTTGCCAGGCGTGCGGGACCAGGCGCCTTCGACGATTAGGAAGTAGATGAAATACACCGCCACCGCGAGCGAGAACTGCAGCGGTCGGTTCCCCGCATCGACATAGCGATCGACGGCAATGCCCGTCGCCATCGCCAGCAACAAAGCCACCGAATTGTCCAGCGCTGCCGCCAAGTACCGCTGCAACACGGTTCCTTGCGTCCGGGGGCAACCCCGTTGGATCGACGACTCGGCAGGGCGATGATCGGTTGCAACTGACATGCGCGTCTCGTTTCCGAAAGGAACCCCCGGTTCAAATTGCGAAGAAACGGTCTTACTCGGGGAGCAAAAGTTTTGAATTCTCGGAGCAAAACTCCCTGGCGGCGGCGTGGCGGAATTGTTCCTTAGTGCTTACATGCTATCAAGTTACGCGCGACGCCGTCCGGTCGCCGACGCCCATTTTCACCAAGCAAAACTCCCCGGCGGCGAGCAAAACTCGGCGCCAACCGCCAGCGAGCCGGCAGCACGGCATGATGCAGCGCTGCACCGTTAGTTCTACGCGATTCGGTGGCCCATTTTCCAGTGAAATCCTGCGCGAACGAAGCGGTATTTGCAGCACGAGTCGCAGAGTCGATTGCCAACGCAATGCGCGGCCAACTGCGGCCAGCCCCGACAGGGCTTCGAAGACGCCACCCGACACGTTCCCAGGGCCTCGCTCGCCACGGGCTTCCGCCACGTGACGCGTCCGGTCTCCCGGTGAAATCAGACGGGCACGATTTCTCGGCAGTTGGGGTAATTAGGGCACGCAAAGAACTTTTGCCCGGCGCGCGGCCCCTTTTTGGCCACCCGTACGACCATGGCAACTTGGCACTTCGGACACAGCGGCGGTTGACTCGGCGCCGCGGCGGCGAGCGGAGGAGGCGCCGTTGCCTGCGGAGGGGGCGGCGGCGCTGGTCGCGGGGGCGGCGTGGCGATCGCCGCAGCCTGCACGCCCAAATACGGAGCAATCTGCTGGCGTAATAGCGCAGCGCTGTACGCGGTTTGAACAGCGACCCGTACCAGTGGTAATTCCGCGGCGGCGAACACCGCCTCGACCAACTCGTCCCGCTCTTGACGACCCTTGCGCTGGTGGCTGGCGTCGTCAAGCTCGATGCCGCAACGGGGCTTCATCGTCACGGGATCGCACACCAGAAAATCGACATGCTTGCGGTTAATCCTGTTGCTCGTCCCGACCTTGTTCTCACCGATCGCAAAGAACAGGTCCGCGAGGTTCACCTTGCAGCAAACAACGGCCTGCCCGTCGATAGCGCCGACGAGCACTTTGAAAAAGGAAAACTCCGCCGGCGAGAGGAAATCGTCCCGCAATCGAAACAACAACGGCTCGTCCCGCCCCTCCTTCGCCTTCGCCGACGCGTCCTCGCTGCCCCCGCGCAGTCGCGGACCGAAGAAGATCGACAGACAGCCCCTGGCTTCATGCTTACCCATGGTCCCCTATCATAAACCAGCCCGCCCCGAGATCGTGTAAAAAAATCGGAGACGTCTCGGGTAAACGGAACTGGACTCCAACAACTTGTCGCCAGGACCGGCGAGGAGTTGGAGCCGCGTGGGCATCAGGAGTGAAAGCCCCATGTGAGGCGACATCGGCGGTTGGCAATTCCTCATGCCGCCCCGCCGGGGCTGCGATGACGTCGCCGGGCAGGTTTCCAGGGCCTCGCGGCCCTGGCGACACCATGCCGCCCCTGACGGGGCTCAAAGTGACAGCCGCGCGCCCGGCCCGAGTCGGAAGACGTTTCGTGAACGTGGCGCCAGCGTCGTCCGCCCGCATGGCCAGCGTGATGTGTAAAACGAATCTATCCGGACTTCACGCTGGCGACACGCCAGTGGCTCCCGGCGACCCGTACCAGTGGCAATCCCGCGGCGGCGAACACCGCCTCGACCAACTCGTCCCGCTGTTGACGATCCTTGGGCTGGTGGCTGGCCGGGTGCCATGCCCACACCTGTCCTCAGGCGTGGGCATGCTCGACGGCGGGGCCGCATTCATGGCCA
>JAGQOU010000249.1 GCA_020427145.1 Planctomycetales bacterium | reverse complement strand
GAGTGCGAGGCTCTGCCGAGCCAGTGCCTGGGTGCGACTCCCGAGCTCGGCAGAGCCTCGCACTCCCGCCATTGCCGCCTCGCCGCGCGGGCGGGACGAATTCTCCCGTGCGGGTTCCTTGTGAGTTCTCTACCTCGCGTGGCCCAGCGAAGACTCGGCGATAGATGGCGCCGTCATGTGGCCTGCGCTCGCTGCCGCTCGGCCTCGTAAAACATCACCGCCGCGCTCACCGACACGTTGAGACTGTCGGCCAAGCCGTGCATTGGCAGCCGCACGGGCGTGACGTCGGCAGCGTTCCACAGGTCGGTCAGCCCGGTTGCTTCGCTGCCGAGAATGATAGCGGCGCCGTGGCGGTAGTCGAGCTGCGTGTAGAGCTGCGTTGCGTCGGGCCGCGCGGCGACCAGCGGCACGTCGAGCGTGCGCAGCCAGGCGAGCGTATCGGCGGCGGTCGCCGTGCAGACGTGCGAGCCGAAGACCGTGCCCAGGCTGGCGCGAATCGTCTGCGGGTTGTACAGATCGGTGCGCGGGTCGGCCACCACCACGGCGTCGAGTCCCGCGCCGTCGGCGCTGCGCAGCACGGCGCCCACGTTGCCCGGCTTTTCGACCCCCTCGATCACCGCCACCAGCGGCGCGGCGGGCAACTGCAGTCGGGCTAGCGACCGCGTCGGCGGCACGGCCACCGCGACCGCCCCGCTGCCCCGGTCGCCGTAACACAGCTTCTCAAACACCTCCGGCGCGACTGTGGCGAACTCGCCGGCGGCGGCGCGCAACTTCGTGACGGCGGCGGTCGCTTCGTCCCCCTCGACCAGCTCCTCGCAGACAAACGCCTCGGCAATCTCCACCCCCGCGGCAATCGCCCGGGCGATCTCCCGCGGCCCGTCGATAAGAAACCGCGCAGCGGCCTCGCGTTTGCGCCCGGTGCGCAGCTTCGCCGCGGCTTTGACGCGCGGATTGTGGCGGCTGGTGATGTGGTGAGTCATGGCGTCGGTGAACAAAGTCGCATGCTGCGAGTTGCGGCCGCTCGTCTACGAGTCGATTAACGTCGGAGCAGTATGATCGCGCAGCCAATCGCTCAGCGCCTCGTCCGTGACGCCTCCCGACGCAACGGCAATCGCTGTTTCGTACCACGGATCGTCGGCAGCAGTGAGCCGCAGTCCGTTGTCGAGGAGAAACACTTCGCACACGACCGCGGCGGTGCGCTTGTTGCCGTCGAGAAATGGGTGGTTGCGAGCAATGCCGATCGCGTAGGCCGCAGCCAGCCGAGGCACGTCGCACCGATCAGGTTCGTACGCCCAGAGGTTTCGGGGGCGATGCAGCGCGGATTGCAAGAGGCCAGCGTCGCGGACGCCGGCAATTCCGCCATGCCGTGTCAGTTGCCGCTCGTGGATCTGTGAGACAGCCTCCGCCGTGATCCAATTTGGTTCGTTCACGACGGTTACTCGGCGAGTCGACGCAAGACTTCATCGCGTTGTTCCATCACGTGCTCGGCAATCTTTAACTGCCGATCTGTGTCGGTATCATTCGCGGAGACCTTTCGCAACGTCACGCCCCCGTTGTCCGCGACGATTTGAATGTCGTCGCCGACGGTCGCGTTCAGTTGCTTCAGGACCTCGGGCGTCAATGCGATGCCCGGAGTTCCGGCGATGTCAGTGATCTTGGCGGTTGTCATAGCGAAATTCTCCTGCGGCCAATTATAGCCTGCGGCGAGGTAGCGGGCAGCAACAGGCTGCTACCCCGGCCAGCGTGCCAACGCGCCGCTGGGGAGCTTGCGTCCCGCGGCGTCAACGAGCGTCAGTTCGCCCGTGGCGGCCGGCCGGCCGCAGTGGCCGAAGATCCCTTCGGCCAACATCGCCGAGAGTTCGGCCTGCCCGATTTCCGGCGTGTGGCAGGTGAGCAGCAAGAATTGGGGCCGCCGCTCGACCAACTCGCCGCACAGTTCGATCAGCGGCAGCAGGTCGCGTTGGGCCCGCCACTGTTGGCCCTTGGGGCCGTGGCCGTAGCTGGGCGGGTCGAGGATCACCGCGTCGTACCGGTTGCCGCGTTTCAGTTCGCGAGCGCAGAACTTCGCGGCGTCTTCCACGATCCAGCGGATTGGCGCGGCGGACAAGCCCGATTGCTCGGCGTTTTGCCGCGCGCGGGCCACCACGCTGCGCGCGGCGTCGACATGCACCACCTCCGCCCCGGCCGCAGCCGCCGCGAGCGTGCTGCCGCCGGTGTAGGCGA
>JAGQOU010000248.1 GCA_020427145.1 Planctomycetales bacterium | reverse complement strand
GGCATCGGATTGCAAATCCGACATCCCCGGTTCGAATCCGGGCGGCGCCTCTTTCACGCTTAATCACGGCCCCGCGGAGCACGACTTGCTCCGCGGGGCCGTTTGCGTTGGGGGGGCGGGGTGGCGTCGGGCGCGCCGCCGGGGCTACCAGCGAGAATCACTCACCAGGCGATTCGAACCTCGCATTCGGCCGCCGCGTCTTGGAACCGGCTAAGTGGCGGCCGCCGTTTGCGGTTGAGATGCTGCCGCCGTCTGCTCAGACGACCCAGCGGGGGCGAGGCTGGCGAAGGATTTCAACGAAGCGGAAGGCCAATTGGCCGCTCTGATCGTCGAAGCCCGTTCTGGCTGTGCTGTAGGCGCTGAAGGATTGGCACGGGGCGCCGGCGACGACACTGTCGACTGGCGGGAAGTCGGCTTTGAGGATGTTGCCAAGATTGAGAACCTCTGGGTTGTGGTAGACCAAGAGTTTCTTGCAGAACGGGTCGACCTCGGCACAATGGGCGTGGTGCCAGTTGAGCGACGCTGCTGCGACGGCGGCGTCTTCGATGCCGCTGCACAACGTGCCAAACGCGATGTCGGGTGCTTGATCTATTGGGCCTCGGGGTTAGGGGGAAAGCAGAATGGGAAATGGAATATGGTTGGTCGCGGCCGCAGGGAACGCGGCAAGCGCGGACACTGCCCTGCGGTGGCTGACCGTCGTCGTGGCGTTGATCGGATTGTCGATCGCAGGCAACCAATACCGGACCTCGCACAATAAGCTGCGGCTTGACCTGTTTGAAAAAAGGTATGCCGTCTATCGAGGGCTTGCCGACCTATTTGCTGCCGTAATTAACCATCGTTTAACAGAAGCCGAAATCGGTAAGTTTTTCGAGACAACTGACGCCAAGCGTTTCCTGTTCGGTGAAGAAGTCGAGCGCTATATGGAGACCGCATGGAAAAACGCAGAAGCTATCCTGCACTTTCAGCAAGTGACCGACCCGTCGAAGCACGCCGGCCCATCAATGATCGAAAAGGCAAGAGTGGATTGCGAAATTGCCCGCAAGTGGTTTGCAGAACAAACTCCGGTGTTATCTAAACCCTTTCAGCGGTACCTTGGGTTCCGCTCAATCCTTGATGGCACAACATAGTCCACACGCCCGCCAGTACTCGCCGATCGTGCTGCGGTGCCCGGAATGACGGGCCGAGTTTTCTTCTTGCAGGAAATCGAACTCGCCGCCGACTGATCGTTGTTTGTCCCGCCTCAACCGACGCCCCTTGCCGGAGGACGGTTGCCCCAACGGCTGGCCACTTCGTCCCAAACGCCGAACTGTCGATTTGCACGTCGGCGACGCCGCCAGCGTGGCGGAAAAGCCCTGTATTTCGCGGGGGATGACGGGTCTCGGGGGCCTGGGATGTGAGCCGTTGTACGCCTGGGGCGGCAAATCCCTTTGACGGCGGGCCCGCGATGAGTCACAATTCGTAGTAAGTCTCTTCTACCGCGAGGGTTGGCTTATGGCCGTCCTATGGCTCATCACTGTCGGCGTCATGGTGCTCGGCTACCCGTCCGCCATGTCGGGCGCGGCGAACGCCGCCCATCGGCTGACGGGGCGCGACGTGTCGCGCGAGTCGCAGCGGGCCAAGGACCTTGGCGCCCTGACGTTCTTTTTCGTGTCGTCGGGCCTGTTCGTGGCGTCGGTGATCGCGTGGCCCCAACGGGGGCTTGGGCCGACGCTGGCCAGTCTGCTGGTCGCGGGCATTGTGGGCGAGTTCGTCGCCTGCGCCCTGTTCGGGCCGGCGTGGACGGCCAAGTCCCGTGAAACGACGGACAACCCCCGGCAGCGAGATTAGCCGGTTCGCGCGCTGGGTGACGACGCATTGTCCCGCTCGGGTTGCCTCGATACGTGAGGACGAGACTCGCCCTCCCCTGCCATGACTCGGGGCCCGGCGATTAATTGGCGCGGCGGTCATGTATCCGTCTGCTGCTGCTGCGCTGCCTGCCGTTGTGCTTCGAGCCGGTCTTCGACGATCTGCATGCCGAGGTCGGCGCCTGTCTTGAGCACCAGAAACAGTAGCAAGATAGAGCTGGTTCCGTCCGCCCCGGCGAGATCGAACGGACCGCTGGCGAGGATTGCCAGGTGCATCGGCACGATCCGGCAGTAGGGCATGAACATGAGCGTGCCGAGATTCGGCCGCCAGGAGCGATCGCTCGCCGCGTGACGCCCGACGCTGGCCGCCTCGCCGATGCCAAAGGCGATTAGCGCCAGCGCGCCCCACAGCGAGGTGGCCAGCCAGGGGGCGCCGTGCTTGTCGACCAGAAAGGCGGCGTAGATGGCGTGGAATCCCCCGTAGTGAATGAGGAAGAACGCCACCGTCTCGCGTTTGCCTTTTGGGGTCTCGGGGACCGGTTTGCCGTTGCCGGTGAAGCCGTCGGTCGAGAACTGCCGCAGCAAACTCATCCGCACGGCGGCGGCGAGGCCGATCAACACGCTTTGCGCCCAAAACACCCACAGCAACTCGCCCAGCCCGATTTGCCCGCGGAAGCACGTCCAGAACAGGACGAGATTGCCGAGCACGATCGTGGCGTATTGCATTGATGGTCGCTAGGGACGGTCAACGAGTTCGGGTCGGTTGGGCACGCTGCGGCGTCGCGCCGCCGGTGGTCGCGCGCCGCGGGGTGCGCTGGAGTGCTACGTCGCCGGCGCCGCGCCGACGCTCTGCTCGACGGCCGGTTGTTGTTTGTCCTTGAACACCGCAACGAACATCAGCAAGATTGCTCCCGCCAGTCCGGCGGGGATGCCCCAGATCATTTTCCAGTCGAGCAATTTCAGGGCTGCGACGTTCTTGGCATTGGCGTCGGCCTGGGCTTCTGCGAGTTGGGTCTCGAGAGCCGCGCGTTCGCCCTCGGGGGCGTCGGCGACTTGTTTCGTAAGTTCCTCCGCCTTCAGCGCGGCGGCGAGGGCTTGCTCGTTGGCGACCGTATACTCGGCGGGGGTATAGCGTTGCTCCACCTCGCCGGCGACTTTGGCGCCAATTAACATGCCCAATCCCAGCGTGAACAGCACGAGCATGCCTTGGGCCTGCGAACGGATCGCGGGCGGGGCGGCTTTGTCAGTGTAGATCTGCCCGGTGACGAAAAAGAAATCGTAGCAAATGCCGTGCAGGGCTACGCCAAGCAGCACCATCCATTGGACGTCATCCGGTGCGCCCACGGCGAACAAGGCGTATCGCACCACCCACGCCAGCATGCCGACGGCCAACATCCACTTCACGCCCAGCCGCGCGAAGAACAGCGGCATCACGAGCATGAAGAAGACTTCGGACATTTGGCCGAAGGTCATCTTGAATGCGGGATTGGCGATGCCGGTCTGAGTGACGGTTCGCTCGGCGAGTTGGTAGTAGAAGGCCAGCGGGATGCAGATCAGGAACGA
>JAGQOU010000247.1 GCA_020427145.1 Planctomycetales bacterium | reverse complement strand
TCGCGGCACGGGATATTGCAGTGGCTCAGCACCCGTTCGTACGGCTCGAGATCGCGGCCGTAGACGATCAGCAGCTTGTGCTCGTCGAACTGCACTTCCTGCGGCAGCCCGGGGTTGAGCACGGCGATGCCTGTGCAGCCGTCGTTGACCAGCAGGTCCTCAAAATCGTAGAGGATGCTTTGCAGGATCGGCATGTCGATGTGTTCGCGGTAGCACTCTTGCCGGCCCGAACGCGAGTACGCGTGGCTCGACTCGATGACCACGTCGACCACCTGCCCGAGCGGTTCGAGCAGTTCCATGAACGCGTCGAACAGATCGTCGCGCGAGGCGGCGGCCATCAGGACCGGCACGTTGCGCCCCGCTTGCTCGTCGCGATAGACGTCGTGGCGGTAGCCGGCCGAGGGCACGACTTCCAGGTCATAGGAAGGTCGCACCGCGTCGGTTAGCACAAAGGAGCCGTACCGCGCGATACCGAGGTGGGCTTCCAGCTCCGATTCGGAGATGGTCTCGAAGCCGCTCTCAGGCGTCGCCGGCGCCGCGCTGGGGGACGTTGGGACCGCGCTGGGGGCTGTGCCGCCAGCCGCATCTTCCTCTTGGAAGACGTTGTTGAAGAACTCTTTGAGAAAGCCCATGGGCGTGCTCGTTGCTGCAGTCAGTCGTGTGTGGTTCGTGACAGGAAACGAGGGGGGATTGCCGGGAGCTTCGTTTGCATCTGCTGCGGTCGTTGGGGAACGACCGGGGCGGGACGATCTCGTGCCCGCCAACATTGGAAATTTAGGTCGCTGGGGGCGCTCTCATTGCACTGCGGACAAAGAAGCCGGGCCAATTCGCCGCCCAGCGCCTGGAGAACCGGCACAAGCCCACCTGCCGCAGAACTGGCGCAATCGCACCGGGCGGGAGTGCGCCGGGGGGCGTCGCGTACGGCGTCCCATGGCTCGACAGCCTGCAGCAGCGGACGACGCAGGCGTGGAGCGTCACAGCCCACTGAGAGGCGGCCTGCGTCACGCTAGCACGCAAGACGAGAAACGGAGCCCGCTACAGCCCGGCGCCGTCCGAGGCGTCCGCCGTTTTGGCGGGGAGGCAACGCACCAGCGACGACATGGCCATCGCCGTGCCCCACGTCTGGTGGTAGTTGTACAGCGGGTAATCCCACCAACTGCCGTCCTTTTCCTGCAAGGGCAGCAGAATGTGCGCCAGATGCTGCTGAAAATGGGGTCGCTCGGCCGCAGGCAACTGATCGATGCACATTGCCGCGTAAAAGTGGCCGTAGTAGTAGAAGTAGCCCGCCACGCCAAAGTGCGACTCGTGCGGCACCGGGTACTTGCGACCGATGCTCAGCCATCCGTTGCGAGCGTAGAGCCGATCGAGCCAGTTTTTCAGCACCGCGTCGGTCTCGTGCTCGTCGCCCCACAAACGCAGCGCCAGGTTGCAGGCCTGCGATCGGCCCAAGCTGCCGGCGGGACGGTTGATGTCGTACCGCGGCATCATCCGCAGATACTCGCCGTAAGCGAATGAGAAGTCGGGATAGCGCTGCCGCAACAGCGAGGCCGTCGCCTTGTCAATCAACTCTTGCGGAAAGTCGACGCCCAACTGTTGCACGTCTTTCAGCGCCACGAGCACCGTAGCGGTGGTGAAGCTAAAGGGACTGCTGCTTGGTCGTTGCGTGCGGCCGTCGAAGTCGTAGTAGCTCCAGCCGCCGTTGAGGAACTCGTACCGCTGCAATTTTTCGGCTTGCGCTTTGGCCATTTCCACGAGTTGCTTCTGCAGTTCCTCGTTGCCGGCGGCGCGGGCGTACAGGCGGCAAGCGGCGTGCAGCGAGTAAGAGTGCCCCCACACGTTGTACAGGGCGTCGGTCTCAGCGCGTCGCAGGTGCGAGGCGTTTTTCAACAACCAATCTTGCGCCCGGTCGACCGCGGTTTCCGCCGCCTGACGCTGCTCGGCCGGCAGTTCGTCGTCGCCCAAGTTCGCGAGCGTTTCGCAGATGCCGACAATCGCCAAGCTCGTCACGCCCATGCGAAATGCGTGGTGCGATCCGGGCACCGGCGCGTAGATGTTCAGCGCCTTGGTTTTGCGGGCGCTCCCCCACGAGCCGTCGGGGTTCTGCGTGTCGATCAGAAACGCCAAGCCGCGCAACAACGCGTCGTCGATTTCCGCGCGCGTGGGCGGCGTGATCGGCGCCGGGTCGGGGCCTTCCAGCGCCAGCGGGTAGTCGAAATGCTCGGCCGCTGCGTCGGCGTCGACCGTCGAGTCGCTTGGCGCTTCCGCGGTGGCGGTCGCCCCGTCGCTTGCGTCATCCGCCCGGGCGACGCTGGTCAGTCCGCCGGCCAGGCTGCCGATTGCCCCCAGGCACGCGGCCAGCACGCTCCAACGAATCCGTGTTCGAGTCGAGGCCGATCGCATGGGTGAAGTTCTCCTGCAAACACCGGAAAGTCGGGACGCCGCGGGCGGCGGTCTCAGGCGGCGACCTTCATGCGTCCCCTGCCCTGCGAAGCGGACGCGTTCTCGCCACGCCGCGATCTGTTGATTCTACGCATCGCGACGCAGACGGGCGCGTCTACTTCTTCTTTTCGTCCTTGGCGTCCTTGGCGATCAGGTCGCCTGCCTTGAGCCCTTCAGTCACTTCGACGTCCTTGTCCTTCTTTTTGCCGAGCTTGATGTTGTGTCGCACGGGATCCTTGTCCTCGTCTTCAACGACCATCACGTACTTTTGGTCTTCATCGTCCTCGTCGGTCTGCACGAGACTGGCGGGAATGACCACGGCGTCCTTCGATTCGTAGGTGGTGAAGGTTGCCTTGCAGGTCATGCCCGGCATCAACCAGGCGGGGGCGTCGTCGTCGTCCAACTCCAGGACGACCTCAAATTTGTTCCCGGCGCCGGGGGCGGACTCGATCTGCTTGATCGTGACGGGCAACTTCACGTCGTCGTCGGCGGCCGGTTCGGCCGTGCCCTTCTGGCCCTCGTGGATCATGGGGAATTCCTTTTCGCTGACCGAAGTGGTCACGAACATTTCCTCCGGGCTGACGATCGTAAAGACCACCGAATTAGCCGAAACCGCGCCGTGCGGCTGAAGCTTCGACTTGTAGCTGCTGATTTCGCCCCAGCGGCCGTCCTTGCATTGACCGTAGTACACGATGCCGTCGGCGGGCGCCCGCAGCGTCATCAGATCGCGGTCGGACAGCAATTTGGCGTGCTCTTCAATGCTCTTGGTCCGCTCTTCGCGCAACTGTTCGAGCCGATATCGCTCGCGGGGCAGCGAGACGGACTTGATCATCTTGGCTTGATCGAAAGAGAGCGTGGCTTCCTCCAGGCCCAACTCGAGCGACTCTAGCCGGCGGGGAATCGACACGCTCATCGTGTAGTCGTAGTTGATCTTCGAGTACTCGACGTAGAACTCGGCGTACTCGACCTCGAATTTCTGCCGCTTCAGCACGATCTCCTCGGTCTCTTCGGTCAGCTCGTCGGCGTCGTACATCTTCTGAAGCTGCTCAAGTTCCTCGCGGGCGTTGGCCAAATACTGTTCGGCATTTTTCAGGTTGTATGACGCCATCTTCTCCGACAGCGGTCGCATGACCTCCTTGAACCGTTTGAACTCGTCGACAAACTGCTCGTAGTTGCGTTTGGCTTGCGTAAAGTTCAGGTCAATCGCTTTTTCCAGCCGCGGGAACTGCTCCTCGGTCTCCATCATCGACAGTTCGTCGAGCCGTTGCTGCAGCGACTGCTCGGCAATCGCCTTTTCGAGGTCTTCGTCGTCGAACTGTACGACCACGTCGCCCTTTTTCACCTTGGCGCCGTGGGGCTTGGCGCTCACCACTTCGAACTTGCCCCACTTTTCCGGTCGCACGACGACTTCATGCATCTCTTCGGCGACGAACACGCCGTCGACCTCAAGTTCCAACGTGAACTTCTTCGTCTCGACCTTGTGCGTGTCGGGCTTCTTGGGCTTTTCTTTTTCGTCCTTCTTCGCCTTCTCGTCGTCCTTCGATTCTTCATCGGCGGCCTTGTCCTTGTCTTCGTCGTCGGCTTTCTCTTCGGCGGGTTCGTCCTTCTTCTCGTCAGCCTCTTTGGTCTCAGCCTTGGCCTCGTCCGCTTTGGTCTCGGCGGAATCCGCCTTGGCGGCCAGCACGGCGGCCACCTCGGCTTCGAGCGCTTCGAGCGTGGCCTGCTCGTCGAGCGCCACGGCGGGAGATCCGTCGGCGGTCAACGGGGCCGTCAGCAGGAACAAGGCCGCAGGAAAGACGACTATTCGCAGCGAACGAAGCATCGGGTAGTTCCTCGAGTCGAAACGACGGATTGCATTGAAAACGGCGACGGAGAACCGCACCGCGCCGGCGGGATTCCGGCAGGTAAGCCTACATTCTCATCTTTGCGTCAGCCATGAGCAACCGAAAATCTTTCCCACCTCGCCTAGACTGACGGGCCGCCGGAGCCCGACCAGTGCGGTCGCTACGGGCTCTGGAACCACCCTCTGGGGGCAGTCAGTCGCGACGACGGCCCCGCGACCTGTGCAACCCGCGTGATCGGGTCGCGCGCCGGCGCAGCCGGGGACGCTGCAATGCTGGCTATACTCACGTCCGGCCGTAGGCGTTACATTTCACATCACCGGCAAGACGCGACCCCGCGGCGAAGAAAGCCCGGCGGGGCGCTCGCTCTTAGCGTTCTCACTCACTCGAATCGCCCCCCGAACGGCTACCGTGAAAATCTACACCCGCACCGGCGACGAAGGACTCACCGCGCTGATTGGCGGTCAGCGCGTCTCGAAGAACGATCCCCGGCTGCAGTCTTACGGCACGCTCGACGAGCTCAACTCGCTGTTGGGGGTTGCGCGCGCAGCAGCGTTGCCGGCGGAAATCGACGCCGTGGTGGAATTGCTGCAACACGACCTGTTTGGGCTGGGAGCCGAGCTCGCGGCGCCCGAAGCGGAGCAGCGAGGCATGTTGCTGCTCGCTGACGCGGCGATTGAGCGAATCGAGCAGCAGATTGACGATTTCGAGGCGACGTTGACGCCGCTCACGCAATTCATTCTCCCCGGCGGCACGCCAGGGGCGGCCGCGTTGCATACGGCGCGATGCGTTTGTCGTCGCGCCGAGCGCATGATTGTCGCGTTGGCCGCTTCGGCCCCGGTGCGGCCGATCGTGATCCGATATCTCAACCGCGTTGGCGATTTGCTGTTTGTCCTGGCCCGCGCCGCCAACGCCGCCGCCGGCGTCCCCGACCAAGCTTGGGACAAAGGCAAGCGGTAGCTCCCGCAGGAAGGTCCGCGGCCCACTTTACGTTCCCGCGCGACCGTTCTATTCTGGGACGCTCGTAGCTAGCAAGTGCGGTTCGCAGGCAGAGGGACCTCGCCGATTGGCGCCCTCGCGGTCGCATTTGCCCTGGCTCCTCGATGGTGCGGCGGTCGATCGCACTCTCGCGGCTTCTCCAACCATAAGGGCGGCACCCCATGGCAGGATATTCTCCCCGTTTCGTCGTGGCGGCGTTCGGCGTTCTCGTGGCGGCGACCTTTGGCGCGTCGCCAGCATTCGCCCAGCGCGAATCTGGTCTCGAACTGCAGCAGGTGGCGGAGACGGCCGACGCGGCGCTCTTGGCCGGCAACACGGCCTGGATGCTCACCAGCTCGGCGCTCGTGCTGTTCATGACCGCCCCCGGATTGGCCATGTTCTACGGCGGGCTGGTTCGCAAGAAGAACGTGTTGAGCATCATGATGCAGTGCCTGTTTCTAATGGGGCTGATGACCGTGCTGTGGTCGCTGTACGGCTACAGCCTCGCCTTTGGCGGCGACGGTCCGTACGTAGGCAACGGCGATTACTTGTTCATGCAAAACGTGCAGCGAACTTGGAGTGACGACGCGGGTGCGCCCGTGGCGCCAATGTACGACGTGGGCGGCATTCCTATTCCCATGTACGCCCACATGCTGTTTCAAGGCATGTTTTTCATCATCACCCCCGCGCTCATCTGCGGGGCGTTTGCCGAGCGAATGCGGTTCAGCGCGATGGTGATCTTCAGTATTTTGTGGGGCACGCTGGTGTATTGTCCGCTGTGCCACTGGGTGTGGGACGGCGGGATCCTGTCGTTCGACACGACCGCCGAAATCGAGGCCGGCGTCGGTTCCAGCTGGGCCGGCGGAGCGCTCGACTTTGCCGGCGGAACGGTCGTGCATATCAGCTCGGGGATTTCCGCACTGTTGTGCGCGTTGCTCATCGGCCGTCGCGGCGGATTCGGGCACGAGGATATGCGTCCGCACAACCTCACTTTCACGGTGTTGGGCGCCGGGATGCTGTGGGTCGGTTGGTTTGGGTTCAACGCCGGCAGCGAACTGTTGAGCGATCATCTCACCACCAGCGCGTTCGCGGTGACGCACTTTTCCGCTGCCGCCGGCGTGTTGGGCTGGAGCGTTTACGAATGGGTGCATAACGGCAAACCCAGCGTGTTGGGCGCCGCGTCGGGAGCCGTGGCCGGGCTGGTGTGCATCACGCCGGCTGCCGGCTTCGTCAACCCCATGCCGGCGCTGCTCATGGGGTTTGTCGCCGGCATCGTGTGCGCTTTCGCGTGCGGCAAGATCAAAGGGCACTTCAACTACGACGACGCGCTGGACGCTTTTGGCGTGCATGGCGTGGGCGGCACGCTGGGCGCCATCCTAACCGGCGTGTTTGCCACCCGCGCATGCACGGACATTGACGCCGGCAACAAGCTGGGGTTGATCGAAGGCGGCGGTACGCGACTGCTGATCGGGCAGATCGTGGCCGTGGGCGTGACGATCGCGTTCAGCCTGGTTGTGACGTTCATTATCCTCAAAGTCGTCGACGCCGCCGTGGGTCTGCGAGTCAGCGAGCAGGACGAACGTCGCGGCCTGGACGTCGCCGACCATGGCGAGGAAGGCTACATCTTCAGCTAGACGCGGCTGCGGCTTGGATCGCCTTTTGGCGCGGCTCGCCGAGGTTCGCCGCGTGGTGGTGTAGCGGTTTCCGGAGCAAATCCGGCTGGCGAGCCGCTGCCCGGCTCGCTAACCTAAAAGTCACGTTGCCGCGGCGAAAGGCCGCTTGGCGGGCCGGCCCGCGTGGCGGGAAATTTTCGCAGGATCTAAGACCATGAAGAAAATTGAAGCAATCGTCCGCCACTTCAAGCTGGAGGACGTCAAGAACGCATTGAGCGACGCGGGCGTCGCGGGGATGACGATTACCGAGGTGCGGGGCTTTGGCCGTCAGAAAGGGCACACCGAGACGTACCGGGGCACCGAGTACGCGGTCGACTTCGTCCCCAAGGTGAAGATCGAGGTTGCCGTTGGCGAAGATCGCCTGCAGGCGGTCGTCGACACGATTATCAAGAACGCCCAGACGGGCCAGATCGGCGACGGTAAGATCTTCGTCTCCGATTTGGTCGACACGATCCGGATTCGCACTGGCGAGACCGGCCCCGAAGCGCTCTAGACCCGCCGCGCATGGCCCGCGCGGCGAGGCGATTCGTTCGATTGATCTCGCCGGCTCGGACCATGCAGCCGCGGTCGCTCGGCGACCCATGACCAATTGGGGACGGCTCCCGGCTCAGCAGCTATAATCGGCGACTGGTGCTTGGGCCTAGGTCATGACTCGGCGGCGACCTTCGGCCCAATTGTTGGCACCTTGTTCGACGCCGCTTGTTCTGCTTTCCCATTCCTTTCTATGCCAGCCAGTTTCCAGCGTGGCGAACTCGTTCAAGCGGCGCGCGACGAGCTTTCCACGGGGCGATCGCGTTTGGCCGAGTTGCACGACCGCGGGCTCGACGCGGTGCAGATTTGCGCCCGAATGGCGTCGCTGATTGACGGCGTGCTGCAGCGACTCTTCTCTGCGGCGGCCGATGCGTTTGAAAAACAGTCGCCGAAGTTCGGCGAAATCCGTCGTCGCGTGGCGCTCGTTGAGTTGGGCAGTCATGGTCGCCGCCAGGCGGCGCCGTACTCCGACGTCGACCTGATGATCCTGCATGACGGCATCGGCGAGGCGCTCACGCCGCTGGTCCGCAGTTTCACGCAGTCGATCTACGACGCCGGCCTGCAGCTGGGGTACAGCGTCCGCAGTTCGGCCGAGGCCGTTCAATTGGCCCGCGGCGACGCGGTGATTTGCTCGTCGCTCATCGATTGCCGGCTGCTGGCCGGCGACCAGCCGTTGTTCGAAGGGTTTCGCGACGTCTTTGCCCGGATGGTCCGGCGACGCGCCAAGTCGGTCGCGCGGCAACTCGAAGCAGCGCGCAATGCCGAGCGAGATCAATACGGCGAAAGCGTCTACGCACTGGAGCCGCACGTCAAACGTTCGCGCGGCGGCTTGCGCGATCTGCACCTGATACGCTGGTTTGGGTTCATCGATCACGGCGAAGCGGATCCCGAACGCCTCCATCTCCTCGGCGCTCTCTCGAAGCTCGAGCTCCGGCGTTACCAGTCGGCCCAAGCGCTGCTGCTGCGGCTGCGCAACGAGATGCACTTTCACGCCGGCACGGCGAAGGATTTGCTTGATCGGGCCGAGCAGTTGCGCATCGCGGAAAAGTTCGGCTACCGCGGCAGCAGCGGGTTGTTGCCAGTCGAGCAATTCATGCGCGACTATTTTCGTCACACGAACCACCTTTGGCAGTTGGTTCGTCGGCGCGAGGTGCAAGACTCGCCGTCGACCATTTCGCGCGTGCTCGATCCGGTGCTGGGGCGCACGGTGGCGGGCGACGTCAAGGTGGGCGTGTCCACGGTGTCCGCCACGCCGGCCGGACTGGCCCGCGTGCGCGGCGACATCGAAGCGGCGCTGGAACTTGTGGAAATCTCCGTGCGCGAGCAGAGGCCATTGGATCAAGCGGCTTGGGGCGCGCTGCTCTTGGGAGCCCCCGAGTGTCCGGAGGACCCGCCGCCTGCCGCCATCGAGCGGTTCCTGCGTATGCTGGCCGATTCGGCGATCGCGGCCGACGCGCTGGCGATGCTCCACGAACTGGGATATCTCGAGCGGTTCATCCCGGCCATGAAACACGCCCGCTGCCTGTTGCAGTTCAACCAATACCACAAATACACCGTCGACGAACATTGCTTGTTGGCCGTTCGTCGCGCGACGGAGTTCGCCAAACGCGACGGCTTCCTGGGCGACGCTTACCGCGCGGTGAAGAACAAACGCGTGCTGCACCTGGCCCTGCTGATGCACGATTTGGGCAAAGGGTACGAAGGCGATCACAGTGAAGTGGGCGCCGAACTGACGCGCGAGACGTGTCAGCGGCTCGGCCTCGGCGCTGCTGACGCGGACGACGCCGTGTTTCTGGTCCGGCGGCACCTGATGATGTCGCATCTGGCGTTCCGCCGCGACACGAGCGACCCGCGCGTGCTGGCCGAGTTCGCCGAGACCGTGCGCACGACGCAGCGGCTACGGATGCTGTTCACGCTGACCTGCGCCGACTTGGCCGCCGTCGGGCCCGACGTGCTGACCGACTGGAAGGTCGAGGTGCTTGGCGCCCTGCTGCAACGCACGCTGGCCGAGTTGGGCGTGGGGCTCGGCGGCAGCGACACCGTGGGAATCGCTGAGCGACGTCGGCAAACGCTGCGGCACCTCACCGACTTCGAACGCGCCGACGAATGGTTCCGGCGTCACGCTGAAGCGCTCCCCAGCAGCGTGCTGATCGCCTGCGAACCGCGACTGGTCGCCGAGGCGTTGCGGCGCTTCCATCGCCTGACCGACGGCGGCGCCGTGGCGTGGGGGTTCAATCAGACGAGCACAAAGACGGTTGAGTTCCTCGCCGGCATCGATCAAGGCCCGGGACGCGGTGCTTTTTCCGCGATGGCCGGCGCCCTGGCGAGTCGCGGTCTCGAGATTCTCGCCGCCGACAGCGAAACGTTGCCCGACGATTTGCTTTTGCTGCGCTACGTGGCGCTCGATCCGCAGAATCCCGAGGGAACGCCGCAAGGGCGGCTCGATGAAATCGGCCAGGCGATGGCGGCTGCCGTCGGCAGCGACGAGCCGCCCAAATTTCGCCGCGTGTGGGGGCAGGATCGGGCCGCCGAGACAGTGAAGCTCACGCAGCTGCCGCCCCGCGTGCGAATTGACGTCGACGGGTCGGCCGACTGCACCATCGTCGAGGTGTTCACGTTCGATCGCCTGGGCCTGCTTTACGACCTGGCGCACAAACTTCACAAGTTGGAGCTGACCATTCGGCACGCGAAGATTGGCACGTACCTGGACCAGGTCGTCGACGTGTTTTATGTGTCTGATCGCGACTACCGCAAGGTCACCGACGAAGCCAAGCTCGAAACAATCCGCGCCGAGCTGTTGGCGGTCATCGCCGATTGACCGGCGGCGCCGCGGCGCGAATCCGCCCCGCCATATCGGGCCGATTTTAGTTTCGTGCTCGCTTCTTGCGCTTTCTGCACCGTGGACAGGTTGGTGCATTCGCTTGGTGGATGCCCGCACGCATTTGACCCCGCTTTGCTCAACCGCCGCGGGCGGTAGCCAGAACTGCGCAATTGTGAAAACGCAAGTGTTCTAAATTATAAAATTAGTCGAGCCAGCCTGTCGCGAATCAGTGTCAAATTTGCAAGTTGAACGCAGAAGCGCTGGCAGATTGCAGGGTCCGCTTGGTACAATCGGTAACCACGAAGAAGTAGCGATCGAATCCTTGCAAAGTCGCCGTGACTTGTCTTGTCTTTTCCTGGCAGCTTGCTGGCAGGTCTTATCTCCTCATGACGGTTCGTCCATGAAAAGTGGTCCCGAGATCGCGCTGGCGTTTCCGCGCGGCGGTCATCAAGAAGTTTTGATCGAAGGCGTGCTGGCCTACGCCGCTGATCGGAATTTGGATTGGAGTTTCGTCGCGGCGCTCGAGTCGCCGCTGTTGTCGATCAAGGATTTGGCGCGGTGGCGAGGCGACGGCATCTTGGCGGCCATCAGCACGCGCGAAGAGGCCGAGTGTGCGCTGACCATCAATACGCCGCTGGTGAACATCACCAGCAGCTTCCCCGATTTGCCCACGCCGGCCTGCATCGTCGACAATCGCGCCATCGGTCGGATGGCGGCCGATCATCTCGTGAGCAAGGGGTTCCGCAACTTACTCTTCTACGGATTGCGGGACGTTAATTTCTCGTCCGAGCGGCAAGCCGGCTTTGAGGAGGTGCTCGACGAAGCCGGGTACCAGCACGACTGTTTTCTCGACTACCCGTCCTACAGCGACTGCGACGGCGACTGGCTGCAGAAGAATCACGGGTTGGCCGAGTGGCTCCAAGGTCGCAAGACGCCGCTGGGGATGTTCGCCGTCTCCGACTATCGGGCTCGCGCGGCCTTGGACGCCTGTCGCGCCGCCGGGCTCAAGGTGCCGGAGGACATCGCGGTGGTCGGCGTCGACAACGAGGAGTTGGTCTGCTCGCATGTGCGGCCCACTCTCAGCAGCATTGCCCGCAACGACCGCCTGCGCGGTTATCGCGCCGCCGAGCTGTTGCATCGTCTGATGCTTGGCGAAACGGTTCCGCGGAGCACGAGCATCCCGCCGCTGGAAGTCGTCGAGCGCGACTCGACGCAGATCTTTGCCGTCAGCGACGCCCGCCTGCGCGATGCGATGGAGTTTCTGCATCGGCAAATGCATGAGCCGGACTTTACGATCGATGCGGTGGCGCGCCACGCGAACGTATCGCGGCGGTGGCTTGAGTACGCGTTCCGCGACTCGCTGCGCGAAACGCCCTATCAGTATCTTCGTCGGCAGCGGCTTGCCCGCGCGCGGTGGCTGCTGGTCGAGAAACCGAACCAGACGATCCAACGCGTCGCCCTGGCCACCGGATTCACCTCGGCAAAGCAGTTCGCCTTCACATTCAAACAAGAAGTCGGCATGAGCCCCCGCGAGTACCGTCGGACGGCCCGCTCGTAATGAAGGTTTCGCCGCGACGCGAGCAGGGCCTGCTAGAAGCCGACCTCAGCGAAAGCCCTCCGCCGTCGCCGGGGCGAGCCACCGATCGACGAGCCAACGTTCGGGCCCTGAGGCGAGAGTCCCTTCGGCGCACAATCGGGACGGTAGTAGGCGTGAAGGCTTGATGTCATCCGCCGGTAATCCCCGGGAAACGGTTCTTGCGTTTGCGTTCGCAATGAATTGAGCTATGATCGGCGGCGCAGCCGGACGATGGCGAGCAAACTTCGTGGGGGCGAGTTTGCCGACACGGTGCATGCGACCTGGGGGGAGGTTCGCGCCCTGGCTTTTCACGACGCCGTTCGTTTCTTGACGGCCCAGGCCGGCAGTCTCGTTGCCGCCTTGCGTTCGACTCTGTTTCAAACAAGTCCACTCTTGCACGGGAGCAGTCTCATGATGAAGAGCATTTGTCGCCGCTGGTTTTTCCGTCTTAGCGCGGTCGGTCTCATCGGGGTCTTGCCGCATGTCGCCGTCGCGCAGGTCCCGCTCGTGACCGCCGGCGCGAATCTCAACATCGACTTCAACCAGGAACTCGACGTCCCCTTCTCCGGCTTCGCGGGGCACTGGTTTGTTGACGTCGATCTTGATCACGATCCGAATGCCGGGCCGATGATCAAGATCTTCAAGTCGCCGTTCACGGATACGGGCGCGCCGATCCTGCTCGACGCGCAGCAACCGTTCGCACTGCCGATCGACGAGAAGTTTCATCTTCTTCCGCCGCTGCCGGGCGGACTGCCCCAGTCGGTGGAGGTGCGCGACTGGCACGAGGAGATCCTCACGCCCGGGTTTGTGTGGGTGATTCCCAACGACACGAGCATCCCGCAGATTTTCCCGCCCGGCACGTCGTTGATCACCAAAAACGGCGTTCCCCATCCGTGGGAGTTTATTCCGGCAGTGGCGCTTCCCAATCGCATCGACGTGAAGTTCCCTCCGATCCTGCCCGGCGAAACGCTCGACATCCACAAAGCTCTGCAATGGATCGGCACGCCCGGCAACCGCATCTGGGGCGACAACGTGCTGGACGACGGCTCGACGTTCGACGAGAGCGGCATCCGCGTGTGGGAATACCCGACCGTGCCGGAACCGGGTGCGTGGGCCCTGCTTGCCGTCGCAGTGATTGCCGTTGCCGTGCAGCGCAGGAGGTAGGCTACGATTGATGGGTGGCGGGGGACGAACAATGGGAGCCCCCTGGGAGCTGCGCGAACCAAGCGCCCTCGGGGGGCCGTTCATCCCCTCTTGAATTTGTCACGGAAGTTGGATTTGGGCGGCCGAGGTTCGCGTCCAGCGTATTTGCGTCGCGCAGTGACGCGAATCACGGTGTTTACGCTGACTTATCTGGCAACTCGTGCGATCCAATTCCGTAACCTACGCGTTGAGTTTCACCGATGCGTCGTCCGCCACGTTCACCCACACGTGTACGTGCGGGGCGCCGCGGTAGTGCCAGACGAAGCTGGGGCCTTCCAGCCGCCAGATGTCCCACACGCCGTCTTCGCCGATGTCGTCTTCCTTGTAGAACGACAGATTGCACGCCGCCAGGCCGCCCTGTTTCTTCAGGCAGGCAATCGCTTCGTCGCGGTCGCTTTGGCGGTACGGCTCGACGAGCTTCTTGAGCACCTCCTGCAATCGCCCTTGCTGATCGGCCGACAGTTCCGCGACCGGGATGCCGTCGAATTCCCCGGCGGCGCCGCGGAACTGCACGTCGCCTTCGTACGGGGCCGTTTCCACCAACGCGAGGTTGCGCTGCTTGCCATCGAGCATTTCATACAGCTTGTTCGCTTCCACCGCTTGCGGCCAATAGACGTTGCCGGGGTGGTCGGGCTTTTCGTCGAAACCTTCGGCGGCATGGCCATAGAAAATCGGTCCGCCGAACGCCACGTGCTCAGCCGAGTCGCCGTCGCAGCGTAACGTGGTGTGCCGACCGCTGAGGACGAACTCGAACTTCCCCGAGCCCGGGACGCCGAACAGCGCGATCGCCGCGTCATTGCCGAAGGCGCCGCTGTCGTCTTTCTGTTGTTTGTAGAACCGCTCGTTGAACTCCGGCGAGATCATCCCCTCGACAATCGCG
This sequence comes from Planctomycetales bacterium, assembly GCA_020427145.1. Taxonomy (GTDB): domain Bacteria; phylum Planctomycetota; class Planctomycetia; order Pirellulales; family Lacipirellulaceae. The sequence goes on along the minus strand of JAGQOU010000247.1, from coordinate 4,003 downwards.
CGCACCAGCGCCCGTTGGTCGGCGGTGTAGAACTCGCCGTTGAGCTCCTGCTCGGTAATCATCCAGTTGGGATTCACATAGGTGCGCAAGAGTCCCCGCGAGTCGTCTTCGTGATCCCAGGCGAAGCAGACTTTTTCCTTTTGCCCCGGGGTGAAGGATTCGTAGAGCAACTTCACGAGCGACTCGGGCGTCGGCGCCGGCTTGGCCGCCTCGGCGGTCGCGGCGCGGGCGAATTGCGGTCCGGCGAGCAGCGCGGCGCCAACGCCGGCGGCGGCTTGCCCGGTGCGCAACAGGAAATCGCGACGCGGCACACGACTGGCGGGGGTCACGATGCGGCGGTCGTTCATGGGAAACTCCAATTCGCGAGATTGATATGCGGTCGGGCGCTGAGCGGGGAAACCACCGAGGCGCGGAGATCACGGACGAAGTTGGATTGGACTTGTCAACTCGCTGGGCGGCAACCGGCATTTGCGCGACGCCGGCTTTGTTCCACGCCTTCTTCGTTCCCAGCGTGTCTCGGCGGCGAGATTCAATGCGCCAAGCGGTTGTCGGCGCATTAGACCCGGATTACGGCTCACGGGCAAACTTCGGCATCGCCAACCCCGGGGCGCCGTTGGCTTTTTCGTGGCCTGCCGTACACTTACGGTCAGGCGGCGCGACGGTGAGGCGCCTGATCTGCATTTCTTTCGATTGACTCCACGAGACCTGCGATGGGCGACTATCACGACGAGGACGACGCCCCCGTCACCGGCGCCGACGCGTATCCGCATATTTACGTCAAAGACACCGACGCCCGACTGCCCAAGTTTCAAACGACCGGTTTCGGCCGCTACGCCGACTTTCAGCCGCTCGCCAAGGGGGGCTCAGCCGTATTGCAAACTTGTCGCGACACGAGCCTGGGACGCACGGTGGTGATGAAGACGCTGCATCCCCACCTGGCCGACAACGATTACATGCACAGCCGGTTTCTGCGCGAGGCGCGGGTCACGGCCCAACTGCAGCATCCCACCACCGTGCCGGTGTACGACCTGGGGCGCGACACCGAAGGTCGACTCTACTTCACCATGAAGAAGGTGGCCGGCGATAATCTGCGCGAGGTGATCGAGCGGCAACTGGCCGGCGAGGCCGACGCGCTAGCGAAGTACGACCTGGAACGCATGTTGGGGATTCTCATCCAGGTGTGCAACGGTCTGGCCTACGCTCACGCCCACGGGGTCGTGCATCGCGACGTGAAGCCTGAAAATATTCTGGTCGGCTCTTTCGGCGAGGTGATTCTGCTGGATTGGGGGGTGGCCAAGGTGTGGGCGATGGGCGCCGACGACCCCACCAATTCGGCGATGGAGCACGAGGTGCTGACCGACGTGAACCAGCGCCCCGGCACGCCGCTGTACATGGCGCCGGAGCAGGTTCGCGGCGGTGGTCACGATATCGACGCCCGCACCGACGTGTACGCCGTGGGCGCCGTGCTGTACGAGATGCTCACGCTGCGCGAGCCGCTGCGTGGCAAGCGGGTCAACGAAACGTTCGACCTGATTATCAACCAGCCGCCGATCGCGCCGCGTCTGCGCGCCCCCGAACGCAACGTGCCGCCGCTGCTGGCGAAGATCGCCATGCGAGCGCTTGAAAAGGATCGCGAACAGCGGTATCAGTCGATGACCGAGGTCATCGACGCGCTGCGCGATTTCCGCGGCCGGGCGCTGCAATCGCTCACGGGCGTGTGAATCTCGGCGCGCGAGAGGCGTTCGCCCCCTGTTTGTCACCAGATCAAACGAACGCGCAGCGAGCGAACAAGGCTGCGACGACAGGAGAACCGCAAAGTCGTGTTTTGAACCGCCAAGTTCGCCAAGCAACAAGAGAATTGAACCACGACGACACGACGGCCTACGCTTGTGGTTTTCCGTCGTGCTCGTCGTGGTTCCTTCTCGACGGATCAAAACGAAGGAAGCGAGGACTTTGCAGTTCTCCTGGGCTGCGACGAAATACGCATTGCATCAACAGAGGCTGCAAAAAAGCAGGGGGCGGACGCCTCCCGCTCGCCGGGGACGTTTTGCAAACGCAACGAGCCCCGACCAATGCTGATCGGGGCTCGTTGTCGTTGCTGTCGTCGCTTGACGCGAGCTTAGTGCAGTATCTCGAAGCCGAAATCGACGCCGTTGATAAAGATGTCCTGTTGCCCGCCGCTGGCCAGTCCGAGGTCCGGCAACTGGTAGACGACCACTTCGGACGATCGCGTGATGTTGTCGACGTACATGGCCGTGTAGCCCAGCTTCAGTGCCAAAGCGCGAGTCACCTGGTACCGCGCCTCGGCTCGCAGTTCGACCGTTGGCGAGAACTCGTTGTTTTGCCCGCCGCGGCTGGCGTACGTCGGTTGCATGTAGAGCAGCGAGTTGGGCTGCCCCGGCGCCAGGTTTTCGCCAATGGCGGCTTTCTGATTCATGTTGGTCACGTTGTAGCCCAACATGCAGCGGGCATCGAGGCCCAGGTTCCATTTCTTGTCCTGGCGATTCCAGTTGGCGCGAATCTGCGGCCCCACGATATTATTGTCGGCGATCGTCTCCTGGTAGCTGCGCCCCAAGATGCCGCCACGACCGTCCCAGAAGAACGTGTCCTTGATCTTGAGGTACCGTACGCCGGCGCCGATCTGAAAGTGATTGCGTTGTTCTTTGACCGGCAGATGCGAATTGTCGAGATCCCAGGTCTTCATCAACTCGACGCCGTCAGTCTCAGTGCGATTGCGGACAGTGAGCTGGTCGAACGCCACGTTGAAGTTGGCGAGGTCGCCGAAGTCAGTGATCAGGCCGATCACGTTGTCGTCGGCGTCAACGAGCACTCCGTAGGCGAACACGGTGTCGCCGTCCAGGTTGTCCGGAATTCCGTCTCCGCCCGTGAGGGTCGTGACCGCCGTCACCTGCCCGTTGACGACAGTCAGCGCTGTCACCTGGATTCCAGGCCCGCCGATCGTACCGACGCCCGCTTCGGATTGGTCAAGGTAGTCGCGGAATCCGAAGAGAAAGTCGCCGCCGTTGGAGAAGTTGACATGCACGCTGCCGAAGCCGAAGTGCGAGGTCGAGTAACCCGCGCTGCCAATGCCGTTGAGCAAGGCGCCGATGCCTGTGGCGGCAACAATGGCGTTTCCGTTTTGGAAACCGTTGAAGGAGAGCTGACCGTCAATCAACGGCAAGTCGTCCGTTCCGGGCCAGCTGTTCGGAATGACCATTTCATTGAATCCGTACACCTGGGTAGCGCTACAGCTGGGGCCGTCCAAAATGCCGACCGTCCAGCTGCAGCCGCCGCTTTGGTAGCCGAACTCGTACCGCGTACCCCAGCCAAAGTTGGCGTCGGGCGGCGCCTCTTGAACGCCGTTGGTGATTGTGTACGGCGGCGGCGGATCGCCTTCGGCGAACGGATTCGTAGTCCCCGTGCTGTCCAGGGGCACCGTCTGGCCGTAGTAGATGACCTCGGACGTCTCGGTCGCGCCCCGGGCGCCAATCGTCACCCGTTCGCCGGACATCGTCCAGACGAGCCGGTTGTAATTGAAGATGTACCCGCAGTCTTTTTGAATCGGCAGGCAGTTGTAGTCAAAGTCGACTGGGGCGAACCACTGCGCATCGGCGTAGCAGTCCGGTCCGCAGTAGGCGTCTTCGACCTGCGCGTGCGCGGCGGGTCCGTACCCGGTGGCTGCCGCGAGAGCGATTGCCGCGATCCACTTGTGGAGTGTTCGAAAAGTCATAGGTTCCCAGTCCCCTGTGCGAGGGCGCCCGATCTCCGGGCGCACTGCGATTGGCTGCACGTACCGATGAAGCCTGTGTGGCCTATCCGTGCAGGTAGTATCGGAAGCGCCGGTCGAACGGGTTGAGTAAGATTGGTAAACAGTGACGAAAATGCCGGAAGTGCCAGCTAGCGGCCGGTGCCACTGCGTGCCCGTCGCGCGGTAAATGGGCCGCAACGCCAAGATGTCTCGCGGCAGGAGGTCTCCAGGCGCCGGTGGAGCCGTGGGCCTCGT
>JAGQOU010000246.1 GCA_020427145.1 Planctomycetales bacterium | reverse complement strand
CGTACATGAAGGGCAAGATCGCCCAGCGCTGGTACTACGATCAGGTTCCCCCGGCGCTGGAGGAAGCGTTCGCAGAGTTCGCCCGCAACACGGGCCGTCAGTACGATTTTGTCGGCGCGTATCGCTGCGACGACGCCGAGTACATTCTGGTGGGGATGGGCTGTTTCATGGAGACGGCCCAGGCGACGGTTGATTACCTGCGAAACGAGAAGGGGGTGAAGGCCGGCTGCCTGAACATCTACTGCTTCCGCCCGTTCCCGGCCGAGCGAATCGTGGCGGCGCTGAAGAACTGCCAGGCGTTTTCCGTGTTGGAGCGGATGGACGACCCCCTGTCCACGACCGGCAACCATCTGATCCGCGAAATCAAGGCCGCGTTCTGCGACGCCTTCATTGGCCAGAACAGCCTGGAAAAGGTCGAGCGGATTCCGCGGATCTACGGCGGCGCCGGCGGACTGGGCAGCCGCGACGTTCGCCCCGGCGACATTCTGGCGATCTTCGACAACATGATCCATGACACGCAGGACATGTTCTGCGTGGGCGTGAAGCACAAGTTGGCGCTCGACGTGACCGAGGACCCCGACCTGCGGCCGCCGGCGGCGTTTTCAATGCGCGGGCACTCGGTCGGCGGGTTCGGCTCGGTGACCACCAACAAGGTCATCGCCACCATCGCCGGACAGGTGTTCGGCAAGGACGTGCAGGCGTATCCGAAGTATGGCTCGGAAAAGAAAGGCTTGCCGACCACGTATTATCTGTCCATCGCCGACTCGCACATTTTCACCCACAGCGAACTGGAGGCGGTCGACTTGGTGGTGCTCAACGACACCAACGCCATGTTCAGCGGCAATCCGCTGAAGGGCATGGTCGACGGCGGGGCCATCTTTATGCAAAGCGCGTATCACAACCCGGTGGACGTTTGGGCTCGCATCCCGGCGCATCACCAGCAGACGATCCGCGACAAACAGCTCCGCGTGTACTTTGCCGACATGGTGCAGATCGCGCGCGAGATCGCGTCGGTGGCCGACCTTGAGATGCGCATGCAGGGCATCGTGTTGTTGGGAGCATTTCTCAAGCTGACGCCCTACGCCAAGACGTCCGGCATGAGCGACGCGCAGGTGTACGAGGGCGTGGAGAAGGCGCTGCGCAAATACTTCGGCAAACGGGGCGAGCAGGTCGTGCAGGACAATCTCGCCTGCGTCAAACGCGGATATGAAGAGATGCAGGAAGTGGAGAAGGCGTTGATGGGATAGTCCGAGTCATCGAAAGTCTCTGCCAACGCGGCCTCGTCGAACCACAACAATCAAACATCACACGTCCCATATCGGGAGTCAGTTATGTCGACCGTCGAACATCCCCGCTCGATGAACGAATCCAGCGACCGCGACCCGTTCAACAACAACAGCTACGGCACGTTGATCGACCGCGATTATGTGGGCGTGTCGCTGCCGGTGCTTGACGTTCGTGATTTCAACGACCGCATCATTCGCGGTTACGAGGAGGGCGGGGCCGAGAAGACCCTGCCTGCGGATCTCACCACGGCCCGGTCGCTCATTCCCGCGGGCACCGCCACGCTGCGCGACTTCAGCTATGTCGCCCCCGAAATTCCGCGCTATCTCCGCGACAACTGCACGGGCTGCATGGACTGCGTGACCGAGTGCCCCGACACGGCGATTCTCGGCAAGGTGCTCAGCGAATCGGAGTGGCAAGCCCGCCTGGAGGCGATCCCGGACGCCGAGGAGCGGGCCAAGTTCGAGCTGTCCTGGTCGAAGCCGCGTAAATACTACGACGGCCCCAAGAAGAAGGGGCTCGAAGGGGGCGTCTTTGCCATCGTCATCGACCCCAGCAAGTGCAAGGGTTGCGCAGAGTGCGTCACCGTGTGCGACGACTTGGCGCTGGAGATGATCCCCAAGACCGAACCGGTGATGCGCGACATCCGTCAGGGGCATCGCCGATTCAAGGAGTGCGGCCCCAGCAACGAGGCGTACATCAACGACAACCTGCTGATCGACATGATGCTGCGCGAACAGACGCACATCTACGTCGGCGGCGCCGGCAGCTGCGCCGGCTGTGGCGAGGGGACTGCACTGCGGATGATGTGCGCCGCCACGGGCGCCAAGTACGGCGACCAGTGGGGCATCATCGCGGCGACCGGCTGCAACACCGTGTACACCTCGACCTATCCTTACAATCCGTATCTCGTGCCGTGGACCAACTCGCTGTTCGAAAACGCCCCCGCCGACGCCATGGGCGTACGGGCCCGCTGGGACCAGCTCGGTTGGCACGACCGGCCGCTGTGGTGCATCGGCGGCGACGGAGCCATGTTCGACATCGGCTTCCAATCGCTCTCGCGGCTGTTGGCCTCGGGAATGAACGTGAAGGTGTTCGTGCTCGACACGCAGGTCTACAGCAACACGGGCGGGCAAGCTTCGACGAGCACCTACACCGGGCAAAACACCAAAATGAGCTACCACGGCAAAGCGGTGGCCGGCAAGCAGGAACGCCGCAAAGAGATTGCCCAGATCGCGATGATGCATCCACGCACGTACGTCGCGCAAACCACGGCGGCCCACGCCAACCACTTCTACAAAGCGGTGTTGGGGGCGTTGGAGTTTGACGGGCCGGCGGTGATCAATTGCTATACGACCTGCCAGCCCGAGCACGGCGTGGCCGACAACATGGCAGGCGAACAGGCTCGGCTGGCGGTCGACACACGGGCGTTTCCGCTGTTGGTGTACGATCCCACCAAGGGGGACCGGATCAAGGACCGGCTTAGCTTGCAAGGCAATCCCGCGCAAAAAGACGACTGGTTCACCAACCCCAAGACGGGCGAGACGGTCGATTTCATCGATTTCTGCCGCAGCGAGGGCCGCTTCGCCAAGCACTTCGACCGCGAAGGAAATGCCAGCGAAACGCTGCAGCGGGCCCGGCAGGATCGGTTGGAGAATTGGCACACGCTGCAGGAACTGGCTGGGCTGCGGTAGCGGTGGTGCAGGCAATCGTGCAGGACGGTCCGTGCCGCCGCGGCGACTCACTCGGGCCTGGAGTCCAGCGACACACCGTGACGACGTCGCGTTTCAGAGTCTTCCCAACGGCTCCGCTGCCGCGTAGTCTAGCGGCATGGATGCCAACTCTGCTGCTGACTGTTCTGTTGCCATCGTCGGGGCCGGGCTCTCGGGGCTCATTGCCGCGAGGCGCCTACGCGAGTCGGGCGTCGAACCGGTGGTGTTCGACAAGGGCCGCGGCGTCGGCGGACGCATGTCGACCCGCCGGGCTCCCCACGGAGCCCGGTTCGATCACGGCGCCCAATATTTCACTGTGCGGGACGAGCGCTTCCGCACTCAGCTGACCGATTGGCTCGACACGGGCGTCGTCGCTCCCTGGGAGGGGCGGATCGCCGTGATTGAAGGGGGAGCCATCGCCACCTCGCCAATTGTCCGCGACCGCTATGTCGGCGTTCCGGGGATGAGCGCGATCTGCAAGAGCCTGGCCGAGGGGCTCGACGTGCGCACCGGCGTACGCGTTGGCAAGCTACAGCGCAGCGGCGACCGCTGGCGCGTCGTCGACGACGCCGGAACCTCGCTGGGCGAGTTTGCTCGTGTCCTCTGCACGGCGCCGGCGCCGCAGACCGCCGAATTGCTGGCCGCCGTTCCTGGCATCGCGCAGCCGGCTGGTTCGGTCCAGATGCACAAGTGCTGGGCCGTGATGGTCGAGTTCGAAGATCCGACGCCGATCGATTTCGACGGGGCGTTTGTCAACGACGGGCCGCTCTCCTGGATCGCCCGCGACACCTCCAAGCCCGGTCGCATTTCGCTGGATGGCGGAGAGTGTTGGGTCTTGCACGGCTCCCAACCGTGGAGCGCCGCCCACATTGACTGCTCTGCCGAACAGGTCGAGGCCGATTTGTTGGCTGCGTTTTTTGCCGCCGCGCAGATCGCTCCCGCGCCGACCAAGTACGTCGCTGCCCACCGCTGGCTGTACACCGCCCCTGTGGAGCCGCTCGCCGAGCGGTTTTTGCGAGATGAGGAACTGGGCGCCTATGCGGCGGGCGACTGGTGCGGCGGGCCGCGGGTCGAGGGGGCTTTTTTGAGCGGATTGTCAGTTGCCGAGGCAATTTTGCGATTGTGTTGATAGACCCATTTGGCCTAGCAACTCCAATCCATCGAGGAATCGTCATGCGCACCCCAGCCCGCTACGGCAAGACCCCCCAGAAAACCCTTGGCAGCCTCGTCGTCGTTGTCGGCGCCGTCGTCGGCGGCGTATTCGGATCTGAAATTGGCAGATCGGCGGTACGCGCCTTTTTCGGCGGCGGAGCTTCGATTGACGCCAAACTCGCCGCCACGGCCAGCCAAATGAACGCCACGCTGCCGATGATGGTCGATCAAAACACCCGATTGGACACCACGATCGCGATGCCGGGGCAGAAGTTCTGTTACGTCTACACGATCGTCAACATGGATCCCATGCCGGCGGGTGACGATATCGAAGCGATGATGCGTCCGCTGCTGCTGAACAACTATCGCACTGCGCCCGAGATGCAGGAGTTGCGGGACGCCAACGTCACGCTTGTTTACAAGTATCGCGACGAGCAGGGACGTCAACTCTCGACGTTCGAGATCGCGGTCGCCGATCTTTAAAGTCGACTTGGACGTCGCGCGAAGGAATCGCGGGCGCTCGCCAGCCAGAGAGTGCGAATCGACGTGTGCGCCACGAGAGTACTTTCGCCCGGCGCAAGCGGAATGCTTTCGTCGGGCTACTGGTTTGACGGCGTCGACACGGTGGTGCTCGTGCTATTCATTGCCCTGGCGTTCGGCCTGCCGCTATTGGGCTACGTGTTCCTCGCGTTGGATATTCGCCGCTACTTGCGCTCGCTGCGGCGAGCGTTGGTGCTGGTGTCGCGCGTTCCGACGAAGACGCATTATTGGGCGCTCAAACATCGGCCGCCGTGTCTCAAGGCCCTGGGGCTGGACGATCGTAGCACCGAGGAAGACGTGATGGTTGCGTACCGCGAGCGCGTCAAAGAGTTTCACCCGGATCGCGGCGGCGACCTGCAGAAGTTCCTGCAACTTCAAAAGCATTTTGAGCAGGCCTTGCATCTGGTGCGACAGCGAGCAGCCCGGGGCGATTGACCGGCAACGTGAGAATGTTGCGGCGATCGGTAGTGATACCGTTTGCCCAGGAGAGTTGGGTGGCTGGGGACGTAGCGAAGCGCAGACCCAAGGAAATCACTGGGGGCTCACTACGGTCGTCCCCAGCCACTCCGATCGAGTTGAAACGGCATCACTACTTCCGGTTGCGGGGCGCG